>NZ_JBHILV010000015.1:8667-8738 GCF_042193505.1 Bartonella sp. TS25HLJMH
AGGGGAAGGGTGCACTCTTTTGAGGGCTGGAGTGCATCCTCTACAGTTTGGATGCTGCTTCATGAGGGTTG
>NZ_JBHILV010000015.1:8994-37591 GCF_042193505.1 Bartonella sp. TS25HLJMH
CAGTATCCGTTGAGGGGAAGGATGCACTCTTTTGAAGGCGGAGTGCATCCTCTACAGTTTGGATACTGCTTCATGAGGGTTGAGCAGTATCCGTTGAGGGGAAGGATGCACTCTTTTGAAGGCGGAGTGCATCCTCTACAGTTTGGATACTGCTTCATGAGAGTGAGCAGTATCCATAGGGAAAGGCCTATTCCGTAAAAAACAGGGATAGCCAAAAGATTTGTTTTTATATTTTTATTGATAGGTTGCTGTATTTGTTAGGGCTATTCATTCTTTATTCTCAATATTTAAGATGATTATGTGATCAGGGTTGTTCGTCAATACAATCGTAAAAGACGCTGAGTATTTTTATAAAAATTAAGATATTTTTGTGCCTTTTTCTTGTTTTTTTTATGTTTACACAAGATTTACACTGCTTTTCAACAGTTTGTTTTTTTGCTTCGCTAATGGCGTTGGCTAAACACTTCAATTATTTTAACTGTTTCAACACCGCCTTAAAATAACAGTGCTTTATAATATGACAAAATGAGCTGTATAACGTTTGATTCTTGTGATTCTTGCGGGATGCTAGAAAGAGGGGGATGTTAGGAGAGATGTTGTATATATTTTTAGTTTATCTTTTAAAGCAGGAAGATCAACATATTTGAGAAGAATATGAAGTGCTATGGATAAAGCTTCCCTCCGTCTTTCCGGATATATTTCTTATTCGGTTTGGCGGTTAAAGAGCAATAGCTGAATGGAATCACGCTTGCTTCATGTTTTTATCCTCACGCTTTAGATTTTTTCTCATGGGGATGCCAGTTTTTTAATGGGGTCTTACGCGCCTTACGTAAAACAGAATGTTCCAAACAGAATATACTTGTGTTGCACATTTATGTCTTTGTTTAAAAAACATCATGTTGTCTTATCTCACAATAATGTTGGTGAATGGGGATGTTGGTAAATGGGATAATGGAGAAATCTCTTGTGAAGTGGAGAAGCCCTTCTTTAAAATCTCATAAGGGGAAAGCCAGCACTATCATACTATTCTAGCGTCTAATATGATGACAGCCTTTGGCTCTTGAGAGTGTTCATAAGAGGCATTTTGATTCTTTATCTTTGACGTGTTTTATTTCATATGTCTCTCATGTTGGTAACGTGCAAAAGACACGGCGTTGATTGTTGCAACATGAAATAAATTTAAAATGAGAGAATCCTTATGATATTCGGGTCTCTTATTTTAATATGAAGAACGGGTGATTATAATTATAAATCAATATGGTGTCGTGATACATCAACCTGTTGGTGGGCTACAGAATAAAGAAAGTCATCAAATATAAGTTATTCTGTTATGTCGTAAAACACTGTCATTTGCGGTTTAGTGATATGAGAGCCAGCCGCCTTGGATATGTTTTAAGTGTTTTTTTAAGGGCGTGGTGAATCTTTAGGGCAGGGCTTGTTTTGTCGCGCCTTGAGTTTAGCTGAAAACCTTGAATGGAAAACCAAGAGTGAAGTCTATCCAAGCTGTTTGTAGATCAGATTGGGTTAAGAACCTTTGTTCTTTGAGGATGGAACGCAAGCCAATTTGACAAAAGAATGATCTATTTTGCGGGTAGATCTTATGGAGGAATAGCACAAAGCTCATAAGAGAGTGATTTAAGACAATACAATTATAAAAAAGTACAGTCATAAAAAAAGTCCTCCGTTACAATCAGAGGACTAAAAGCAGGAGAATTTTAACATTGGCTAGTAGGACATGTTAAAAAATGAATCCAAAAGACCGTATTCAATCCACAGATCCATACTTACAAAACTATTACGCTATAATTAGCAGAGAATTGAAAAGATATCAATATAAAAAATACTTTTTACAAAAAAGAAGATTGTGTCATTTTGCATTAAAAATTAATGAATACTTTTTTCAATTGAATATTTATTTTGAGACTCGACATTAATTAAACAATTAAATTGTATTTAAATAAACTGTATTTAAAGCTGTTATGATGTATGCAAGCATCTTAAACAAAACTTATTCTTCAATAAAAAATGAATAAACTTAAAAGAACCTCATGATGACAGGACTGGTGTGGGGGCAGGATTTTTGTTTTTAAGGGAGCGGAGTGTATTTTGAGCACAAGGGTTTTGTGAAGCTGCATTCTTTGGGGGGCGAGGGGATAGAAAAGGTGGGGAGAGCTGCTCGATAGTTAAGCAGCGTGGGGGGGGGGGTAGAGGGGGCAGCAACATAGGAGGCAGCTTTGAATGGCGAGGAGGGGGATTATTCAAAATGTTTATGGTTTGCATATCCCCAATGAAATGCTAGCAAGTCTAAACAATCTCGTAAATGATCGGCAAGAGAATTTTGTTTGCGTTTTGAAGAACTTAATTCTTTGATTGCTTGTCCATAGCCGATAACTCGTTCAAGCAGTGAATAGCCAAGAATACCCAGTTGAACTTTGATTGTTTTTAAATGATTAGATGCTTCTATTTGACGTTCAATGGGGTGTGTGTACCCTTGGCTACAGGAAACCTTTTCACGGGTGTAGTCAAGGCTCATGTGGAGATCGGCTTGACTTTGACGCCAGTAAAAATAAAAACGTTCTGCTGCTTTATATTGGGCTTTGCTGAGATGTCCTTTGGCGTATAAAAGTGCAATGGGATGGCTTTGTGCATTGGCAATGGCATTGATGGTGCGTGGATTGCTAGAGTTTTCTGGATGATTGGGTTGAAAATAAGGATTACTCGTTTCAACAGGGATTTCTTGCGCCTTTAAATGACCAATGTGCTTTCCTTTATCTTGATGATCAAGCGGGCAGGTTTGCGTATTTTTTTTCTCTTGATGGTTCATATCATCTCCTTAAAAATTTTAAATTTGCTTCGCTGTGCAAAAGAAATGGGATTATGCTGTTATATGCTTGTTGAGGGATGCGTTTTTATGTCTGCTTTTTTGCGTGAGGGGCAATTTTCTAAAAGGGTGAGGGGGCGCTTCTGTTGGCATTGTTATTGGTTTATAGGGGAGGCTTTACGGGAGCGGAGTATGTTGTTTGGCGTGGATTTTCTTCTTGAAAGGGTTGGCATTTTTCTGCCTTTGGGCTCTTGTCTTTGTTTTTATTTATGCGGGAATCAGGTCTTACGGGGTTACAAGGAAGGCTTTTTTTAAAAAAAGGCGTTGAGCTTCATTCTTATCGCTGTCTCTAAGTTTGTTTATGCGCAAGCTGAGCATTTTGGTTTGACTTGGGTGTGGTTCTCAAACAAGTGCGTGTTTAACATTCTTTTTGGCGTTGTCTTTGGTCTTATCCTTGGTCTTATTTATCTAAGGGGCAAGGCGTTTTGGGTTTAGGCTTTCATTCTTTGAAAAGGATTGATCTTTTGCTGTATTTTGGGCATGGTCTCTGATTTTTACTTATGAAGGAGCGGGGCGTATGGTGGTTGCGCGGGACATGCTTTTGAAGGGGCTGATGTTTTGCTGCGTTATTGGTTTGGTCCTTGGTTTTGCTTATGAGGGTGCGGGGCGACCGGTTATTACGTGGGAGGTGTTTTGGCAGGGGGTGGAACTTTCTTGCATTGCTGGAGCAACCTTTTGTTTTATTGTTGTGGGAGCAAACAGTAGAACTGTATCGTGGGGCGTGTTTTTCAAGGCTGTGGTGTTTTGCACCATTGCTGTAGTGGTTCTTGGCTTTGCTTATAAGGGAGCAAAGCGTTTTGATATATCGTGGGAATTTTTAGTGATGGGAGCGGTGTTTGTTGCATTGCTGGAGCTGTCCTTGGTTTTACTTATGAGGGTGCGGGGTAAATGGATATCGCGTGGGGTGTCTTTTTTGAAGTTAGCGGTGTTTTCCTGCGTTGTTGGAGCTGTTGTTGGATTGGCGCATAATGGCGCCAAGCATATGGGGGTTCGCTGGTTTGTGATCTCGAACAATGGGGTGTTTGCGGGCACTATTGGACTTGTTCCTTTTTTTGCTCTGGAGGGGGTACGGTGTATGCGTGTACTGTTGGGGGGCTTAAAAAATGAGCATTTCTCTTCTCTATGGGCGTGATCTTTGATGTTATTGCTGTGAGGGGTATTTGATGTCGAACGATGTGATGTTTTGGCTTTTGTTGGGTTTTTTCTGCTTTTTTGCTCTTGCCTTGATTTTTATTTATGAGGGAGCAAAGCGTCGCTCTGTTGCAGGGTGGATGTTTTGGAGATGGGTGGTGCTTTATGGCGTTGTTGCCACCTATTTGGGTTTTGTTTATGTGGGCGTGGGCAGGCGCGCTGTTGACGGGGAGCTGTTTTTGAAGGGGGCGGTGTTTTCTTGCATTTTTGCAACTGTCCTTGGTTTGGTGCATCTGGGCGTCAAGAGTATGCCTGTTGCTTGGCAAGTGTTCTTGAAGGCGGTCATGTTTTGTTGCATGATGGGCTTTATCCTGTGGTTTGCTGCTGTGGGCGTCAGGGATATGGATAGCATAAGGGCGGTATTCTTAAAGGGATTGCTCTTGACTGTATTGTTGAAAGTGCTCTTGGGGTTCTTTATACGCGAGCAAGGTGATACGGTGTTACAGAGGTCGTTGCGTGTTTTGAATTTTGTGCTGTTTTGCTGCATTTTGGCACTAATCCTTTTTTTTACCCGCGAGGGAGCAGAGAATATGGGGTTGAGCTGGCTTTGGTTCTCGAATGAGAGGGTGTTTTCCTTTATTATTGGATTTCTTTCTCCCTTTATTTATCAGGGTGTAAGGCGTGCGCGTGTTCTAGGGGCTTGGTTCTTGAGGTAGGGGGTGTTTTTTTTCCTTATGGGTGTGACCTTTAATTTTACTGTGGTTTATTTTGGATATTGATGTCGAACGATTTGTTTTTTTTGCTGTTGTTGGTATTTCCCTCTTTTTGAAGGAAGTGCTGTTTTACGGCATTTTAGGAGTCGTCCTTTTTTTGGCTCTTGAGGGGATGGAGAGTATGGACATACCGTGGGGACTTCTGTCCTTGATAGGGATCGTGTTTGCTGTAGTGTTGGAGTGGTTCTTGATTTTGCATATGAGGGGGCGGCAAGATGGGGTGCTGACGCGTTGTTTGTGGTTATTGAAGGGGTTGGTGTTTTGCGCCATTGCTGGAGCGACCTTTTTTTGTTTGCGTTTGGGAGCAGAGAATCTAGAGTTGGGCTGGCTTTGGTTGTCGAAGGATTGGGTGTTTTTTATCATTTGTGGATTTATTCTTCCTGTTGTTTATGTGGGAGCAAGGCGTGCGCGTGTGAAGGCGGAGGCGTTTTTTCAGAGAGTGGGCTTTATGGAGTATTAAAGATAACGTCGAGGGAATGATTGTTCAAAAGAACAGCGATAGCGGTAGGTTTGGGGATCAAACCAAAGACCAACTTTGCCTTCAAAATCGCCAGAACGTTGTTTGGCTATATTTATAATGACGCTAGGGCGTTTGGCTAAATCTGCTTTTTCTTGTGCTAGAGAGGCGGCAAAGATTTTGTCTTCTAAGGATCGATTGCGCCAAATGGTGATAATGTTAAAGGCATTGGCACCAATTTCTGAGGCGCCTTTAATGTCTTCTGTGCTGGGGATATCTTTATCCAGACCGCTTTTGCGGGCATGGGCTACAAGATGAATGTGTACACTGTTTAAAACAGCCCAATCAACCATTTTATAAACGGCTTGTTCTTGTCCTGCATAATCATCAGAGGCAATGCCAAGCCGCATAAGACTGTCGATGATAAATTGATCACAGCCATAGCGCGCACGACAGTAGTCAAAGACATCAAGCAAGGTGTCAACGCTTGATTTGCCAACATGTTCATAAAGAATAAGCCCATTGTCTAAAAAATGAAGAATCCGTTCAATCGTCTCTTTTGTAGGCTTCTCTAAGCCGCCCGTTTGTTTGGTTAAACGCCGTAAAGATTGTTCTCCTTTCATTTCTAGAGACGCTAAGCAAAGTCGACTCTTTTGCGCAATCCAATGGGGAATACAGTCTGATAACAATTGGCTTTTGCCTGCACCACTCGCACCACTCCAAAGCGTTAATTCTGCTGGGCGGAAATGCAATTTGTCCTTCAGTTTAGGATAGGGAACCGTATAACCAAGATGTTTTTCAGGCTCTGGCCAAAAAAGCCCTATTACTTGATTTTTATAGTCTGAGGCGCGCCGTAAACCTTCTGGTGCAAAGCTTTGTGCTGAGGAAAAGGCGGCTTTTATGGTGGCTCTATCAATCCCTGCGGTTAAACAGTCATTAGCATCTTTGCAGGGTAAACGTACACGGTAGCAACGGTGGCGTCCAAGCCTGCTGGCAATTTCACGGGCTGCTTCTTCTCCGGGCTGGTCCATATCGGTGGCTAAAAAAATCGTTTCAAAAGATTCTAGATGATCAAATTCATTTTCAATCCAGTTATGTTTGCCTCCACTTCCTCCCCCAAAGGGAACAGAAACCGCCGGATATCCATAGGCAGCTAAAGAAAGCGCATCAATTTCTCCTTCAGTGATAACAATTGTACGGTTTGTTTTTGTTGAAGAAAGCGTGGGAAATGGCGTGCACTCCGTTAAGGGCACATGCTGGGATGCGTGTGTAGAGGCTGGGTTGGTTGGCGGTGTGTTTTGGGGGGAGCAAAGGGCTTGCCAACCAAACAAAATCGGTTCACATTGAGAGGCTGTTGGTTTGGTTTTTGCTCCTGCTTGCGCGAGCCGTTCTTTGACTAAAGCAAGAGTACCATCGGGTTTATAAAAGGGGAAAATGATTTTTTCACCATCTTCTCCTATGCGGTAACGCTCTATAACTTCTAGAGGAATGTGGCGTTCTTTGTGGAGATAGTTTTTTACGAGATTCTGCGGGCTCTGCCCTGTAGGAACCGGTGGATGGCGATAGGAACGATGAGGGACCATAAAGGGTTTGGGGCGTGTCAGATTGAGAGTCGCGCGTGCTTCTTCTAATGCTTGAGAGAGGCTAATGCCTTTGACTTCACACCAAAGGTCTAAAAGATCTCCTCCAGTGCCTTCTGCAAAATCATACCAAAGTCCTGCTCTACTACCACTCAAGCAAATTGATAAACTTTGACCAGCTTCACCACGTGTGTTGCCTACAATCCAGTTGTTGCCTCGTTTGTGCCCTTGGGGAAGAAGCATTTCTGCTATTCTATCTGCTTGTGAGATAAGTTTTTGTTTGATTTCAAAAATTGTGCTCATGGTTATTCGTGAAATGATTGTTGTTTTTCTCAAGATTTAGGAGATGAGGACTCTCTTTTTGCTGTTCTAGCCATTCGATCTGATAGTGAAATCTGTGATGCCATGGGGATTGCCAATAGTCGCGAAACTTCTTGGCTTGCCAATGGGGTTGGCTTTCACTCAAACCTTTTGAAACTGCTGCCTTGATGTCTGTTTTCTAATGCTCAGGAAGACGGTACCCCTTTTGGCAAAGGCGGTAATTGGAAGAAGGGTGTTGCTCGAGAAAGAGGAGGGGGATACAGAGAGGCTGGAGAGCGTTGTTTGAAGGGTATGATCTTTGCTGAAAGTTTCTGAAACTGCTGCGTTGATAACTATTTGCCAAGTGCATGGAAGACGGTATCCTTTGGCAATTGAGGCAGTGGGTTTTTTGTTGGAAGAAGGCGGGATGGATACAGAGAGGCTGGAGAGCTTTTGTGTTCCTTTGCGTCCAAGAGATGAGGCGTGTAGAGCGAGCGCTTTTGTGGTGAGAGTAGTAGGGGTGATGTTGACTCGTTTTGCTGTATGAATAGCTTATTTCATTGTTGTTTTTGTTATTATTTTTATGGTTTTGAAACATTTTTTATCTCCGCGCGTGCTTGAAAAATACGTTGTTCGTGTGATGTCAAAAATTGTCGCTATAGTTGATCAAACTGCGGTAAAGCATGTCGTTGCTCTCAGAGATGAAAGATGAGGAGCTCCCCTGTTTTTGCTGTTCTAGCCGCTCGATCTCACGGCGAAACCAGTTGCGCCATGTGGCTTGCCAGTCTACTTTGAGAGCTTCTTTGCCGCTTTTGGCTTGCCAATAGTCGCGAAACTTTTTGGCTTGCCAATGGGCTTGGCTTTCATTCAAGCCTTCTGAAACTGCTGCCTTGATGTCTGCTTGCCAATGCTCAGGAAGACGGTGCCCTTTGGTAACTGAGGCAGTGGGTTTTTTGTTGGAAGAAGGCGGGATGGATACAGGAAGATTGCTGAGTGGAAGATTGGTGGCGGATTTTGTTTTTTCCCTCGTGACAATTTGCGTAATAGGGGCGGGGGCAAAATCGGCTTGTGGAGCGTTTAAGGGAGAGGCGTTTTTTTGCTCCGCTTCTTCTTGTGGAGGGGAAGGGAGAGCAGAATCAAGAGCTAAAGAGAGAGACTGCTGATCGCTTTGTTCAAAGGTCTCTTCGCAGGAAAAACAAGGTTCTGTCTCATCAAACAAAATTTTCTTTTCAAAAACACCGTGAGGTGTTTTCTTTTCTTCTGTCTTTTGAGCTTCTAAGCTTTGTGCAGCATCTTTTGTACTCTCGTTAAGCAGTTGTTGAATCTCAGCATTGATTTTCTTGCGCTTTTTTGCCGAAGAACGACCCGCAAAGGATTTTTGTTCAAGCAATTTTTCACGCTCTTGAAAAACATTTTCGCAACGCTTGTTCCATAATCCATTGGCTAAATTTAAAATCTTACCCTCTTGGATGAGCATTTCTAAAACATTAACAAAAGTTCGCTTGTCACAACCACAAAGACGCGCTAAACGTTCTTCCGATATTTCTAGAGGACGACCGCGAGCATACATTTCATTGAGAAGAATCGTATAGATTCCAATTTCGTGTGCACGCATCCCACGAACACCTCCTAGAAAGTCATTTTGATACCAACAAACATACGGAAGCCTAGACGATTCATAATGAGGAGTTTCTTGTTGATTAGCGTGTTTCATACTGCAATCTACTTTCTTTTTTTATACATTTTTATTGACGATAAAAGCGCAAATAGGAATTTAACTTATGTTTTGTTTGGCTCTGTTTGGTGATGACTAGAGGCTTCTTTACGACGTTTATAAATGATTGGGTGTGCTTGAAGCGCATGCAAACTTACGATTTAAGATTGCGGTGATGGAAAAAATAAAGAGTAGCACACATTTTCAATGTATCTGCTTTGGGGTATTTGCTTTGGGCAGCAACTTTTGGAGGTGGCCTTTTATGGGATGGTTAAAGTGTTTTTATGATCCAAAAATAAAAATTTCTCTCCCTAAAAAGTAAAATTTGTTTCCTTAATTTTATCCTTTTTAGAGGATAATGCAAGCCCGTTTTATAAAAAGGGCGTGTTTTTTTAAAAAGACGCGCTATATGGTGGAATTATGAATATCGATGGTTGGCGTCAAAGATTAAGAATCGCTTTGGAAAAAAGTGGGCGGTCAAAGAGATCTATCTCCCTCGCGGCCGGTAAAGGCGCGGGGTACCTTCATTCTATTCTTTCTGAAGGAAAAGAACCAACAATCGAATCTCTCTCGCGAATTTGTCACGAAATTAATATCAGTATGAATTATATTCTTTACGGGAAAGGGGCTAGCCCTGAAGATAAAGAATTTATAGAGCTTATTTCAAAACTTTCTCCGCAAGAGAGACAGGCGATTTTGACTCTTTTGCGGCGACCCGTTGACGAAGCTCCAAAATAAGTTCTTTCTGTGCTTTTGAATTAAGACGACTCCAGTATTTTATTAATATTATATCACTCATTTTATCTCTCCTATGTGTTTATAATTGTAATCGAGTAAGAACAAATAGAGAACAACAAAGGGACATGAGGGGAATAAAGAATAATAGACTTTTATTTACATATGTCATTTGAACCCCGCAGAGATTTAAAATATATCTTTTATGAAGGATAAAATGATTGACATCTCTCCTATAGAGGATATAAGACTAACGCTATATTTAGTCTTGTCAAGACAAGGCTATGCTTTATCAACTATCTAAAGGGGGAAATAATGAAAAATATTCCATTCGTTAAAGAGGATGAAATCATTATCGTTTTATGCGAAGAGGAAAATCCTGATACTTATGAAGGACCAATCGACGAAATCGAAGAAGTGCTCGAACTGATTGAAGAATGTGAAACTGTTTATAGAGTTTTACGACTCGACCTGACAACTTCTCATGCTGAAGATGTTACGGAACAACTCGCTGATTTTTATGTCGAAAATCATGAAATAAATGAAGAAAATACGCCATTGCAGCCCTTCGTTTTGAATAGCGAAGCTTATCATGCTTGTTTAAATGAAAGAGCGGCTTGCGAGTATGAAGATAATCTCTATGGCTCTTATGAAAAACAGCATCGTTTACGCCCATGTGATGTCTTGACAGATTATTGGTGGTAAACATGCCAAGTTATCTCAAGACTTCTTATCAAGGGATTCCACTTTATTATGCTGGAAATACGCGAAATTTAATCAGACTCGAACCACAAAAACACAACGCTATTCTTTTCATATCGCAAGAGGTGGCTCAGTCGATGGCAAAAAAATTGGAGGAAGAATATTGCCGCCATGATTTTTTCGTCGTGCAATAACGAGATTGAAAAAGAGAGCCGCAATGATGGGCCAAGTGCTTTTTTATTGCGGTGACCACGGTGCGCGTTATGTTTTCCTTCTTGGGGGGAGGAGCTTGGGGGAAATTTTTAGCCGATATGAGACAGGGAGCATGAAGAAAAGAGCCTATATATGAGAAATTACGGGCGCTTTGCGAGGGGAAAAGTTATCGGCTGGGTTTTATTGGGGGGATTGAGAAACTTGCGGGGGAGGAGGATGTTGAGGGGGGCAGTTTTTGTGTTTTCAGGGGCACAATATTTAAGGATGCATTGAAGTATGCTGTCGCCTTTAGTCCGTGTGAGGGACACAGCTTAAACAATGTGAATATTTCAAAGAGGATGTATTGCAAAAAACACTTTAAAGGTGAAGGGGAGAAATATTATGCCAATCATTATCGATTGTATTCAGGGAACGGAAGAATGGCAGAAAGTGCGTAATGGTTTGATTACGGCTTCTTTGTTTGAGATGGTTATGGCACAAAAAAAACAGGGGCAAAAAACTTCACGATACCATAGTGTGATGATGAAATTGGCGGGAGAAAGAATTACAGGAAAAACCGTTGAGGAAGGAACAACGGTTTCTCAGCGACGCGGGACAGAATTAGAACCAATCGCACGACAACTCTATGCAAAACTTACGCATACAGAACCTGAATGTATTGGCTTTGTTTTGGCAGATGATCGCGGACAAGGATTTTCCCCCGATGCTTTTGTGGGAAAAAATGGCTTATTAGAAATTAAAACAAAAAAACCTGAAATTTTGATCCCTCATTTCATGCAAAAGAATTTTCCAGCAGAACATAAAGCACAATGTCAAGGAGGATTATGGATTTCTCAACGCGAATGGGTGGATTTAATGCTCTATTGGCCTGATATGCCACCTTTGATTAAACGTGCTTATCGTGATGAAGCGTATATTTGCAAGCTTGAAAATGAAATTAGCCGTTTTAATGAGGCTTTGGAGAAGATGGTACAGCAAATTAAGTGTGTTGAGACAGGTTTTAGTATAAGGACAGAAATTGTTTTGAAAGAAAGGAAAAACAGAGAGTGGGGAACGAATGCAAAGCGTCTGCTGGTGGGCAAAACAAGAATGAGGCGGGCAAGAAAGGGATCTGTACAGCGTTGAATGGGGGAAAAGTTTTATAAAAAGGAAAGAGCAGAGGGGAAAAAGCAAGTGGGGTGTTTGAGGAGACCGCAAGTAGGGAGTTTGGAGTGAATATGAAAGTATGCTGGAAAATGGAGGAAGATGTTTGAAGGCGAAGTGGGAGCGTTAAAGCTTGTTTAGACGTATTGGGACACGTGTGTTCTGGGAGCTTTTGTGCTGAGTATTAAGGGGGGCATTATTTTACTCATGATGGGCCAAGTGCTTTTTTATTGTGGTGACTATGGTGCGCGTTATGCTTTTATTTTTTAAGGCTATCTGTTTTAGTCAGTATGGGGAAAGAGAGGTATGAAGAGCCTATGCATGAAGAACTGTGGGAGAGGTGTGGGGGAAGTGAGGTGGTTTAGGGAGAAAATGGGGAAAGGATGGTTAGGGGGAGTGATAAGGAAAGGGAGGCATGTTGGGGCGTGGGTTTTAGCTGCTTTTATGTTGAGTATTAGGGAGGCACTAATAAATAAGGCAAGAGCTTTTCTTACTGAGAGAGTGCTGTGCATGATACTTTCGTTGATGGAGGATTCAATGGAGGTGATTGATATTTGTAGAAAAAGAGGAGAGGGGTAAGAGAAGAATAAACAAAAGAAGCATAAAATGGTGCTGCGAGAGAGGATTGAACTCTCGACCTCTCCCTTACCAAGGGAGTGCTCTACCACTGAGCTACCGCAGCCCCTTTTCAATCTTTGCGCTGTCTTGTGCCATATTGTCAGAAAATAGGCAAGAGAACATTTGTATATTCTTGCAAGAAAACGTATCTTATGTCATGACATATGTTTCTTATACACTTAAATATTTAAGGCTATGAGTTGCTTGGATAGAAGCTCAACACTGTTTAAAAGGTTGCGCAATGACACAAATGCATCAAAAACAAAAACAAAATGAAATGAATCACCAAGATGAAAAAACAAAACGACGTCAAGAAAGATTGGCGCAACAATTGCGTCAAAACCTGAAACGTCGAAAAGAGCAAAGCCGACAAAGAGCGCAAACAGAGCTCTAAAATGCAAAAAAATGTTTTTTAGTGAAGCTTTGCAACTAAACTTCTCAATAATTTGTTCTCATATTTAGAGTGCGTTCTAAAACGATTAATAAAGCATAACTTCCCGAAGGGGGAAAAACCTTTGGAAGGGCAGGCACAAAGGAAAAGAGGGAAAACACTATGGATTCTATTCAAATTGTTGGGGGAAAAAAACTTCAAGGAACAATTCCTATATCAGGGGCAAAAAATGCTGCATTGCCTCTTATGATTGCGGCACTTTTGACAGAAGAAACGCTCACTTTAGAAAATATTCCTCATCTGGCCGATGTCGAATTGCTTATTCGTATCCTCAATAATCATGGTGTGGGATATGCCGTTGATGGACAAGAGTTTAACGATGAGTGTGTGAATTCAAGAACAATTCATTTTACTGCGCAAAAAATAGCTACAACACGTGCGCCGTACGAACTTGTGAAAAAAATGCGCGCAAGCTTTTGGGTTATCGGACCTCTCCTTGCACGATGCGCAGAGGCTTATGTTTCGCTTCCTGGAGGATGTGCTATTGGAACAAGACCTGTCGATTTTATCCTTGAGGGACTCAAAACTTTAGGCGCACAGATTACGATCGAAAATGGATATGTTCATGCAAAAGCACCAAGGGGGTTAAAAGGCGCTCACTATCGTTTCCCTAAAGTCACTGTTGGTGGAACGCATGTGATCCTTATGGCGGCGACACTGGCAAAGGGAACAACCGTTCTTGAGAATGCGGCTTGTGAACCAGAAGTGGCAAACCTTATTCGAACCCTGAATGCTATGGGGGCTCAAATAACCGGTGAAGGAACAACAACGCTTACAATTGAAGGGGTTAAAAAACTTAAAGGGACAAAAATACGCGTTATTGCTGATCGAATTGAAGCGGGGACATATGCAATGGCTGTTGCTATGACAGGAGGAGATGTCTTTCTTAAAAATGCAAATCCTAACCATCTCACAAAAGTGCTTAAGGTGCTCCAAAAAACAGGACTCGAGATTCAAATAGAACCTCAAGGAATTCACGTTAAACGAAATCCAAAAAACACAAAAATTATGCCCGTTGATATTAAAACAGGACCTTATCCTGCTTTTCCAACCGATCTCCAAGCACAATTCATGGCGCTCATGACGCGTGCTGAAGGAATCGCGCATATTACAGAGACGATTTTCGAAAATCGTTTTATGCATGTTCAAGAACTCAATCGCTTGAGGGCGTCGATAAAGCTTGATGGGCAGACGGCAACCGTCTATGGAACAGAGAATTTGCAAGGGGCTCCTGTCATGGCGACGGATTTGCGTGCTTCTGTTTCTCTTGTGATTGCAGCATTGGCGGCAAAGGGAGAAACAATTGTCAATCGTGTCTATCATCTTGATCGTGGATTTGAGAGGTTGGAGGAAAAATTAGTCCGTTGTGGCGCAAAAATCCAACGCATCACAGTGTAATTCCCTTTGAGGGTATTCTTTAATCTCTCTTTTCGGGGGGCTTAATCTCAGACAACAAGGTTTGTTCATCTTCTCAATAAATGCAGGTCTTATCTCATGGTTTTGAAGCTTTTACGTTTTGGAGCTTTTACGAGCGGGCATAAAAGTTTGAGAGGCGGGGGTGGAGCTCATAAAATAAAGACTGTTTTTTAATTTTATTGCTAATTTCCTGAAATTATTTTATGAACCAACACCAGGGTTTTCGTTGTACAGTGTGGTTGAATGGTGGAACCCAAAGCCTGAAAATCCAAGCTGAGACATTAGCCTGCTTTATAAGTATCCCGGGATTCCGGGAGTTTTTGCCATGTCCAGGTGCGCTCTAACACTAAAAGCAAAAAAGCTGGCTGAACTCAGTACTTTCAGACTCCCGGAATACGCATAAGAGGCGCTCGCAACCGGTAGGGGAGCTTGAAGTGAAAGCTAAAAATCCACACTTTAACGACATTTCGATAGGCAGAAAAATTCGCTTTAAAAGAACAATGCTGGGAATGTCACAAAAGAAATTAGGCAGCCAGTTAGGTGTGACTTTTCAACAAATCCAAAAATATGAAAAAGGCTCTAATCGTATAGGGGCGGGGCGTTTACAAGAAATTGCTGATATTCTCAATGTTCCCATTTCCTTTTTTTACGCTGATCTCTCAACAAAAGAAAACGTCTTGTATCCCTGTGATGAAAGGATCTCAAGCAAAGAAGAGCACATCCTTTTGAAAAGTTTTAGAGAACTCAAATCTAAGAAACAGAAGGCAATTTTAAGATTAATTTTTCGTTAGATTTAAAAAAAAATTAAAGATTCTCTTGCTAAATAATAAATTATTATATAGACCTTTCTTTAGAGAAGGGGGTTAGCATTTCTCCCTCCCCCCCCCGCAGAAATGTCCCAATAGAACCGCCTTCTCATCATTTTGAAAATCATGAAAATTTGGACCTTTCCTCTTTTTAAAGAGTGACTTATTTGTGTTAGGAAAATTGGATGGCGCGGGTTTTTAGGGATTTGGAAAAGGCTTGAAAAGTCGTCTTGCCAAAAAGAGTTCTCAACAGGAAACATTGGAGAACAATCATCCAAAGGGCGCACAGTGGAGAGCGATCATCAAAGGGGGTGGCTTAAAAGAAGCTACCAAAAATCTGGAACTTCAGGCTTTAAATGAGGACCAATCCGTACCGCCGAGACCTTTTCTGCTAAACCTGTGCGATCTGAAATCTCAACTGCTAAACCACAAAGGGTGGCGGGACCACACGCTGGTTCAAAACGACTTTGCTTCGTCTTATAAAGAAAGCGGTGTAGGGGTTCTTCTTTATCCATTCCAAGAGATGAGTTGTAATCTCCACACATGCCTGCATCCGTTAAATAGGCGCTTCCACCTTCTAAGATTTGCGCGTCAGCCGTGGGAATATGCGTATGTGTGCCAACGATAACACTCACACGACCATCAAGAAAATGGCCAAAACATTGCTTCTCGCTTGTCGTTTCTGCGTGAAAGTCAAAAATAACTGTATCGGCTTGCTCCATCAACGAACAGGCTAAAAGAATATTTTCCGCTGTTTCAAATGGATCTTCTACTTTGCACGGCATAAAAACGCTGCCCAACAGATTGGCGACAAGAACACGGGCTCCATTTTTTGCTGTAAAAATACCAGCACCTCTTCCAGGAGTTTCTTTCGAAAAATTGGCAGGGCGTAAAAAACGATCGCTCTCATGGGCATACTGCAACGTTTCTTTATGAGAAAAAGCATGATTGCCTGTGGTGACAACATCAACACCGATCATCAAAAGATCTTGATATGTTTCTTGTGTGAGACCAAAACCACCAGAGGCATTCTCACCATTTACCACAACAAAATCAAGCCGCCATTTCTCAATTAGTTGAGGAAGGTGTTCAAAAACAGCTTTACAGCCTGTGTTACCAACAATGTCACCTAAAAATAAAAAACGCATAGGCGCTTTAATCACATTTTAACATTTTAAGAAACCTTTTTCTGTAAAAATCCCCTGTACCTGTAGATCATGTTCTGCTGCGGGAATAGAGGAAACCTCTTGACATGAAAATCCCATGCCCCATAATGTCATTTGATGTCCTTGTTTTTCAAGAGCTTCAACCGCACGGTCATAATATCCTCCTCCATAGCCAAGACGGTGACATTGACGATCAAACGCAGAAAGCGGAACAATAATATTGTTGGGGACAACAACGCTATTGTCTGCACCTGGACCAAAGGTGCCAAAGCGCATGGGCTCTAAAATCGTGTTAGGCGAAAATGCACGGAAAATCATGGTGGTGGAATCAAGCACTGCTGGTAAGGCTAAATGCCCACCGCGTAACGCTACAGCATCCAGTAAAGGACGCGGGTCAATTTCCGATTTAATGGGCCAATAGCCTGCTAAAATGAGGCGTGAAAAATCTGTTCCCTTTTTTTCAAGGTATTCAATAAAGTGGAAACAAGCACGCTGCGAAAAGAGTGTGCGCTCTTCTATTAAAAGAGCATCACGACGCGATAAACCGCTTTTGCGTTGCTGTGTGCGAAGGGATGAAGCAGATTCACAGAGGGGATTTTGTGTCATTGTCTCGTCAATTGTTTTATAAGATGCTGGTATTTTATCTATTGTTGGCGTTTTGTAAATCTTTGTTAGGACAAGAGCTGTGCTCATGAAAAAATGTGCGCTCTTATGTTAGAGGGGCATCTTGATGCGATAAACCGCTTTTGCGTTGCTTGCGTGCTAAGGGAGGAAGCAGATTCACAGAGGGGATTATTTTTGTAAGCGCTGTCTGTTTCATAAAATAAAGCCCCTCGTAATTTTTATTTTTTGAAAAGAGAGTATCGTCATTGGTCTTATGTAAAAGGGCGCTCTCAATTTTTATATGGAAAAATTTTATTGATGTAAAAAAGGGTGATCCACAACAGCCGATGGAAAAAGCTGATCCCGGGAACCTATACAAATAGGTGGGCGCCATATGAAAAAGCCCACGGGCTTGATCAGGGACAGCTCCCTTGGAGATCATTAAGGTCTCAGGAATACGTTATTTCCTGTCGAGAAGCGCAGAACACCCTCCTTAATATAAAACAATTTCAGATCTTCTGCTAGAGATAAAATAACCTCAGTCTCTTATTTTTCATAAAGTTTTTTCAAGATGGTTTTACAATCTTGCTGGTGGCTGCTAGAAATGGCTGTATGATATATAGAACGCTTTATTCAAAGTAAAAAAAGCAAAAAATATGAGTGGGGGGTGTGTGATTGAGTGACGCAGAACAGTTTATTGGCAATAGCTTGATTTTTATGTTTTGCGGGAATGTTTGGAGGAGGGGTGAAGGGGATGTTTTTTATTCAAAAATGTTTGTTTAACTGACGTTGCGTCTTTGAAGTTTTTGTCTCATGGGGAATATTTCAGTGCTATTTTGTCAACTTTGAGGGGTAGAGGAGAGCTGATACGGTATGTGCTGCTATGGTTGAAGCTCATAAAAATAAAAACAGACGATGATAGTTTATCAGAGGTGCTAAGCGATGTTTGAAGCTTTTTTCAAAAAAAATATTTTTTGAGGATCCTATTTACAAATTTTTTTATCCATGATGGAGGGATGTAAAAAAAGACGCGGTGTGAAGAGGACGCAGGCGTGAAGCGTTTGCTTGCTATGAGAAGAAATTCTGTAGGGGGGTATATTGAAAGTGTTTGGAAGCTTCCTTTAATACAAAACAGGTCAAAATTCAAAAAAGACATTGTCAATTGCGTGGGGGCGTTTGATGATGTGGTGATAAGCAGGGGGCTTTTAGTTTATTGAGTGGAATGTGAAGCCGGCTTGCGTCTTATCCAAGTTTGAAGGGATGCGTAAAGCTCTTGTTTTTGAATGGTTTCAAAGAGTTTGCGGTGATTGTTCGTCTAACAGAGCTTGCACGCGCTTTTGAATTCTCCGCATTTGTGGATAATACTTTAATGCTGTTTCATAAGCTTTAAGAGCAAGTTTTGGACGCTCTGTTGCTTCCATGGTAACGCCAAGTTCAAAAAAAGCTATATAGTTGCGCGGCTCAAGTTTAAGAGCATGGTTGAGATCAAGCATGGCAAGCTTGAAATCGTTTAGTTGAATGTGAATCCAAGCACGTCTTATCCAAGCTTCAGCGTGAGTAGGTAAAAGTGCAAGAGCATTATCAATATAATCAAGTGCAAGTCCATAATCGTCGCTACTGATCGCATTTTCAGCCCATGACATTAAAAGATCAATTGTCTCACTCCCCGATTGGGACCATAAATGTTGAAGTTGTTGACTGATCTTTTTCGCCTGAGAAACATCAGCACAATATTTCAACTCTTTCAGTAAACGTAAAATTTCGGCTTCTTTGCGTTGCTTAACTCTGTCAACATGGGAAAGCTGCTCTTTGTCAAAATCTTCAAGAGTAATCGCAGACAAATCAGAATCGGAGGGTGTTGAGGAAGGGGCAGGAGAATTGGGAATAAGATCATCTAACGGTAAAAGCGATTGTGGAGAAGGACGATCTTCAGGAAGCGAAGGAGGATTTTGCCCATAGCTCGAGGGAACAAAACAAAAAGTGCCAACAAAAAAAAGAAAAAAAATACGCTGGAAAATACAGAAAAAACGCAGCTGAAAAAATCGAAAAGCTTTTAGAAAAATAGAAGAATCCATAAAAACAAGCCCCCAAAAGATAAATCACCAAATATTATCAAACAATGGACTCGTAACCAACGGACTTATAACCAAAAAAACTTTAAGAAAAAATTTTTAAGCCTACAAAGAGTAGGCATAAAAACATTAACCCTAAAAGAATTAGCCCTGACGCGCTCTAAAACGTGGGTTCGTTTTATTAAGAATATAAATACGACCCTTACGACGCACCAAACGATTGTTACGGTGGCGCTCCTTTAGTGCTTTAAGCGAATTTTTAATTTTCATCATATTCACCGTTAAACAGTTTACGTAATACAACTATAATACAACATTAAAACACGAAAATACAACACCACAACCCCAATACACTGCTCACTCTAGGAACATTGCATCGCGATATCGTACTTGCATCATAACATCACACGACACACTTTTTCACTGTGATCACAAAAAGAAAAACGCACTCTAAAGGTACGCATTAACACACTTCATTAGCACAACGAATAAGTAAAAATTGCAAAAAAAGTAAGAGAGATCTAACAAGAAGTCTTATTCTTGTCAAGGGTGTATTATACATTTCCTATGGTGGGTTAATGGTTGCCTTGAAGGTAAAAATATTCTCGCAAAAAAGAAGGATAAAAAGTGGAAATAAGTAAAAGCTTCTCATTTGTGAGAAAAGAATCTTGTTTTTCCGTAAAATATCATCGTTTAGGCGGTGTATAAGGCTTATGTAAAATTTATACCATGAGGTGTTTTTTGTTAGTGTGTGATGATATTCTTAAAGTTTGCTCTTAAAACCTAGAAAATAAATTGCATAATGAAGACAAATGGGATGAATTGATAAGGATCAAATTCTATTATTCATAGTAAACATAGCAAACTTAAAAGTTTCGCATAGTATTATGGTTTTCTCATTGCAAATCTGTGTATCTTTAACCATAGCAATTGCTGCTTGCATATCACAAGCGGGATTGGTGTATGGGTAAAGACACTTGAAGAGTAAGGAATAAAATGGTCTTTTATAAATGCTTTCAAATGCTAAGAGAGTGTTGCAACATTGGGGACTGGCAAAACGGTGTGATGAGGCTGGCGTTTACGCTTCATGAGCTTGAAGAGGGTGGTGCACTATGTATGAATGTTTAAGCTATTACCGAGAGCTTTTATACTCTATGATGAGGGGCTGTTGTGAAGTGGTGGCAATGTGCATTGGCCAAGTGTTTCTTTAAAGTAAGTGTTTCTCTAAAATAAGTGTTTCTCTAAAATAAGCGCGTGTTAAAATAAGTGCGTAAATTGGCAACACAAGTGTCTTCTGTTTGAGGCTTTTTATTTTACGTGAGGGTTGAGAGGATGTTTGGGAATGGATAAGCTTAGTGCTGTAATCACATCCTGTAATTATATCTTTTACGTGGAGATCAGGAACGGAGCGGCGCGCTTGGAACTTTTAATGAGGGATTAAATTTGTGCTATTAGAGTGAAAGATTCTGCATAAATTTCTCTTTGAAGTCAATAGCTTATGATTTTTTGCAACCCAATGATTTCTATGTGGAGTGGATTGCTGGATATTGTCAAGCGGATGGGGAATTCAAATCATCCGGTGAGAGAGCCAGTATACTGAGAATAGACTTTGGCTCTTGAATGTGGATGGTTTAAATTCCTTTTAATATCCATGCTGTAGAAAAAATTTGACCTTCCCAAGGGTGGTTTTCTCAAGGGTGGTCTATGAGGATGTTTATTGAAAGAGTGAAAGGTTTACATTGTCTGGCGATAGACGTAATAAAAGTATGTCATAGTACCAATTTATATACATATTGCTAATGCCAAAGAGAGCTGACATAATGATCATTGGTATCCTGATCGATAGGGGCAGAGACTCTCTTCCTCCCGCGAGGTATGTTAGACAAAGAATTCCTGTCATTAATAAAAAGCCTATCGCTAGGATTTTCGTTACGAGAACAATGGGTTTCCGAAAGGTTAAAAGAAAGAGGAACAACATGTGTCTAAATGGACCCCCTTTACGTTTTTTGGGAGGAACAGACTGTGCCTCATTTAAAGTTGCTTCGTTATTTTTAGAAATGAAGTATTTTTTTGCTAAATAAGCGTTTTAAAGGCAATAATAGTATTAAAATGATAGTATTTAAAAGTATATTTTAGTTATTATCAGGATAATAAAATAAACATTTATACTTAGTCAATTAAGGGTGCTGTTAGGTGCTCTTGAAAGAAGCTTGCAGCGCGAAAAAATTTGGAACTTCATGAAGTGCGGGTCTGAAGGTCTTGACAAATGTCATTGTGGAGCAGGATAGAGGGTTACAGAGAGCCTTTTGTGGGTGAGAGTATGTGTAAACAAAGTACGCTTACGATAAGGGAGTTTATAAAGAACTATGCGGGATGCAATAAAGATATGCCATAAAACCCATGAGCATTATACGGTGGTGATGCGCCTTATAATTTATTGTCTTAACAAGCTTAAAGAAAAGGTGGGAAAATCGATGCGCTGAAAAGAGGGGAAGCGTGAGAGAAGAAAAATTGATTTGTAAAGAAGAAATTTAAGCCGTTGGGGGACGTTGGGAAAACTTTTTCGAGAAAGATGTTGAGCGGATGAACAAAAGGAGAAAGTCCTCTATCCATTAAGGAAAAAAGAGAAAGAGAGAGGAAAGTTGCCATGCTGGGTGGCTATCTTCTGGCCGATATTGGGCTGCGTTTGCGAGAGTTGTTTGGGGAGAGTAATACGTTTTACTTCTCAGCGATTTTATGAGAAAACAAAACGACGCTTTTGTGAAAATGCTTTTGTGCAAAAATAAACATAAGAAGAGAGGCTAGAGACAATAAAAGCGCATCGTGGATTGGTATCTATGGGCGCAATAGATCAGTTTATTTCCTAAAGATTGGGATTAAAAGGAAAATGAAGGGGCTGCCTCTATCATGGGAGAATAATGATGCTGTAGAAGGAGGCGGTGAGGTGAAGTTGGTGGGCTGGTGGAGTGTTTTTAGTCGTGGAGGGATATTTTTGAGAAAAGGGGGGACAGAGTTTTGGGTGGGAGAAAGAGGGGTGAAGGGGTTGGCGAGCGCTTGTTGAGCCGCATGGGTAGTCAATCGGGGTGGGGTGAAGATTTGTTTTTGAGGGGGGATGAGATGTGAAGCAGTTTGTGGGCGAGAAGAGGTGATGTTTTTAAAAGAGCAGGGCTTGTAGGAGGGCGTGAAGCTCTGTCAGGGGCGCGCGCGTTAAAAGGTTAGGCGCGCCGCGCGTTTTGAGCCGCTGGATATCGGTGTGAGGGGAGAGGGTGTTTTTTCTGTCTTCACTTGGGTGCAAAAGCGTTTTTATATGTGGGCGTTAAGATTTGCTAGCTGGTCCCATTAATTGGATGACATGCCCCATTTTTCGGTGGGGGTGAACAGTGCTTTTACCATATAAATGGATCGAGGTGCGCTCTTGCGTGAGAAAATATTTTAACGTGCTTAAATTGTTCCCAAGAAGATTTGTCATTTGGCAATCGCTATGGCGGTATGTGCTGCCCAATGGAAGACCGCAAATAGCACGGATATGCTGTTCAAATTGTGAAGTTATGCATGCTTTTTGTGTCCAATGACCAGAATTATGTACACGCGGCGCTAGTTCATTCACTAAAAAACGACCATCCGTTAAAACAAAAAGTTCAATACAAAGAACACCAACATAATCGAGGGCATCCATTACTGTTAGGCTGATTTTTTGGGCTGCTTTTTGCACATCAAGTGGAATATGTGATGGAACAAAGGATTTATGAAGAATCCCATTTTTGTGTTGGTTTTCAGGGCAATCATAAAAAATATGTTCCCCTTGTTTTGTGCGAGCCGAGAGAACTGAAATTTCCGATAAAAAAGGAACTATTTCTTCCAAAATACAAGGCTGCTTCTGAAAAGTTCTTAAGGCTTCGTCAAGGGTTTGTTCATCGGGGCGATCAAGTTTGATCTGATTTTTTCCGTCATAACCAAAACGACGCGTCTTTAAAAGACCACGTCCGCCTAATGCATTGAGACCAGAAAGAAGAGAAGAAGAATTATCAACAGCATACCATGAGGCGGTGCCAATCCCTTGATCACGTAAAAATTGCTTCTCAAAAAGTCGATCTTGCGTGATCTCTAATGCTTTGGAAGAAGGATAAACAGGCTTACTCTTCTCTACATATTGAACCGTTTGAAGTGAAAGATTTTCAAATTCATAGCTGACAACATCACACTGAGAAATAAAATGATCTAAGGCTGATGTATCGTCATAGGAGGCAACAATATGGTTGTTTGCTGTTTGAGCGGCTGGGCAATCGGCCTCAGGGCAAAAAATAACTGTTCGAAATCCTAATTCTGCGGCCGCTATGGCGAGCATCCGTGCTAACTGTCCGCCGCCGATTAAACCAATGACGCTGCCTAGAGGTAACATGTTAGGTGAGGGGGTGGTGGATGAGAGGGTGGTGTTGGATGAGGGGGGCGTGTTGGAAAACGGTGCCATTTTAAACCTCCGTTACAGGCGTTTTGGCGACATTGGCTGTTTGTTGTTGACGCCAATCTTGTAATCGTTGGGCGAGATCATGATCATAAATGGCCATAACGGCTGCGGCTAAAAGTGCTGCATTAATTGCGCCTGCTTTGCCAATTGCTAATGTGCCGACGGGTATTCCTGCTGGCATTTGCACAATTGAAAGCAAAGAATCTTGACCAGAAAGAGAATGAGAATGTACTGGAACGCCAAAAACAGGAAGAGGAGTAAGGGCTGCTAGCATACCAGGAAGATGCGCTGCACCCCCTGCACCGGCGATTAAAACTTTAAACCCTGCGTCTTTTGCTTCTTTTGCAAATTGATAAAGGCGTTCAGGGGTTCGGTGTGCTGAGACAATATGCGAACTATGAGAAATACCAAGATTCGTCAAAATATCTGCACTATGGCACATCGTTTGCCAATCCGATTGGCTCCCCATTAAAATCGCGACATCACATGATTTTTTCATCATTCACCATCCTTTTCAAAGGTTCAATGCGATTCTTTATCATTATTTTTTTAAAGTTTTATATTCTCTTTGCAAAGCCAATTGATGACAGAGAAACAGTTATTTTTCAAATAAGATGGAAAGCTAAAAATTTAAAGGGGGATCTTGAGAGATGAAAAATTAAAGTATTGAAGGTCATGAAGCACTTCTTTTGAGGAGGAGGGATGAATGTTAAGGGGTGGGTGTGGGACCCATGTGGTTGTGGAGTTGTGGGATTGTCGTTTATTTAAGATAAGAGGAAAAAATACATCGGGGGAAAGCCATTGATTATCAGTTTTTTAAAAAAATGTCTCATTTTTATTTGCTAAAATAAACATGACCACCATATACTATAAAATCTGCTGCAATTTGAAAAATTGCTTATGAGAAAAAGAGATTTTTATGGCGAAGATGCGTTGCAAAGTGAGGATATTCTTTTGAGAAATAAAGAGATGTCGATCTCTTAATTTCAAAGGCTATTTATTTTGCTGTTCAAGTGATTCTTTTAATTGAGTGGGGGAATATGCGCTTTATAATCGTTGATATATCTTTAATAATAGCTGATATAAAGGGCAGCGAATAATCAACGCTTTTGTGCTTTTGTTGAGATGTGTTTCTGAGCGATTGTATGGTTCTTTGTTTTTTCACTTAAAATATAATGACAAGAAAAGTGAATGACGAATTGTGAATAATAAATCCATGGTCTCTTTTTTGCCTAATTTTGTAATAATGGTGGAAACTGAAATAAATTAAAAGTTCAACACCGGATGTAAAGGAGATTTAAAGCTATGTTTTTTCCATTTTTAATCGCTTTAGGTACTGCAATAACGACTATGTATGGCAAAAAAAATATAAGTTATGCTTTGTGGGCAATTTTATTCGTTGTCATTCTTCTCACTTTCAATCATCACGCAACTTCTACTTTAAATTTATCTTTTTGAGAGAATAGCCATGGAACAAGTTGAACAAAAAAATCCTCACTTCGTCATCTTTATGAATACGCTAGGACTCATTGGGTTATCCATTGTCTTGGTCGTGGCTTTTTATTATCAATTGGTAAAGTTTGAGTTACCTTGTCCCCTTTGTTTGCTACAGCGCGTTGGATTGATGCTGGCAGGTTGTGGGTTCTTGCTCAATATTCACCATAAGGTGAAAAATACTCATTATGGTATGGTTATTATCGGTTGTATGGTAACGAGTGCTGTTGCAGCACGGCAAGTGTTTTTGCATATAACACCTGATGATTTGGGGTATGGTTCAACGTTCTTTGGATTACATTTTTATACTTGGGCTTTCATTATTTCTGTCCTTTGTATCTTTGCTGTCTCATTTGTCATGATTTTAGGCGAATTGGCACACAAGTTCAAAGAATTTTCTCCTTTTCCATTTTTGAGTAAAACGGCAAGTTTTTTATTTGTGTTTTTGATTGCGGCAAATTTGATTTCTACTATACTGGAATGTGGTGGTGGACAATGTGCCGATGATCCTGTAAGGTATGAACTGTTATCAAATTGGTTCTCTTCTCAGTCTTGAAATTTTTAAATAATCCCTCATCATGGTTTTATTGTTAAAGAGGCGGAAATATTTAAAAGTCCGCTTCTTTTTTATTGATTGGGAAGACATTTCAGCAAGATTATTCGATAATCTGATCTTTTAGGCCAACGCTGGCTTTTATGAGTGCTTGCGATTGGTATTTTTTAGCGAAGACTTGCTCTGTGAACCTTTTATACGGTCTTTTGAGGGAGATGAAGGGATTGGTCGGAGGCGTTTATAGGGCAGCCCCAAATTGTTGAGCTGTGTGGGTTAAAAAACTCGTTTTTTAAAGGTGCATTAACGATAAAAACTTTTTGTTCTTGATTTTTCTTAACGTTGTGTTAAATAAGTTTTTGTATTCATTTTGATGCTTCTGAAGTATCTTTGCTACTTTTAGAGGGATTAATTTAAAATTTTGAAAATTATCTTAATAATTTTCTACAGGGGTTTGTTTATTAGAGGCAAACCTTTTTTTTATCTAATTTTTATATGTTTTCTTTCAGTGTGAAAAAATAAAGCGTTTAGATGACTCTCTTTTTTGTTAATATATGGATTTATTATGATAAATAATCACCTTCAACGTGAAGTATAACGCTGAATATAATAAGATTTTCTCATCACCAGTTCTCTCATATTGAATCAATTAAAATTACTTGCTTGCACATCATGAGCGGGTGGGCCATGTGGGTAAAAACTTTACAAGAAAGGCATGCCTTTAATGAATTGGCTCTTGAACTGAAGGCTGTCTGCAACATTGGGAGCTGGCAGAGTTTTTGTGATAGTGTCGGTGTGTTCCTCTATAAGCGTAAAGATAAGGAGGGCTGAATGGATTTTTTCCCTTCATGGGGGGTATCATGCCTTTATGGATGCGTTTGCGAAATGGGTGTGACGAGCGTTGAGAGATCTGTCTTTAAAACAAGCGTGTGAATATGCAACGCAAGTATATTGTTTTTGGTGCGTTTTGTTTTACGAAAAAATACTGACTTATAAGGATAAGTTATCGTTGCGGATGTTGAATGAGAAAAGCGAAAAGGTTTTCTCATTTCAAATTTTCTTATAGTCAGTCAATTAAATGTACTCTCGTACGTTACAAGAAAGCACTGGATGTAAATAAAAATTCTTTTAAAAGTCGTAAAATGCTTCTTATGACCCTTTTGATAACTAGAATTTGTTGAAAAATTTTATGCTGGCCAATGCAAATAATAGGGCGGTTTATATCTATGATTTAAGTGAAAATAGGGGGATTTAAATGAAAAGGGAGGCGAGATTTTAAGGACAGTTGTTGAAAATGTTATTGTGTAATGCGTTTTTTACAGATTTTCTGCTTTCTGTAATGACGTAAAAGCGTAAAAATGTATATCTGTAAAAGTGATGCGGAGGATTTGTGCTGTGTGTATGCTTTTGGCATGGCATGGAATGTGGTCAGAGAACTAGGGGGACGCATTTGTGAAGGGAGGGGAAGTTTGGATGAAGGGGCGGGTGCATTGACGAGAGAGAAGAAAGGGTGTGAGGGATGAAGAGTTTGTGAAGGGAGGGGAAGTTTGGATGAAGGGGCGGGTGCGTTGACGAGAGAGAAGAAAGGGTGTGAGGGAATAGAGGGAGAAAGTTGCTTTTTGAAGAGGGGTTGATCGGGTGTTTTCAGTGATCTTGCTTTAGGGTTGTGAAGGGGCAAGAATATTTTAGAATAGGACGTATCTGTCGCGTTTGATGAAACCTCATCCTTTGAGGGGTGGTGATCTGAAGTTTATACTTTAGGATGTTGGATATATTGGCAAATAATGTTAATTAGTGCTCTTTTGCTTAATCAGAAATCAGCCACAAGATTGCTTTTTGTTTTTTCGGCTGGAGCTCTCTAAAGTTTTTCAAAAGAGTGTGTTCTTTTTCGCTATAGGTTTCTTGATTGTGGTGTAAGAGAGTGCCTTTTGTTGAAAGATTTTCTTTTGTAGTAAGGTCTGCATAAAAAAAGCTTATGGGAACTTCCAGTTTTTGGGCGATTTCGAGTAAACACCCTGCGCTTACACGATTTAAGCCTTTTTCATATTTTTGGATTTGTTGGAAACTGACGCCTAAATAGCTGCCTAATGCTTTTTGGGAAAGTCCCATTGAAATGCGTTTATGACGAATTCTTTTGCCTATAGAAATATCAACAAAATTTGGATTTTTGGTTTGCACTTCAAGCCCCCCTCCGGTTGCGAGCGCCCTCGCATTGGTATTCCGGGAGTCTGAAAACACTGACTTGACTCAGCTTTTTGCTTTTAGTGCTAGAGCGCACCTGGACATAGCAAAATCTCCCGGAATTCCGGGATACCCGCAATGCGGGATAAATTCATGTGTCAAGTCTTCGGGTTTTCAGTTCCCTATTGGTCGTCGCGTATATGACCAAACTTACAGTATTCATTCATAAGGCAATTTCAGAAAATTGGCAAGAAAAATCAAAATCTTTCTATTCTATTATGCCGTAAAACACTGCTCTTTGAGAGGTGTGGTGTGCTGGTTTGAATTTGACTTAAGGGGTATATGAATGGAATAATGTTAATTGTTACTCTTTTGCTTAATCAGAAATCAGCCACAAGATTGCTTTTTGTTTTTTCGCTTTGAGCTCTCTAAAGTTTTTCAGAAGGGTGTGTTCTTTTTCGCTATAGGTTTCTTGATTGTGGTGTAAGAGAGTGCCTTTTGTTGAAAGATTTTCTTTTGTAGTAAGGTCTGCATAAAAAAAGCTTATGGGAACTTCCAGTTTTTGGGCGATTTCGAGTAAACACCCTGCGCTTACACGATTTAAGCCTTTTTCATATTTTTGGATTTGTTGGAAACTGACGCCTAAATAGCTGCCTAATGCTTTTTGGGAAAGTCCCATTGAAATGCGTTTATGACGAATTCTTTTGCCTATAGAAATATCAACAAAATTTGGATTTTTGGTTGGCACTTCAAGCCCCCCTCCGGTTGCGAGCGCCCTCGCATTGGTATTCCGGGAGTAACAAGTACTGAGTCCGAGTCAGCATTTTGCTTTTAGTGCTCATCGCACCTGGACATAGCAAAATCTCCCGGAATCCCGGGACACCCACAAAAGTGGGTTCAATTGTACGCTCGGACTTAGGGCTTGTCTTCCCTATTGATCGTTGCGTAGACGATCAAAATCACACTTTAAGTGATAAGGCAATTTCAGAAAATTGGCAAGAGAAATCAATTTGCCATAAAACGGCGTTATTTGGAGGGGTGTGGAGGGCTGGTTTGAATTTGACTTAAGGGGGTATATGAATGGAATAATGTTAATTGTTACTCTTTTGCTTAATCAGAAATCAGCCACAAGATTGCTTTTTGTTT
>NZ_JBHILV010000016.1:0-32373 GCF_042193505.1 Bartonella sp. TS25HLJMH
TGTGCTGTAAAAACATCATCGCTTGAGGTGTGGTGTAAGGCATAAAAACTTTATGCATGGGGTGTTTTGATGAGAGAGTGTGGTGAATATTCAAGAGAGGGCTTTCTTGTATAATTTTGTGAAAGGAACCATATGAAATGGGAAGCTGAGAAGGAGCTATTTTTGAGAAGGCGGATTATTCATCAACCGGTTTAAGAAGGGGGGGCATCCTTTAATGTGTGGGAAGGAAGCCAAGAATAGGGCGTGTAGCACCCTATACTTATGTTTTTAAAGGTTTTAATTTTGATCAGAAATTAATTTTAAATTGCTTTTTGTTTGACAGATGTGAGAATTCTAAATCTTTTTAAAAGCAAATATTCCTCTTTGCTCGCTACAATTTCATCATAATGATACGGGATGTGTTTTTTTATGATGATATCAGCGTAAAAAAAGGCAATAGGGACATCCAATATATCGGAAATTTCCTTTAAACGTCCCGCGCTCACGCGATTTAAGCCTTTTTCATACTTTTGGATTTGTTGGAAAGTGACACCTAAATGATGCCCTAATGTTTTTTGAGACATTTTGAGCATTTTTCGCCTAAAGCGAATTTTTTTGCCTACAAAAAGATCAATATTAAGATTTTGAGTTTGCATTTTCCCCCTCCGGTTGCGAGCGCCCTCGCATTGGTATTCCGGGAGCTTGAAAACACTGAACCCTAGTCAGCATTTTGCTTTTAGTGCTTGGGGCACCTGGACATAGCAAAATCTCCCGGAATTCCGGGATACCCACACAGTGGGTTTATTTTTACGCTAGGGTTTCGGGTTTTCAAGGCCCTATTGGTCGTTGCGTATACGACCAATACATTTTCTAATTAGTAAAGTAATTTTAGGAGATTGGCAATAAAAATAGTTTTTCTTGAGACGGATAGATTTTTTAAATGAGAGGTTATTTGCCTTTCAACTTTTTAAAACCCGCTTACTAAACTCGTGTTTTCAGATTCGCTTTTTACAAAGGTAAACCTTGGTTTTTAAGCTCAAGGCACCGCCTATGGTGCTGTTCTTAACCAATAACCAAAATGACTTGTTTGATGCGTCTGAGATATCATGATGATAGGGGAAAGCTTTTATGAGTAAAGAGCCCTCATGCAAAATAAAATCAAAACAGAATAGATTTGGTTGTTGTATATCCATATGTTTGTTTAAGAAGATCTTTCTCAATGTTAGCGCCCATTTCACGAATGGCGTTTCGTAAAGTGTATAACGTAAAAGCCTCGATGAATGAGATAAAAGCTATTTTTTCTCTCTTCACGTGTTTTTATTTATACGCTCATCCCGCTTATAATGTGCAAGCGAATAATTTTGATTGATTCAATATAAACAGATTTGAAATGAGAAAAGATATTTTTTTCTCATTATGTATGAATAATAAATTATTATTATAAATCAATAATTCTATACTTAAGGAAGCGTTTTTTTAAGGAGTTTTTTGTTCGTTTTTAAGAATGTGCGTGTTTTAGATAAAAAACTGTATCAACGCAGTTATTGTTAGAATTAAAGTTTTTATGAGAAAAATGAGCATTGTGGAATGATAAGCTTTTGATATAAAGCGTTTTAGAACTTTGCACAACTTAACGATAACTTATTTATTTTGTCATTTCTTATGATTGCTATAAGCGATGCAAAGTTGGAATATGGTTTGAGAAAGCAGATGACACAAGTATTATCTTTCGGTAAGTAGTTTTGAAATAAAAGACAGCTTTAAATGATAAATAAAGATAGGTGCACCATGAATGAACTTACTCATATTGAGACTATTATAACGCATTATGATGCTGTTTTTTGTGATGTATGGGGTGTTGTGCATAACGGTGTACATGCATTTGAACCAGCATTGAAAGCATTGTATAAAATTCGAAAAATGGGAAAAAGTGTTATTTTATTAACCAATTCTCCTCGGCTACGGGAAGATGTTGCCGCTCAATTACAAAGCATGAATGTTCATCGTGACTATTATGATGCCATTATCACTTCAGGGGATGTAACGCGCGATCTCATTCGGACTGCTCCGCGTAAAGTTTTTTTTATTGGTTCACAACGTGATTTGGTGCTGTTTGAAGGGTTAGAGTGTGAATTTGTTGAAGAATGGGAGGCTTCTGTTGTCGTCTGTAGTGGTTTTCTTGAAGATTTTGACGAAGAACCCTCTGCTTATGAGGAGATGTTTCTTCGCATGCGGGCGCGGAATTTACCTTTTATTTGTGCTAATCCTGATGTGATTGTCCATTATGGAAATAAAGAATTTTGGTGCGCAGGTGCATTGGCGCGTCTTTATCAACAATTAGGGGGGGAGGTACGCATTGCTGGAAAACCTCACGCGCCTATTTATGAGTGTGCCTTTGAAAAACTTCAAAAAATTCGTGGAAGTGTGGAAAAAAGTCAAGTTTTAGCTATTGGTGATGGTCTTTTGACGGATATTAAGGGGGCGGTTCATTTTGGTCTTGATGCCCTTTATATTATGGGGGGGATTCATCATTATGATTATACGCAAAATGGTGTGGTGGATAAGCAAGCTTTGCATTCTTTTCTTGAACATCATGGTTATAAGCCACAAGCAATCATGTGGGCACTTCAGTAATGGCTAATTTTTTGCGTCTTCAGGGGATTCACATGTTTCCCTCGGCTTGGCGGGGAGCCGTGTTGGCACTTGGAAATTTTGATGGTGTTCATTGCGGACATCAGGTGGTGTTGCAAAAAGCGCTTGATTTCGCGCGAATAAAAAAGAAACCAGCAGTTGTTTTAACCTTTGAACCACATCCAAGAAGTTTTTTTCAACGTTCAGCTCCTGTCTATCGTTTGACAGAGGCAGCTGAAAAAGCTGAAATTTTTAAAGCCCTTGGTTTTAATGGCGTGATTGAACAGCCCTTTGATGCACACTTTGCCACTCTTTCAGCGGATGAATTTATCAAATCGATTTTAAAACAGGCTTTTGATGTTTCAGTTGTGGTGACAGGGGAAAATTTTCAATTTGGTCATCAGAAAAGTGGAAATTCACATCTTCTTTACCAAAGGGGAAAGAAATATGGATTTGAGGTTGTGCAAGTTCCTTGCGTTTCGCGTCTTCAAGATTCACAACAGTTGATTATTTCCTCTAGTTTTATTCGGCAGCTTCTCTCACAAGGGAAAGTAGAAAAAGCGGCCCATTTATTAGGGTATCACTATCGGGTATGCTCCAATATTATTCAAGGCGATAAACTTGGACGTCTTTTGGGATTTCCTACCGCTAATCAAATGTTGCCTCTCCAAGTTCGTTTGGCTCATGGTGTTTATGCGGTACGTTTGCGTCGTGCGAATGGTTTTTGGTATGATGGTGTTGCAAGCTTTGGTTGTCGTCCGACGGTTGTTAAAGATGGTGCGCCACTTTTGGAAACCTATTTATTTGACTTTAATGACGACCTTTATGGGGAAAGCTGTACCGTTTCTTTTTTCCAGTTTTTGCGAGGACAAGAAAAATTTGATGGGCTTGAACCTTTGATTGCACAAATGCACCGTGATGAAAAAAAAGCAAAAGAAATTTTAAAGACAGTACACCCATTATCAAAGTTGGATAGGCTGCTTACTTTTAAAAATATGCCCTAAACTTATCTGAAAAAGAGAGAAGAGCCGTAAAAATAGCACTTAAAGTGATTATAATCACAAAGAGATATTCCAAAACATCGTGGAATGTATGTTGTTTCCGTTGTTGAGAGGGAGAATCGAATATCTGAATATCTGATTTTGGCATTATCTTTTTCAAAGTTCATTGTATGGCTTTTGTTGTCATTCAACAGTTTACTGCTTGTTTCTTTCTGATCCGTTAAAACCCATCATAAAAGATGCAGTAAAGAATAAGCTCCAGCCTATTTGGCAATAATAGACGTGAAGAGGGAAAAAGGCTGTTTTTAAAATTTATTGCGATTTTAAGCTTATAGTTTGATAAAATTTAATCGACGACTTTTTTATTTCAAAAATTTATGGTCTCTTTTTTCTAATTTGTTTTATTATGCCGTATCGTCTTTTATGATGGTATCGGGTTTATGTAAAACCTTACGCACGTGATATTTGGTATCATATGATGAATATTTTTAAAAAAGGTTTGTTTGTTGAGTCTCGTGAAGTAGAGCAGCGGTTTTGTACTAACCAATTATGTAAACGAGAATGAAGCTGATGGAAAATTCTGTAAGTCTCGTTTCTCTCGTATATTGTGACAGGAAATTTACATTAAGGAGACTACGATCGATTGCAGAAAAAAAGAAATCATTGCGAGAAAGCAGGTGTACTTGTTTCAAAAATTTTTAAATGCTTTTGATTGATAAAGGCACAATTTGGTTGTCGTAATACGTAAATCTTTCAGATTCTCAAACAAAGAATTGTCCATATATCTCCTTTGTCCTTCACAAATATAACGCCTATAATGCAACGGGAAGGCAGTCTTGTAAGCGTATGAAAATGCAAAGCCAATTATGTCTTGTTGTTTTTTGATAGAAGTGTTGGATAAAAGTTGGGACATCTTTACAATCTATGCTCGGTTTATTCATGACTTTATGGTGTTGTTTTTCTCATAAAACTTTTGCTTTAGCGATCCTCAACGCGAGCAGGATGTTTGAGACAAAGATTAAGGCGTTTTAGTGCTCTCTTTGCTGTTACAGCTTTTATATACCAGATGGGGAGAGTCCTATTGCCATATTCATTTGGATAATCTCTGAAATCAATCTACAGCCTTATTGGAGAAAAATATGAAGTTATAAAAGGGGAAATCAGTCCAGATGACTGTCTTTTTTAAATTCGGCTTTGCCACTTTCAAAAGTATCCAGAGCAATATCTCTTAAATCATGAAAATAACAGTTTCAGGCTTTTCTTGTTCTTTGAATAGGCTATCACGTTCCACAGGTAAAATAAAATGCTGGAATATACTTGTGTTGCTAATTTATGCGCTTGTTTTAAAGCAATATCTCTCAACGCTTCCCATATCCATTTTCATGATGGCATTCATGAACGGTATCTTGCAAGCTCCGTTGAGCACTATCATTTTTATGCCTAATAAAAGAGCAATCCGGTATCATTAGTTATATTGATAAGCCTTTCTTCAGTGTTGTACAGTCTCGGCTATTTGAGAGCGTTTATGAGAGGGATTTTTTCTTAACTCGTTTTATTTCACACGAACTCTTCCTGCTTGTGACATGCAAGAAAAACGCTTTTGATTGATTCACTATAAATAAACTTAAGATGAGAGAATCTTACGGTATTAGGGTTTCTCACTCAATGTGCAAAATAATTAATTGTCATAAATCAATATGTTGAAATTAAGCATAGATTATGGCTTACAGCTTTTTTATAAAATATTTTTCATGCCTGTTATACGGAATATGGGTTTTCTGAGTGGTTTTACTTTTGTTTTAGTGTCTATGGTGTACGAATGAGCTCGTACTGGTAAAGGGAGAGACGAAGAAGGTGAAGCAGTGATAAAAGGTGAAGTGAAAATAAAATTCCTTGATTATCAGATGAATTTTCATGCATTTTATGGCTTCAGGTGTGCATGCTTGTTGTATATTTAACAGCACAGTTTGCTTATAGAGCTTTATGAAGTGGGCGAAGCCTGAGTAGAAAGCGCAAGACAAAGATTATTAACAAATTATTTTTTACAGATCGATGTGTATTTAAGTGTCTTCATCTTTTAAGGCGAGGAGGAAGTGCATGAAACCTATGTTTAAAGACGTGCTAAACGATAAAGATGCAGCGAGCGTGCTCCGTGATGGCAATAGGCAAGAAGAGGGAGGGGGGCTGTTTTTAAAATTGTTTGCATGGCTTCAACAGCTGACTTTTCTATAGTTGGAGGAGAAATGGGAATGTGATAGGCTTTTATACCATATTCATTTGCGACCGTTCTAATGCTAGAAAAGTCAGGTTGATGAAGCTCCTCGTGATCGGGGCGGTTGCAGATAATTGTTTTAAAGCCAGCTTGTGCCAATATTTTGATATTTTCTATGCTAATTTGGGCACTGATAAAAATATCAGGTTCAATTTGTTGTAAATTCATTTTTATTTATTCTCGATCGCACGATCTTTATGATATTCTCTAGTCTGGTATATAAAAGAACATAATAAAGGTAAGTTTTTCAATGGCATCTTAACAAAAATATTCTTTTTGTCGAGAAAATCTATTTGGGGAAAATGAGCTGTAAGATGCAAAATATCTCACTCCGCAACATGTTCGTTATTCAACCTTATGAAAGACGGCTGTTTGGTCTTTATGGATAATCTATTATGTTTACCAAACATAGACATTCCATTGTGTTGCTTGTTCACACGTTTGCTAGTGGTATCCTTATTTTTCTTAAGCCCATTTTACCCTGTCGAGCGTAAAGAGTATAAAATTCATTGATCACCACCCTCTTTACGCTTATGAAGAAGTAAGTTGGCACCATTGTTATATTTGTAGCCCCCAATGTTACTACAGTTCTTGGCTTTTGAGGCGGTTTATAAGAAGCATTTTATTCTTTCTTTAGGTGTTTTACCTATACGCCAGCCCCGCTTGTAACGTACAAGAGACATGATTTTGATTGATTTAATATCAGAGGGCATGAAATGAGAGAATCTTCCTGATTTCGGCTCTCTCATTTAACGTGCAAAACAATGAATGCTTCTTATAGTTTGTTGTATATTCAGAGTGAAGCTTGTTTGTGGAGTTGCATTAAGTGGATTGCATGAAGGGAGAAGCCCAAAGGGCAGGCGCGAGATAAGAAACTGGATCATTTACAGAGCATTGTTCACAGATCAACATGGATTTAAGAATCTTCGTTTTAGGGCGGGGGAAGAAGAGTGTGTCTCTTGTTTAAATTTATTTTTGTTATTCTCAAGAACATCATCTTCATAATGTTTTTTCTCATGCCAAAAGAATATTATAAAGACGAAATTGCGGGCTGTCATTTTATCCTAAAAATAGGAGAAATGGTTATTTTGCACGTATTGGAGGCTTGCTTCTTTTATTACTTTCTGTATAATCGTAAAAACGATAATGCTGAAAGGCGTAATAAATGATCATTGGACTTTTGAATCAAAAGGGAGGCGTAGGAAAGACTACGTTGAGTGTTAATCTTGCGGCCAGTTTTGCGCGTACCGGTGCACGGGTATTGCTTATTGATGTTGATCCACAGGGGAGCGCATTGGATTGGGCTGCTGCGCGTGAAGATGCACCTTTGTTTTCGGTTATTGGTTTACCACGTGCAACGGTTCACAAAGAGATTACACAGATTGGTCATGGTTATGATCATATTATTATCGATGGTCCTCCGCGTGTGACTGATCTTGCTCGTAGTGCTCTTATGGCTTCGGATTTGGTGCTTATACCTGTTTTGCCTAGTCCCTATGATATTTGGGCAGCCGATGGAATTGTAAAGCTGATTGACGAAGCACGTGTTTATAAAGAAAATCTTAAATCTGCTTTTGTTATTAATCGTAAAATAGTCAATACAGCGATAGGGCGTGATGTGAACGAAGCCCTTGGCATATACCCCGTGCATGTTCTTTCTTCTAGCGTTGCGCAGCGCGTGATTTTTGCAGAAGCAGCAGCACAGGGGAAGGCGGTTTATGAAGTTGATAAGCAAGGACCAGCAACAGCAGAGATTGAAGCTGTTGCAGTGGAAATCAAGGAGTTAGCGCGATGAATAAAAAAATTAAAATCGGCACGAAACCAACGAATAAATCAATTCCTTTAACGGCGGATGCATGGGTAGGAAGCTCCAAAGGGAGCATGAGTGGAGGTATGAAGCGCCTCACGATTGATATACCAGAAAGTTTGCATCGATTGATTAAGGTAAGTTGTGCAAGTCGTGGAACTAAAATAGCCGATGAGGTGCGCGAATTGCTTTCACAAAAATACGGAAAAGTGTAAAAATGATATATGATAATAAGTTTTCGTTGGTTGAATGCTTTTTCTAGAGATGATATCGGTCGTTTTTATACGAAGTTAATAATGATAAAAGCACTCTTCCTTTTTTATAAGGGCTGCTTTATTTAAGTTGTTTTTCATAAGGTTCTATATCATTTCATGAAAGAGCTATGAGTTTGAGAAAAATTCTCCGTTTCAAACTTTTTCCTATAAATGTGATAATCATCATACTACTTGTGATCTTATATCGCTAGATGAATCGATAAGTTTATTCTTCCATAAAAAGTTTCTTTATAATGATTTTAAACGTCAGGTTATTTTTTGTTTATTTGACTTAATACATGCGTAAATCATGTAATTAAGAGTAGCGTTGACTATTTTTTTCTGTTATGCAGCGATTCATTTTATTAAATTATATTCATGTTTATAAAGGGGGGATAAAAATAAATAAAATTTACTGATATTGGCGCGCTATAAGTTATTCCTAATACACAAAAGAAGTCATTGAGCATATTATAGACAGTATTTCTTACATTTATATGATTTTATAGTCTTAAATAGTTAATGCCAGTCGTAATGGTAGGCTTTTTTGCTTCAATTGAAATGTATAAGATCGCTTTTTTAGCATTTCTATTGGTATTTAAAAAGTGCAGGGGGACTTAAAGTTTTCTTTCTTTTCCGGTGGTTTAAGGAATGATAAGAGCGCAATCAGTTGATTAAAAGGTGTATTCTTTCGTTTGCAGGGAATTTGCAATGGATATAGGCATTACGAATTTTTGATAAGATTTTGTGCGACTTCTCATGATGAAGTGGTTTTTGAAAAAAATGATTAAAAGCTTTTTGAAAAATGCCAAGATATCAAAATTACTGCTGAAGTTTAAATATTTCAAATACAAAGAGCAGCCGTGCAGATAATGCTACAAATGTAAGTCTGATAAATGAAGCAGTTTTCATGATTTAACATGTTTGAGTTGAAAGTGTGCGTATTTGCAAAGGAAAGTTAGATGCAAGGTCACAATATAGGAGGGGATGTGACCCCAAAGATATTGTTAATAAAATATAAAACAAAGAGAGGGGTTAAATCATGAACAAGATCAGTATAACAGCGCTGTTGCTTTGCACGGGGCTTGTTACTGTTGGTTGTGAAAAAAACTACAGTGTTGAGGAATTTAAGAAAGATAAAAAATTGATGCAAGAATGGGGAAAGAAATGCGATAAAATGGGCCCCTCTGCTTTTGCAACCAAGAATTGTCAAAATGTCATGCAAGCCGATATGGAACTTTTTCAAGAGCATTATAGAAATCTTGCAAAGAAACTTCGTGAAAGTGGCAAAAAGGGGAATGAAACTGAAAAAAAGCAGGACAACAATTAAATCATAAAAATATATTGATAGCGGTGTTTTTCTTTGTACGCGATTTATCATCATAGGTTGGAAAAAATTGCGTACAGAAGTCGATTTTAAAATTTTTGAAAATGCACAATGAACCGAATGTACAATTTAATGGGATCCTAAATTGTGTCCTAAACTTTGTAAATTTGAAAAAAGGTGAATTTATTGATGAATAAAGTCATTATTACAACATTGCTGGTTTGTACTGGATTTGTCGTTGCTGGTTGTGAAAAAACTTATAGCGTAGCAGAGTTTAAGAAAGATCCTAAATTATTCGAGCAATGGGCAATGAAATGTATGATATCAGGGAGTTTAGATTCTCAAAATTGTAAAAACGCAGATAAAGCGTATCGTGAAGTTCATGCCCGAGATTGGCCTGGTGCGAGCTTTGTACATGATGACGAGAAAAAAAACGAAGATAAAAAGGAGGAAAATTAAATCATGAATAAAATTATTATCACAGCATTGCTGGTTTGTACTGGACTTGTCGTTGCTGGTTGCGAAAAAAATTACAGCGTAGCCGAATTCAAGAAAGATAAAACATTACTCGAAGAGTGGGTAAAAAAATGTGAAAAGATGGATCCATCGTCTATAAAGAAATCTAAAAATTGTCAACATGCCAGACAAGCGTATATGGAACTTATGTTTGGCATTAATTAAAAACATAAAATTCAATAAATTGTTCGATCAATAAGGAATTGGTTAGTTATTGATTACATTACGTTTTTTAGGATCTCTCTAACTTTTAGAGAGTCTTTTGATGACTTCAAGAATTAGCTGTTTACGATCTGTACTCTTTGTGTAAACGGATGCTATACTGTCATTTGTCTAGCCAAAAAGTGCTTTCAATTGTGATAGTATTGCATCCGAATGAGTTGCTACGTGTTATTGCTAATTTTTCAAAATATGCGCTGATTGTTTAATATTTTGGTTGCATGTATTTAAACATGAGATTGAATTTAGCTTTGGGGTGTTTTTCTGCCTTTGTCACAAATAAATGTTTTATCACACTAAGACCGGCTTTAAGCGTTGCGGCTAATTTCTGAAAAATTGGGAGGAAACATTTGTTTGGAATTTACTTTTCTCTGTTTTAATAAAGAGAAAAACATTCTGAATGGAATTATTATCGTTTTATACTCAAACTATTTTAAAAAATTGCTTTTGATTTGAGAATATTATAACATTAGTTAAGACGTGAGGCAGTTTTGCTAGGACGGTTTTGCTGGATGTGTGAGGAATTGAGCGCTCTCCACGCCTTTTCATTTTTCCCCTCTCTTTTTTGAGCTTGCAAGGTTTTCCCTTGCTATTTTTTATCTTAATTGTGTTATAATATTATCATGTTGAGCGGTGGAGCTCATGTAAAACTTTATATATGAGGTATTTTTTGTTCTCGAGTGTATGATGAATGTTTTTTGAATAATAGTTTGATTTATAAAGATAATTTAATTATTTTATGTTGAACAAGGATCTCGTTAAAATCTGTTTTAGGTTGAATCAATTAAAATCATCTACTTGCACGTTACAAGCATGGAGAGTCGTGTGGATAAAAACTGTTGAAGTAAGAAGTAAAAATGCCTTTTATGAATTATCTCAAGGACTAAAGGTTGTTGCAACATTTGGTGTTGGGAAGGTGTGTGATGGTGCTGGTTTATTCCCTCGCAAGTGTATGATGATGGTGTTCAATGGATTTATCATAAGCTTCTTGAAATGTTCCTTTAGAATTGTGATATGCCCTGAAGAGGAGCAACAAGAGGAACTTACTCAATAAGGAGACAAATTATTTACAAATCGGATCTGGTAGAAAATTTAGTTCTTTAAGGCGGGAATGAAGTTGAGATTCAAGGAGCGTGAAAAGACGGAAACTGATGGTTAAAAATGCATAAAAAAAGCAGAATTAATACTTAAATAGTCGCAAGCGATGTTTGAAACTGGGTGTATGATTTATCTGTAGAGTTAAAATTTTGCTTTGATTTTATGTAAAATTAAGATGATCATTTGCACAGATTACAAAAAGCCAAGAGAGTATGCTTAGTATATTTCTATTACGAGAACTAAAATAACAACAGAAGCATTCATGGTGATAATCAAGGTTGAATAAAGTATAGCGGCTTTTAGGAGATCAGCCATAAAAACCTCTTTCTGTTTTTTGAGGTGATTTTATGAATAACAATATGTCACAATCTGTAGTATATTCAGATACAATATATTCGACAAGCTTAAAATCGTTCCTTTTTTATGAAGGCTTGAGGAATTGGAGCACTGTGAATCCTAAAAAAGAAAGTTTTAAAGAGAATATTAATTGATTTTGTAGGTTTTGTGTTGCAGAAAACTTTTTTATCTTGTTATGCTATAAAACACTGTTATTTATAGTGGTAATATAAGGCATATAAGTTTTCTTGGAACGTTTAAGTATTTTTTAGTGTGCGATGAATATTTGTAGGTTTATTTGTTGAGCTTTTCGTTTAAGTGAATCACATGAGCGGAAAGTCAAGAGAAGATCGCTTGGCAAAAATTCGGACTGCTTACAGCGCAGATTGAGTTAAGATCTTGGTCCTTTAAGGCGCGCGGAAGAAGACAAAAATGTTTTCTGATCGTTTATCTCATAGCAAGAGTGTTAATGCTGCTCTAATGGGCATGTTTTGCACAAAAGAAAAGAACGTTCCAAATAAAATATACTTATGTTATATATTAGTATATTTTTATTGCATATTTATGCACTTGTTAAAAAAACAGCTCTCAATGTACACGACAAACATTTTACGATGACACTCGTAAATGGTATAACGGTAAATGTGAATGGTATAACAGTAAAGCTCTCGTGAAATAATATAAAAATCTATAGAGTACTACTATCTTTACACTTATGAAAGAGCAAGTCACTGTCATTGTACGCTTGCTTCCAATCTTTACTATAGACCTTGGCATTTGAGAAGGTCCATAAGAGGCATTTTTCTTTCAGTGTATTTTATCAACACATCAGGGCGCTGTTTGTGATGTGCAAGCGAGTGATTTTAATTTATTCAACATGGAATAGATTTGAAATGTGATGATTATGAAAGAGAAGAGCCGCATTTAGAAGGTTGGGAATGAGAGAAAGTTCGTAACAAAAATCGTACCTTGATTATGATTATAAAATGATTGTTTCTATGTTTTTATACCAGTAGCACATGTAAAGCCACGATATTAAGAGTAAACTGTGTTATGGAGTGAAGAAAGATGTTGTGGAAATTCTGAAAATATCAATGTGGGGAGCGTGAAGTATTATGCATTGGATAATATTTTGATTTATAATAATAATCTATCGTTATTCAACTTGAATTAGAGCCCTGAATACCGTAAAATTTTTCCATTCTAAATCTGCTCTAGGTTGAATCAACCAAAACCATGTCTTTTGCAGTTACAAGTGGGGAGGGTCCATGCGGAGCGAAACTGTACAAGAAAGGTATGCTTTTATGAACCGCACTTAAGTGCCAAGGGTATCGCAACATGAGGGGCTAGCAAAATATATGATGATGCTGGCTTGCTTCTTTTATTAAGCGTAAAGATGGACAGTACTCAATGGATTTTATACACGTCATGGGGGATTTATCATTATATTATTCATGGGACACGGCGTGAAATAGGCTTGGGTGCACTATAGATGTTTCTTTAAAACAAGCGCGTGAATATGCGATTGAAGACGTATCGAACTGATTGGCTAAGAAACTCTTGAAAATGTTCAAAAAATCTTATATAGTTGTTCATTGCAAAGAAAAGCGAATGATAATAAAAAAAGGGAGATTAATGGCTGTTTAGCTATTTTAAGATGTCTTTTTTAATATTTCTGTATGGCTGATCTGTTCAAAAGAGCATTCTTTTTGTTTTTTATGCGGAATACTGGATGTGTGCAGAAAGAGCAGGAGGGGGGTGTGTCTTTTTGAATGGGTGCAAACTAATTTTGTAGGGTGCCATCTTATGGGGTGCCAGAAGGTATGCAAGTTTAGGTGCAGAGAAAGCCATAAGGTTATGGAGGGTAAGATGCTGCTATCGTTAAAATGCTGAAAATGAGCTTAAGTCTTTGATATGCTGCGGTTTTTTGTCGGCTGGTAGTTTTTATGACCAAAGTTCTCGGGGGAGCGTTGTTGTTTTCTATTGAAAGCGTGCTGGTGATAAAATAGGCAAAGATAAAAAAGATAAAATCGGTAAGGCAAAATAGACCGAAATAGACAGAGAAAGTGTGGAATTTTCGATATTGCTGCGTAAGGCTTAAGTTTATAGCGTTTTGGTGGATTAGTATAGCTGCAATGATGGTTTTGGAGCAAAGCAAGAAAAATTTTGAGAGAATGCGTTGAAAGTTGAAGTGGTATACGCTTTGAGGGATTGTCGTGCTGTTGTTTGAGCAATGTTTGCACCACGAGCTTTATTGAGTGTATCAGCATTGAAGAAAACCTGTTTAATCTCCCTCATTTGAAAGATTGAACAAGAGTGTTGAAGGGGAAGTAAAAATGTCTGTAGTGCAATATGGTGATGATAGTTTTGCATCAAAAGCAAAAGTTCTTGACAATAATCTTATTGATCGTGATTGGGCGATGACAAAATTTGTTGCTGCTGTTAAAGGATTAGCTCAAGTTGTTGATTATGAAAGCAATATGCTAGAGAGTAGTGGTGTTCCAGATTACGAAGAAATAAATTTATGTAAAATACGTGGTTTGCGTGATCTTAATAAATCCATGAGCGATGTAAAGCGCTACATGAATCAAGATATTGAGCATGAGGTTGAAAGTTTGTTGTCTGATTTACAAGAAAAATTACAGCGTAATAGTGAATTGCTTCAAACGCATTTAAATGCAGTTAATGATCTTTCTAGAGCTATGCAACTATCTGGACGCGTAAAAGAAACAGAGGAATGATTCAAATCTGATGAATATTGGCTGTCCTAAGTGATGACAATGATTAGGTAGATCAGTTTATTTGGATAAATAGTGCGTTTAGTGAGTAGACTTGTTTTAGCGCATTGGGGTGTTTAAATTATTTGTTGTACTGTAAAACGCTGTTCTTAAAACAATGTCTTTTAAGGTGTAGTGATGTGAACTGCATGCTGTGGGAAGCTAGCTGGGAGGAGAGGACTAAGAGAAGGGGGATTATTTACAGAGTATTGTTTGCAGACTGAGTTAATAGGGGGTATCATTTTTTAGTTTAGGGAGGCGATCTTATTGGGAAAGAATAAAGGGCTAGAAATAAGCTTCCCTCTGTACCACCATCCTTTAATTTAGCTTTATGTCTTTCAAAAGCATCTAAAGCACTATCTGTTAAATGATGAAGATTACGCATTATTTCACGCTTCTGTTTCTCTCGTTCTTTAATGGGGGCACGACCCTCATGTAAAACAGAACATCATTGTGTTGCTAATTCACGTGCTTTTTTAAGAAACATCTCTTAAGGCACCCAATCCTATTTCATGGTGGTGTCCGTGAATGGTATATAAAAAGCAAGTAAAATAAAATAGTTATGTCTAATATGGGGGAATAGGTGAATCTTGATTCTATTGAGTTTTTTTGCCTCTATCCCTCATCTTTTTGAAGCTTTTTTATCGCCTCTATAGCTAACCTTTTACGGTCTGCGCTCTTTGTGTAAAGAGATGCCATAGCATCATTTGTCCAGCCAAAAATTGCTTTGAGTTGTGATACTGTTGCACCAGAGTTAGCTGCGCGTGTTGCTGCTAATTTTCTTAATCCATGCGCCGATTTTTTAATTCCAGCAGCATTACAAGCGTCTCTAAATGTATCGCCAAAGCTTTCTTTGGTGAATTTTTGATTCATTTTACTACAGATGAATGTTTTTTCTCCAATAGGACCAATTTCAAGCGTTTTGGCTAATTCCGGTAAAATAGGTAGAAAGACATCTGTTTGGAATTTACTTTTCTCTGTTTTGAGATGAATAATATTGTCTTTGACATCTTTCCAGCCAATGCGAACCGCATCACCACGACGTAAGCCCGTATACAGAAGAATATCAATCCAAACGCGTTCATGGGTACCATGGGACCATCTTTGATAATATTTCTCAACATCTTCTTCTGTCCAAACAGGAAAGCCGCTTTTATTTTTAAGAGGAGGTTTTTTGACGCCTAAAGTTGGATTATTTTCCAAAAGACCTTGATCAATTGCCCAATTAAAAAGTCCATTAAGGGCTTTCAGAAAGTTTCTAGCCATTGCTGGTGTTTCTTTGCGCCGTTCAACACCGGCTATGATATGTTTCTTTTCAATTGCTTGGTATGGAATATTTCCTATGGAGTCGCATATCTTCATAAGAATGTATTCTTTTTGTTTCTTTGTAGTATTAGAGTAGCTATGCCAATTAGAGCTGTTAAAGTATTGTTTAAGCAGCCATGCAAATGAACCTTCAACAAGTTTACCGGTTTTTGATTTAGGAAGTATAAGTCCTTGTAACTCGGCAAGTGCGCTTTTGTAGTTGTCAACAAACTCTTGCGTTCCATAGGTACCGCGTATTCTAATGCGTTTGCCATGACCAATACGTACATACCATACAATTTTGCCATGTTGAGTAATTTGTTTAACGAGATGAGGAGGACGTGGTTTAGGCATGGTATTTTACATCTTAGAGAGTGCGGTTTCGTAATATTCATTCTTTGACAAATCTAAAAGTTTGTCGGGGTGGTTAACTGAATTTGGTAGTGGAATATCGGATTTAAGATAGATAAGCAGTTCACCAGTAGGTTTGATTTCTACGAGTTCACAACCTTGTTTTTTAGCTTCTCTTAAAGCGCGAGCAATGGCTGGTTGCGTTATAGCAGCTGGACGAGGCGCCATATCTTTTCTCCTTACATTGAGATGCAATTCACGTGTGGCGTGAATCACGCTTGTGTTGAAAGTTGTTAGGAAAGGGTGGGGGTGCTAGGAGGTATTTGTGAAGAGAAGCACCCCCATATGTAAAAAATCTGTAAGTTTATTTTTTAGATGTGCTTAATTTCATATTTCCAATCAGGCAATTGAGTGAGAGCTAATGCGAGTTGTCCTCTGTGACATATGCATACATTGGCTTCAAAACAGGTGATTGCAACACGCTTTTTGTTTAAAAAAATTTGATATAATTTGTTTATTGCACAAGAATTATTCTTGAGAGTTGTCTTTTGATAATCTTCAAAAAGGCGGTCATAATCTTTTTGTGTTTTCAAATTTCTTCGTTTTTCAGAAGTAATTCCAAGTTCAGGCATATGCATATATTCAATATCAATGTTGCTTACAGCTTGCTCTAATTGTCTTTTTGAAAATCCGTGTTTTCTACTTATTGGATTTTTACGAACATCACATAAAGTTTTGATATTGTTTTCTATGAGACAACTAAGATAATTCTCAAGGGACCTACCTTCATAGCCAATGGTAAAAAAACAAAATTCCTCATCTTTAGCAGGCTGTATGATAATATGTTTGATGTTACACACGTTTAATTTCCTTATGTAAAAGGGTGGGGGTGCTCGTAGATATGCGGGGAACAAAACACCCCCATAAGGTTAAGCAGCTTTTGTTGAGAGTTGTTGTATCTCTCGTTCTATCTCTGCTAAAAAGGCTTCAACAGCTTGATTGATCTGTTCAATTTGTTGATCATCACGGAGAACACGCTTGACTTTCATGCGTAAGTGAAAGAATTCCCCCGTAAAACGTGGGTCATAGCTTACGAAATCACACCATTTTCGTTCTGTACAAGCCATTTGGAATTGCATTTGTGCGTGATATTCTGGTTTGATTTCGTCACCTATACAAAAGCGCATATGTGTTACTGATCTCGGACATTTGACTTCGATTAAACCGTCTTCTCCAATGAGACCATCGGGGCTAGCCCCCGCCATTTGGATTGTGGGGTGTTGGATAAAGCCGCATTTTGTTATATCGGCATCATAAATGAAGCCATATTCTCTCAAGGCATCTTCTTCATGTTCAATACCCCAACGCATATCTTCAGTTTCATAATAGGGGCTTGTTTCGCCTGTTAAGCGCTCTGTTATGAGTTTGATTTTGTAGTCTTCATATTTGCTTGTAGGCAATCCTTTTGCTGTCTTACTGATAATGTTGTAAACATTAGATGCGGTGACTTTACCTAAGCGTGCTTGGAACCATTCTGCTGTTCTTTGTTTCATCTCACACCGCCGTTCTTTGTTCTTGTGGTGCATATTCTATATCTTGGACGTGAATATATTCGGCATCTTGTATAGGCGCTTCTATTTGCTTTTGTTGTAGGAAAGATTGTTCTTTTTCATGCTGTCTCTTTTGCAAAACATCCAAAATCCTTTGTGCTCTTTCATCAGGAAGATCTTCAAGCTTTTGGACTCGTCCATACTCAAGCACTTTTTCTTCTTCTGTTTGAGTGATGTTTATTAATTGTTTGATTTGCGTAAGCACGTCATAAGAAACTAACTTCGTTTGTACGTTATGGTTTGCTTCATGGATACGTGCGGCTTCATCTTCTTCATAAATACCGGAAAGCCCGAAAGCATAGCGAGCACATTGTATAGTGGCTTTATGGCGCAACATACGTGCGGGGTATTTTTTCCAAGGTTCACTGTGGGCTTGTTCGCATTCTTTGAGATATTCGGTGACTTCGATAGGATCTTTAATCCCTTTGAGACGAATAGCACATTTGATAGCAATGATATTCCCATTCTCATTGAGTTGATCTTGAAAGGTCATGCCATCAAAGTCAGGATTTGATTTGATGATCTTTATCCAACCGTCGATAGAAACAACGGGTATGATGCCGCCGCCTTTTTTAGGGAATGCATAGATTTCTTTTGTTAAAGGGTTAAGTCCATAAGTATTGGCAACAAAAAGAAAAACGGCAAATTCTGCATCAGTGATGACATTAGCATTTTTATCTCCAATACAAGTTTTTATGATTGTGGCTCGAAATTCTTCAGCAGAAAATCCATATTTTTCTGCCATTTCTTTTAAAAAAGTGGAATTTGTCATCTTGATTTCCTACATTGCGCGCAATTCACCTGTGGCGTGAATCACGCATCTGTTAAAAGGCTGGTTTTGGGGTGTTAGAGTTTTGTCTTTACAGGTTGTACAATCCGATCAATTGGAATGCGTTTTATATATGCACAATGATCAGAATATAGCGTCAACAAGAAAGATTCATCTGAATTAGGTGGTATCATTTCAAATCTAGTGCATGCAAACGGTCTGAATTCGTATGAAAATGCAAAGCATTGCGATCCTATGAGTTCCATTGGCACGATATTCTCTTCACTTAAGAAGGCATCTATTTTGTCTTTAGAGATTATGGTATCTACATAGGGCTCGCCCTTATCTCCAGAGATCGTTATACAAAGTTCACCTGGATTGTGGGTATTTCTCACAACTAACTGCGAACACAAAGTAGGTTTAATTTCATATCTATACATAATAATTATCTTCTCTCGCTCGTTGTGATAATACTGCCTCCACGAACCTCTGAATCTCCGTAAATGTGTGCGTTACCATACACTTCTGCATTGCAATGAACACTTGCATTTTCGTAAACATGTGCTTTTCCAAAAATACGACCACCATATATTTTTGCGTTATGATGAATTGTTGCATTTTCATAAATATTTGCAAAATAACAAACTTTTGAGTTATCAAATACCTTGGCATTGTTGTAAACTTTTGCACCGCTATAAACCATGGCATCATCATAAACCCAACAGTCTCCTTCATGACTTAAGTTGCTCTCACCTTCTATAAAGCCGCCTAGGTCACCTTTTTTGACATATCCAAAGTCTCTTAATGCTCTAATTCGGTGAAGAGTTCTTCCATCAAACACAATTTTTTCATCAGTAAATTCGTATTTTTTCATCTGGTTTGTTACCTAGTTGAGATTCTTTTATCGCCATCAATCCAGTCGTCCCAACATACACATGCTTCACCGTAAATTTTTGCATGACCGTAAACATGCGCATCACCGGAAACTTCTGCATTGCCGTAAACACGCGCCCTATCATAAATGTATGCCTTTTCGTAAACTTGTGCATTGCCATAAACTTCTGCATTATCAAAAACGTGCGGTTCACCGCAAATATATGCATCACCGTAAACTTCTGCATCACCGTAAATGCATGGTTCATCGCAAACTTCTGCTTTGCCATAAATACGAGAATTGTTGTAAACATGTGCATAACCGTAAACTTGTGCATTTTCGTAAACCAAGGCATCACCAAAAACCTTGGCATAACCATAGACTTTTGCATAATCCCCAATCCAGCAATTACCACGATGCGATAGGTTGTCTTCTTTCTCGATATAGCCTCCTAAATCACCTTTCTCGACGTTTCCAAAGTCTCGTAATGCGCGAATGCGGTGGAGAGTTTTGCCCCCAACTTCGATTGTTTCATCAGTAAATTCGTATTTTTTTTCCATTATTTTACTCCTTTAAGTTAGACTCTGCCTTTGTCGTTCTTGCAAAAGAACGGCATTGCATTGTGTGGTGAATTTTTTGAAAAGGAGGCGTCTTTTAAAAACGCCTTTAGCTTTTAAAGCACATCACAAGGACGCAAACGGTGTTGTTGTTCGTAAGAACCATACATTGCATCATCATATTCGCGCTGTTTTATATCATCTAAAAAAAACCGTATGCTGAACTATGCGTAACAAAGTCGTGAGGAATGTTTCCGTTGAAACACTGCTCTTCACATTCTTTAAGATAGAATTCGGCAATATCTTCAGAGATATCTTCGCAACGATTAGTCGTTGGTTCTACGCGCAAAATTTGGACAGCATTATCGGCTTGGTCGATAAATTTGATCATGTCACTTTCTTCTAAGAAAGGACCAGATTTAGCGAGATTTTGCTCTTCATTTTCGCACATCACTAAGAGAATTTCATCAGAATTTATAAACACTGGTTTTGTCACAAATGCCTCCATAGAGCCTATTGGCAAAAGTTATTTTCTAAGATATGGAGTGAATATATTTTCGATTTTAGAATAAGTCAATATAATTTTTCTAAAACAGAAAAAAATTTTTTTAGTGATAGACAAATAGTCTACACAAAAAAGTAATTTAATTTTCATTTCAATGTGGAGAAAATTCTGTATGAAGCAGTCTAAAAAAGCTCTAAAAATATTTTCGTCATTAACAAATGAGCAAAAACGGGTGGTTATTTTTCATCTTCTTCTTGCAAAGATCGTAGAAAAGAAATGACAGCTTTTCTATGTTCTGGCTTTGCCGAGGAATATAATTTTAAAAAATAATCATCACAATTATCGGGTATAAAATGAGGGGGGAGAGCTTTAAAAAATGAAGTTAATCTAACGAGTTCATCAGCAGATATACTTCTACTTTCTTTATCATCATCGATAGAAAGCATTTTAGATACAACAGATGTATGAAGTCCCATATGTTTAGCTAATTCAGTTCGGGACCCATGACCCATTGTTTTAAGTTTTTCATTTGCCCAAATTTTTATTTCTTTTTGAATATCCATACTTACCAATATTCCTGTTGTTTTAAAAAATATCAACATTTCTATTTTAGAAAAAATGTTGACATTTTTTCTATAATCGAATAAATGCCCATTTGATAAATAGAGAAATTAAAATGAATATCAAAAATTCAGCAGGTACGATTATAAAATATTTAGGCGGTGCGAAACGTGTGTCGTTGATTTCTCAATGTCATGTGTCTGCTGTTTATAAATGGACTTATCCTTTAAAAAAACTAGAGGGTAAAGGCGGAATTATACCAGCTAAATATCAAATTATGCTTTTGAACTATGCACGTGAGCATGGGATAGACTTGCGTCCAGAAGATTTTTTTTATCCCGAGCGCTTGCAGAGATTAATGCAAGAGCAACACCCCCCAATGTCTACATTTGCAAAAAGTTCTGGCGTTGATAGCGCGGGTGAAACTTTGCAGCCTTAAGGAGATGATCATGGCTTTAAGGGAAGCGCATAAGAATGATGTTGGCAAGGCGCGTGTAGAGCTTATAGCGCCGTTGGCACTGCTTGAAATTGGTAAAGTTTTAGAGTTTGGGGCAAAGAAGTATGGAGCAAACAATTGGCGTAATGGCATGCACTGGAGCAGGTTTCACGGTGCTGCTTTACGTCATTTATTAGCATGGTTTGGTGGAGAGCATAAGGATGCTGAGAGTGATTTATCACACTTGGCACATGCGGCTTGTTGCATTCTTTTTTTAATGGAATGCGAAGCACAACAGATTGGTCATGATGACCGCCCTCATAAAAATTAAAGGAGATAAAGATGAGTTCGAATGAGATTTTATGGATAGCAGTGGTTTCAGTTTTGCTCTTAAGCGGAGTGATGTTTCGTATTGCATTGCATTATCGCGATCAAGTTAAAGCACTTAAAGAGCAGGTTCAAGATCTTAAGAAAGAAATGAGAGAGAATGAGTTTAGGTATTTAAAGGAAAGCAAGCAGACAATTGATCAATGTGATGCGGATCTTGAACAATGCGACAAGCTAATTGAAGAACGTGACGAGGAAATTGAAGAACTTAAGCAAAAGATAGATGCGTACCGAGAAGAGTTTAAACGGAAAAGTGAAAAGATACAGGCACTAAAAGCAGATGTTCAATCACGTGATACGGAAATTCAAAGACTAACACAAGAGCTTAAACAGCGTGATGAAGTAGTAAAAGCGCCGGCTCATAAGAATAAGAAGAGTAAGAAGAAGGGTAAGTGAGGAGAGAGGGATGGGCTTAATTGCACTTATTATATCTTATATTGCTAATTTGTGTTCATGTTATGCGGTTTATACCAATTTTAAAAACATAAAAATGCTTAGACAAGCGATAAAAGAACGAGATGAGTTAATAGCGTCACAAAAAGCGTTGATGGAAGGACAGCTAGCAGAAAATGAAGAGAAAATACAACATTTACAAAAATTACAAAAAGAAGTGCAAGAACGTTTGTTGGAATCTGAACAGAAGAAATCTAAAGAGCAAGAATATTTGACTGAATATGAAAATATTAATGACAATCTTCAAGAGCCTGAAGATGTTCGTGCGCTTGTAAGAGAGTTTGTAAACAAAGCTCCAATTATAAATGAATATAGTGATGAAAAAGATGATGATAGAGCACGAAAGATATTGCAACAATTAATGATGGATGAACAGAGAAAGAATGAAGCAATTCAAATTATTAACGATGTCCATACATGGTTTATGGCAAAAAAAACCGTTACAATTGAAGAAGTTAATAAATGGGATAGATCGCAATATTTATTATTTCATCTTGTGAGGCCAAAGCCACTGACATGGGCCGAGTTGGCTGAAAAAAGTATTGAGGAACAACAGCGTTATTGTTCAAATTGGAAAACCATTATTCTTTGAACGTAACAGCTGTAAGAGTTCTGGTTCAAAGTATTGAATATCGCGGACGGGAAAATTCACTTTTTCTGGTGGATTTTGAGGATCTACGGCAGTGTGTTCTAAAGTGAATGCTAGTCTAGATGGTGTATTATTATTTATAGGTGCGATAGTAAGAACCAAGTATAGCGAGCTGGAAACATCAAGGCTAAATACATTAAGAGTATCATATATTTTAGGTTCTACTTTAGGTTTTTTTAAACAGAGAAGTTTGAAATTTTTGGGGGAGATGGTGTGTACCTTTTTATAAGGAGGAAAAGGATAGGATATACTATATGTTGCATGAATAAATCTAAAAAGGCTGTCTTTATTTATACTAATCGAATTGATTGTAATTGGTTGTTTTGTAGGATTTGCAATGAATAAAGCTATATCGATGAATAAAAATACGTCACTATCGGGATCTTTATATGTTCGCATATATTGTGACAAAACATTAAGTTTTCTTTGCTCTAAAATTTCTGTCTGTTTTTCTAGAACGTTGGTAAGCTTTTCTAGCGCTTGTGCTTGTTGTTTAGTTGATTTAGCTATGTCCATGGCATTAGCTAATTCAGCTTTAAACTTTTCTAGATCTTCCTTTCTTGATTTTTCAGCTTCTATTTTGTCTTCCTTTCTTAATTTCAATGTCTGTTTAATAGAACGAAAAGCAAAAATTGCTGATAATAAAGCACCAACCGAAGAAAGTGCTGAAAATAATACAGAAAACGCTGAAAATAATACAGGATGCTGTTCTATCCAATTTAAAACTGCTTGCATATTTTACACACCGTTCTTTCTTTCATTTTCGGAAAAAAACAACCTAATAAAACACATTGTGTATGGAGAGGCGCAGTGAATAACACGATTCTTTGTTTTGATCTAGGTACCAAAACGGGGTGGGCGATACGTGGTGCAAGTGGTGACATGTTCAGTGGTACCGTGAATTTTCAATCGCGCCGTTTTGAAGGCGGTGGAATGCGTTACTTGCGTTTTAAACAATGGCTATCAGAAATAAAGCAGACAGCAGGTCAAATTGACGCGGTGTATTTTGAAGAGGTGCGTCGGCATGTTGGTACAGATGCAGCGCATGTTTACGGTGGTTTGTTAGCAACGTTAACGGCGTGGTGTGAACATCATCAGATACCGTATGAGGGTATACCAGTAAGTACGATTAAGAAAGCGACGACAGGCAAGGGGAATGCGTCGAAAGAAGAGATGATTAAGGCGATATGTTCCAAAGGTCATGCGCCTTGTGATGACAACGAAGCAGATGCTTTAGCAATTTTATATTTAGTTAAAGAAAGGGAATTGGGGTATGTCCAGTAAATTACCATGGACGAGGCTTTTTGCAGACAGATGGCTTCTTACTCTTGGTTGTTTGTCGCCGACCGAGAAATGTATCTATGTCATGTTGCGACTTCTAATGCTCCATACTGGTGAACCTATTTTAAAGGACTTAACGGTATTAGCTTTTTGGGTTGGTTATCCAGTAGAAGAGTTTGAAGCAGCTTTGAATTCCTTGATTGAAGGTGGATTCATCATACGTTTAGACAATGGTGGGTTGTGGAATTCAGAAGTTGAAAAAGAACTCAATAACGTCACTGAAGAGCTAGATAATTTCACTTGCAATAATAATAAAGAAAGGGAGGTGAAGTATGTCAACTAAGTTGCCATGGACGAGGCTTTTTGCAGACAAGTGGGCAATAGTTGTTGATTATTTGCCTGCTGTAGAGGGCAATATCTATATGCGATTACGGTTACGTATGTTGCATACTGGTGAACCTCTTTTTTATAATATTAAAGTTTTATCTAATTACACGGGTTATTCAGTGAAGAAGTTTGAAGCGGCACTGAATGTTTTGCTTGAAGAAGGATATTTCATTCGTTTAGCAGATGGTCGCTTGTGGAATTTAGATGTTGAGGAAGAACTCAATAACTCTAATGAGAATTTAAATAGACTCTCAGAAAAAGCTATAAAAGCTGCGAATACTAAGAGAAATAAGCAGAAAGATAATTCATCAAGAGAACATGATGATGTCATGATGACATCATCACGAGGTCATGATGACATCATGATGAGTTCATCACGACAACACATTAACATTAACAATAACAATAACAAAAAAAATAAAAATATTATTTTATCAAAAAGAGAAATTGATTTTGAAAATTTAGAAACAAACGATTTTGTTGAAAAGGCAATCGAGTGTGATGTTGAAAGCCAATCAGAACAAATCAAAACGATAGAAACCAAACAACCAATCATTCACGAGCAAAATATCAATCTTTCAAACGAAGCTAACAACCGATGGCAAATTAACGAAGCGATGATTGCGAAATTGCCTTCACGAAAAGTTAAAAAGGTTGGAAAAAAACTTTCAGAAATCTTTGACACGATGATGCCTGCTTATTTTCCAGAGAAAGCAAACTTTTTTGAAGAAACTAAGAAAACAAGCGAAAAACAAGACGTTGAAAGAATACTAGAAGATTTCAAACCCGATTTTCAATACGCAACTGAACAAGGATTAACGCATGATGAAGCCTTATCAGAATTTGAAAAATTTGTACGCTTTTCAAAATCCAACCCATGTCGAAATGCAAATGAACGCGATTGGCAAAGCGCTTGGGATAATTGGATTACGCATCCAGAATATGGATTGGTAATTAAGAAACACAAAAAATTAGAAACGGAAAAACTATATGCAACCGCATGCTATAAATCATCATCAAACAATTTCGCAAACAACCTTTCAGAAAGATTTAGCATACCCCCAACAGCGATCTACGCTTAAAGACACTTATGGATCAGAAATAGAGCTTTTTTCGGAAGCATCAGTCATGAAATCGTATTTAAAATGATCCGAAAAAACAGCAAAGTAGTGAAATTTGCTGAACGTTTTGAGAATAGACATGCGTTTAAATTGACAGAAAGGCACCGTACAGAGCGATTTAAAGATTTTATGATAAAAACCACATTGAAATTAAAAACGCTTCTGTACGGTCCATTTTGAGGCAAATAAACCCATTGGTAAAGTTATGGATTTAGATTAGGGGATATTAAACCAGATGTTTTTAAAAAAACGTAAACAGAAAGGGCAAAAAAAGTGGGTTGCAACGGCGGTGGGGCATGCACCATGGGGATTAGGGGTAGCAGAGTATTTTTATAACCTTTACGAATATGATGATGGCACAAGAGAATACGAAGAATTTGACGGTGGTCAGTATCATGAGATGCCTTGTAAAGTTGATTACAGTACCAAGGCGCAAGTGAAAGCTTGGATATACGGTGGTGATTTGCCAAGAAGCGTATTGAGTTGCGAAGCGTTGATAGACGAGGTGAATAGGGAAATCAAAAAACGTACAGTGAAAGCAGTGAAAACTTATGATGATATAGACAGTGAACTAGAGAAAGCACTTGGTATTCAATTAGGTAGGTATCAAAATGAAAAAAATTGAAAAAAATAAAAAATACGTATTGACATTAAGGAAAGGTTCGTTTAGAAAGGCGTCAAGTGCTCAAAACACTAAATCACAAGCGGATAAACCCCGATAAGGTTTTTCCCATTTCTTTAAATACTGACTGTCTTTTATGTTGTGATTAGCATATAACGATTATGTCGGGTGTGTTCACACCATACAATACTCTTTATGAGAAAAGTGTGACGACGGACTTGTGACCGTGTTTTGAACACCCGGCGCCCTTATAGGGTTGTCAATTCAAAACCCAATAATCACAAGGATTACTAGCATGAGTGCTACAGTTAAAAAGAGAAAACCATCCAAAAAATATGAATTGACTAATGAAATAGATCATATGACTGGTCTCACATTATACCGTATACGCGCCTTAAAAGATTTTGGAGATGTCAAGGCGGGGGATTTAGGTGGTTTTATAGAAAATGAAAGCAACCTATCGCATTATGGTACGTGCTGGGTATATGATAAAGCCCGCGTTTTTCAAAATGCCCGCGTTTCTGGGAATGCAAAAGTAAGAAGCTTTTTTGTAGACGTTTGTGGGAATGCAAAAATTTATGGGAATGCTATTTTTGAAGCTATTTTTATGGGAGGCAATGCGCGTCTTTATGGGAATGCTCATATTAAAGGTGCTGTTGTAATTGAAGGCAATGCAAAGATTTATGATAATGCCTATGTAACTGATCATGCTCATATTTCTGATGATGCCGTCATTTGTGATGATGCTCATGTTGGAGGCAATGCAAAAATAAGCGGCGCTGCTCATATTTGTGATGACGCGCGTGTTTTCGATGATGCCGTTGTATGTGGTGCTCTTATCTCAGGAGATTCTTATGTTCATAGCGCCGCTTCTTTAACAGCAGATGATCATATTTGGAATGAAGCATATCCCGAATTTGGTAGTGAAGATGATTATTATCGTCATGAGTATTATGATGATTTTGAAGACTATTATGATGCTGATCTTGAATCTGAAAATGATGACGATTTAGAATGTGAATTAGAATATGAAAAAGAAGCTGCTTAATTAAACAATAGGGCGGTGCGGGGGCGCCTCCTTATAACCATTTCATTCAAAAATTTATTCAAATGTTAGATTAGGGAGCTACCTATGACCACTAAAAATGTATCCAAAAAATATGAACTTACTAATGAAACTACAGAAGTTAAAGACCATCTCTATGGTAGAGTTAGAACACTTTATCGCATTAAAGCTTTAAGAAGTTTTGGAAGTGTTAAAAAAGGAGATTTAGGGGGCTTTATTGAAAGTGAATACAACTTATCACATGATGGCAATTGCTGGGTTGGTGATGATGCCAAGGTTTATAATGCTGCTATGGTTTGGGGGCATGCGAAGGTTTTTGAAAATGCAATAATTTGTGATGAGGCGTGTGTTAATGGGTTTGCGAAGGTTTACGGCAATGTACGTGCTTATGGAAAGGCAATTATTGGTGGCAGGGCGCGTGTTTTTGGAGATACGCAACTTATTTTGGGGGCATGGGTTACAGGAAGAAAAGAGATTTCTACAGGTTTAATATCCTTTTGTAGATAGATAAAGACTGTAGATAAATTGACTAAAGCGGCTTCTAAAAGATAGAATTAAAAAAAGCCGCGTCCTTTAAGACACGGCTTTTATTATCAAAACAGCTAGCGATCCAAATAAACGATTAAAATAACCAATCGAAATATAAGAGAACATCTCTTTATTGCACAAAACGTATCAAAACGCAAGCTGTTAAGTAAAATAAAAATGGGATTCACACTGTAGATTCAGTGATTTATAAATATCATTTATCAAATCAATTTAAATCATAATGAATAAAATGAACGCTGTTAAATTACCTTCTTTTCAAACAGAAGAACAATCTTCTTTTCGTCAACTTCCCCATAATATTGAAGCAGAACAAGCTTTGCTGGGTGCTATCATTATCAATAATAATGCTCTTGATAGCGTTTCTGATTTTTTGAAAGCAGAGCACTTTTTTGAACCGTTGCATCAAAGGCTTTTTAATATCATTTCACAAATTGTTCAAAAGGGAAAAGTTGCAGATCCCATTACTATTAAGCCGTTTGTTGAAAATGATGCGAAAATTGGTGACATCACTGTATATAATTACGTGGTGCGTTTAGCTACCGAGGCAGTTACAATCATTAATACTAAAGATTATGGAAGCGTCATTTATGATCTGTTTATCCGACGCTCTTTAATTAACCTTGGCACTCAAGTTGTGAATAGAGCTTATGATGCTTCTGTAGAATTTACAACATCACAACAAATTGAAACTGTTGAAAATCAGTTGTTTGAATTGGCAGAAAAAGGGAAATATGGAGGTGGATTTGAAAATTTTAACGAGGCTATTAAAAAAGCTATCGATATGGCAAGTGCAGCGAAAAAGCGTTCCTCAAGGCTCTCAGGGATAGCTACCCATATCAAAACACTTGATGAGAAAATGGGAGGGTTACAAGCATCTGATTTGATTATCCTTGCGGGGCGCCCTGCTATGGGGAAAACCTCTCTAGCTACCAATATTGCTTTTAATATTGCCAATGCTTGCAAGCGTCATGATAACAGCCAAGCCAATGAAGGGGGCATTGTAGGTTTCTTCTCACTTGAGATGTCATCTGAACAGCTTGCAACCCGTATTATCTCAGAACAAATAAAGGTTTCTTCTTCTGATATGCGTCGTGGTAATATCTCAGAAGAGCAATTTACCAACATCATTTACGCAATGCGTTCCTTACAAACAATCCCTCTTTATATTGATCAAACAGGTGGTGTATCCCTTGCACAATTGTCCGCCCGTGCAAGGCGTCTTAAACGACAACATGGTCTAGATGTCTTGATTATTGATTATATCCAACTCATGACAAGTGGTTCAAAGCGTTCATTAGAAAATCGCGTTCAAGAAATTACAGCCATTACCACCGGATTAAAAGCACTTGCAAAAGAACTCAATATTCCCATCATTGCTCTGTCACAACTTTCACGTCAAGTTGAAAACCGAACCGATAAACGTCCCCAATTATCCGATTTACGTGAATCTGGTTCAATCGAGCAAGATGCCGACATTGTTTTGTTCGTCTATCGCGAAGAATACTATCTCAAAAATGAAGAACCCAAAGAAGGCACTCCTGAGTATAGCAAATGGCAAGAGGCAATGGAGCAAGCCAAGGGTAAAGCTGAGGTTATTATAGCAAAACAACGCCATGGTCCGACAGGAATCGTTCCCCTTGCATTTCAATCCGATTTTACGCGCTTTAGTGATTTATAACATAATGTAAAACATTAAATAATTGTTATTATACAACTGAAAACATTGTAAAAACACATAAAACATGTTATGATCTTTACATCATTTAATGGAACTTACAAACATGCTTAATAAAGTGATTTTAATTGGTCATTTAGGTGCCAATCCAGAAAGCAAAACTATGCCTTCTGGTGGTGAGGTGGTTAATTTTCGAATGGCAACGTCTGAGAGCTATACAGACAAGGCAACCAATAAGAAAGTAGACAAAACTGAATGGCATTCCATTGTGGTGTTTAATCCACATTTGGCAAAAATAGCACTCCAGTATCTCAACAAAGGTTCAAAGGTTTACATAGAAGGCAAATTACAGACACGCAAATGGCAAGATAAAAATGGTATTGACCGTTATATAACAGAAATTGTCTTACCTCAGTACAAAGGCGAGTTAAAGCTTTTAGATGGCAAAAATGATGATAATCAAGATCAGTCATCTGCTTATGACAGAAGCATTTACAGACCTCTTGATACGCCCCATACCGTTATGAATGACAGTGTTCCTTTTTAATAGAGGGTATTTAAATGTCTGATAAGCCGCCGCTCCATTCCTTTAGTGCAATCTGTAAATCTAAGCCAGTTTATAACTATACTATTACAGATCAGGAGATAAAATCATTACAACATAATAATAAGATTGAGACATTCTGTAATATATCAGCAGGCTTTCTAATTGTAATGATGGTCATTATCTTCGTGTGGATGATGAGTGATGATGATGATTGGAAAAAAATTCCAGCCTTTTGTATAGGCGGCGTGTTGCTAATACTTGTAGCGGCTTTGGATGCAAAAACAAATTCAAACTCAAAGGAAATTTGGGAAAACGTTAAACAGGCATCTGAGGTTATCTGTGAAAAAAAATAAAAAAAGGGGACGCCCTAAAATAGCAGGGCAGGTAAGAGAACCAAACGGACGTATATCACGTGCAAAAGCACCGCGTGAAGCCGTTGATAAATTGGCAATAGAAATGCGTGCAAAGCGCTTCGGTTTAACGCTACAAGAGGCAAAAAATCCACTTTCTGGATCTTATATAGGGCGGCTTTGTTTACAAGGCGTGCTTACACAAGAGCAATATGATGCCGCGCAAAAATACCTACAGGTAAGAAACAATTACTTTTGTGCAAAAGGCTTGCCAAGCGCTGTTTATGATGAAATGCCATCATCTTCTGATGATAAGGCAAGAGACAAATGGGTAGAATTTGCTACAGAGCAGTTTTTCAATATGCAAGAGGCAATAAAAGAAGCACAATGCCTTTATAGGCAATACAATCTTTACGCCGCAATACAGTATCTTGTTATAGAAGATCAAATGCTACCGCATCTTGTGAGTTCATTGCGAATAGTTCTTAATGCGCTTCATAAACATTTCACTGTAACAAAGTAAAAAGCGTGATATGAAACGTTTTTCTGTACAATATGTTGTATTTGTATTACAGTGAATACAAATATGAGGATTGTGTTATGACGATATCTATTCGATTGCCAAGTGATCTTGAGACACGTTTGAATAATTTAGCTGCTAAAACAGGACGCACAAAGTCTTTTTATTTACGTGAGATTATTGAACGTGGAATAGAAGAAGCAGAGGATTATTATTTAGCCTCACAAGTAAGAGAGCGTATTCGAAATGGAGATGCAACTTTTTACAGCTCTGAAGAAGTGAGGAAAGAGCTTGGCTTGGACGATTAAATATGAAAAAAAAGCTCTCAGTTTTTTAAAAAAATGCGATAAAAAAGAAGCACGGAGGATTGTTGATTTTTTAGATAAATACGTTGCTCCTCTTGAAAATGCGCGTGTAGTAGGGAAGCCTTTGAGAGGTCAATTGTCTGGCTTGTGGAGATATCGTGTGGGAGACTATAGAGTACTATGCGATCTTTACGATAGAGAGCTTGTAGTGTTGGTTTTAGCTATTGGACATAGAAAAAATATATATAAAGATTGAAGATAATAGCGACAATGCATATTATTTTTGCCTTTTAAAACACCATATTTAGGTAAAAAAATAAAATAACACAATACGTGTCATTTTCTTGTTGACATTATGTTGCAAATCGTATTTAATGGCGTTACTGTACTTGGTCGTATTGTATCTAGACGAGAGGCAGTGCAGTTTAAAATCCCCGCAAATGCGGGGTTTTTTATTATCTGGAGGGCGTATTTTATGACATCAGAAAATACACAGCAGGCTCCACAACCCATTAAAAAGCGTATACCACCAAAGGCAGGTCAAGGGCGTGTCAAAGGCGTTCCAAATAAAGTGACGCGCATTTTAAAAGAAGCAGTGGTTAAGGCTGCTGAGAATGCTGGGAATAAAATTGGCAAGGATGGTTTGATCTCTTATCTCGAAAAACAGGCAATCAAATGCCCCGCTGCTTATTTAGCGTTGCTTGGTAAGGTGTTGCCTTTACAGGTAACAGGTGAAGATGGGGGAGCCGTTAAGGTGATAACGCGTGTAGAAATCGCGCCTTTGGTTAATGACGACACGACAGATTAATATTGTACCAAAGCTTATACCGATTTTTGCAGGTGATGCTTTGGTGCGTGCTGCTTGGGGAGGGAGAGGGTCTGGAAAGACAAGATCATTTGCCTTGATGGCTGCTTTAAAAGGCTATCAATTTGGTAGGAGAGGGATATCGGGCACTATTCTTTGTGCACGGCAGTTTCAAAATTCTTTGGCAGAAAGTTCATTGGAGGAGATTAAGCGCGCCATTGAAGCGCATGACTTTTTAAAGGACTATTACAAGGTTGGGGAGTCGTCGATTAAGTCGATAGATGGTCGTATAGCCTTTCAGTTTTCTGGTTTGGACCGGAATATTGCAAGTATCAAATCCATGGGGCGTATTTTGCTTTGTTGGGTTGATGAGGCAGAGCCCGTTACAGAGACGGCTTGGCAGACGCTTATACCGACTTTGCGAGAAGAAGGAGAAGGATGGCGGGCAGAGTTATGGGTGACATGGAACCC
>NZ_JBHILV010000017.1:0-29868 GCF_042193505.1 Bartonella sp. TS25HLJMH
GCCAGCCCCGCTTATGGTGTGCAAGAGAATGGTTTTGATTGATTCAAGATAAACAGGTTTGAAATGAGAGAATCTTATGTTATTCGGGACTCTCATTCAACATGAAAAACAACGAATTATATTTATAAATCAGTATGTTAATTTTGTTAGGTATTTTAGTTGTTATGCTGGCTCGTTTTTGATTGTTAGATTGTAATCTCAGTCGTTTTTAATACGATATGGTGACGTGAGGCATTATATCTTTGTTTGTTCCTATTGCGAGGCTGCTATTTTTGTAACGAATGGGCTTTTATTATAAGAACTTTTTCTTTTTAAAACTTTTAAATGAGGAGCTGTCTGTGTTTTTAGATTTTGTAATAAGATTGCTATTTGATTGACCTGATAAAGATTTAGCTGCCATTTTTAATAAGAGTTTACTATTTAAGTTTTTAACTTTGTCAGAAGTAGGCTTTAGTTATCCTATTTGCGTTGGTCCATAGGGCATACCAATTTATGTAGATAATAAGTAGCGTAATGTTTTTTTTTTAAATGAAAATGTAAATTAAAGCTGTTTTGTGCTTATTTTTCCATCGTTAAAGTAAAACCCTATCTGCCCCTTTAGCAGTTGTTCGGCTTTTTTACCAAAAATTTCATAGCGCCAGCCATTCATAGCGGGAATATTTTTCTTTATTCCTCCATTGGCAATTTTTTCTAAATCATTAGATGTTGCAATAATTTTAGGGGCAATGCTGTTTTCGCTTGCAACAATTTTTAATAACACTTTGAGCAGATCGATAACAGCGGCCGTCGTATCATTGAGTGGATTATGTTTAGGAATGGGGGGTAAAGTAGAAAGATCCACTTCTAAGCCTTCGTGGACAGCTTTGATTAATGATTGAGCAATTGAGAGTTTATCCCAATTCTTATTAAGACTGCGCAATCGTTTTAATGCAGATTCATCTTTTGGTTGTTGGGTTGCTATTTCTATAAGACATTCATCTTTTATGATATGACGACGTGGCATATTGTATCTTCGTGCTTCACGTTCACGCCAAGCTGCTATCTTTTGTAATACAGCAAGTTCACGAGGCTTTTTAATTTGTCCTTTCACTTTTTTCCATGCTTCATCTTCTGGTATATCATAGGTTTTAGGATTTAAAAGAATTGTTAGTTCATCATCCATCCAGTGAGCACGTTGATTTTTTTCTAACCTTTTTTTCAATAACAGGTAAACATCTCTTAAATAGGTTACATCGGCAAGTGCATAGAGCAGTTGTTTTTCAGACAAAGGTCGGCAACTCCAGTCTGTAAAGCGGGAAGATTTATCAAGATGATGCCCCGTGCAACGTTGTACAATTTGATCATAGGAGATAGAATCACCAAACCCACAAATTGATCCTGCTATTTGCGTATCAAAGAGAGGGGAAGGAATAACACCTCCAAGATGATAAATTGTTTCAATATCTTGGCGCGCAGCATGAAAAACTTTTACAACTTTTTTATCGATCATAAGGTCAAAAAAAGGTTGTAAATCAATATCTGGTGCTATGGGATCAATCAAAACTGTGACATCTGGTGATGCGAGCTGGATTAAACACAGTTGAGGCCAAAAAGTTGTCTCGCGGATAAACTCAGTATCGACTGTTACAAAATCAGAGGTACGTAGAACGTTAAGTGCAATTTCAAGATCTGTTGTTTGTGTAATAAGATTCATCATTTTATTATAATTCGATAAATTAAATTTGTCCTTTATTGACTTTATTTTTGAGTTTTTATTCTCATATCTTGACAAATGGTTATTAAAAAGCGTTTGTAGCGCATGTGAATATTATAATCAAAGGCAAAAAACATGCACCGTTATCGCAGTCATCATTGTGCGGCTCTTCGTAGATGTGATGTAGGAGCACAAGTCCGTCTTTCGGGATGGGTTCATCGTGTTCGTGATCATGGAGGAATTCTTTTTGTGGATTTACGTGATCATTTTGGAATTACACAAATTGTTGCTGATCCTGCTTCGCCGGCTTTTAAAGTTATTGAAAAAGTGCGTTCTGAATGGGTTATTCGTGTGGATGGAGAGGTATGTGCACGTTCTGATGAGGTTATTAATGCAACGCTTCCAACAGGTGAGATTGAAATTGTTGCACAAGAGGTAGAAATTCTTTCAAAATCTGATGAACTTCCTTTACCGGTTTTTGGTGAACCTGATTATCCAGAAGATATTCGATTAAAATATCGTTTTCTTGATTTGCGTCGGGAGACTATGCACAAAAATATCATGCGTCGGACTGAAATTATTGCGGCTATGAGACGGGCTATGCAAAATAATGGTTTTACGGAATTTACGACGCCACTTTTGACAGCTTCATCACCGGAAGGAGCACGTGATTTTTTGGTTCCAAGTCGTGTTCATCAGGGAAAATTTTATGCGCTACCGCAAGCACCACAGCAATATAAACAGTTGTTGATGATGTCAGGTTTTGATCGTTATTTTCAGATTGCTCCATGTTTTAGAGATGAAGATCCAAGGGCCGACCGTCTTCCTGGTGAATTTTATCAATTAGATGTTGAAATGAGTTTTGTTGAGCAAGAAGATGTTTTAGCAACTATGGAACCTATTATGCGTTCTATTTTTGAAGAATTTGCAGATGGAAAAACTGTGACACAGAGCTTTCCTCGCATTTCCTATGATGAAGCAATGCAAAAATATGGTTCTGATAAGCCTGATCTACGTAATCCGATCATTATGGAAGATGTTTCTCAACATTTTTATAATTCTGGTTTCAAAGTCTTTGCTCAAATTTTAGCAAATGATGAGAATGCACGAGTGTGGGCTATTCCGGCTAAAACGGGTGGAAGTCGTGCTTTTTGTGATCGTATGAATGTATGGGCACAAGGCGAGGGGCAACCAGGGCTCGGTTATATTTTTTGGCGTGAAGAAAAAGGAGAATTTGAAGGAGCAGGGCCTATCGCCAAAAATATTGGTCAACAGCGAGCTGAAGCGCTCCGTATACAGCTTGGACTTGAAAGTGGTGATGCTTGTTTTTTTGTGGCTGGAGATCCAAAAAAATTCGCATCTTTTGCTGGAGCAGCCCGTACACGGGTAGGGGAAGAATTAGATCTTCTCGATAGAGAGAGTTTCTCTTTGGCTTGGATTGTTGATTTTCCATTTTTTGAATGGAATGAAGATGAGAAAAAGATTGATTTTGCACATAATCCTTTTTCCATGCCTCAAGGGGGAGAAAATGCTCTTGAGACCCAAGATCCTCTTACTCTTAAAGCTTTTCAATATGATCTTGTTTGCAATGGTTATGAAATTGCATCAGGTGGAATTCGTAATCACTTGCCAGAAATGATGCTTAAAGTTTTTGAGCTTGTAGGACTTTCTAAGGAAGTTGTGAAAGATCGTTTCGGTGGTCTTTATCGTGCATTCCATTATGGGGCTCCGCCACACGGTGGTATGGCTGCGGGAATTGACCGCATCATTATGCTGTTGCAAGGTGTTAAAAATTTGCGTGAAGTTGCTTTATTTCCTATGAATCAACAGGCACTTGATCTTTTGATGAGTGCTCCGTCTGATGTGTCTCCTACACAATTACGTGATTTAGGAATCCGTATGGCTCCTACTCACAAAAATAGCTCATAAAGTTGATTATGGATTGTTTTCATCTTTCTTATGCAGAGTGAAGTTTTGATGCCTCTCAAGAGCATCATGTGTGTGTGCTGTTTGTGAAATTTAGATAGACAAAAACGCCATTGTGTTGATTCTTTACGAGGCTTTATTCCTTGTTTTTATAGTGGCTCTTCCCTTTGTGATAGGTGAGGAAATGATTGTGATTGTTTTATCATGAATAAATTAGAAATGAGAGAATTCTATAATATTTGGAAGTCTCATTTTAGTTGAAAAAAATGAATTATCTTTATACGACAACATATTATTTATTTTTTATTGAAGTTTTTACAATGTTGTAGCAGAGAATTGTGTCTCTTCGTTTTTATGAGAATAATGCGGTTTTCTATTCTATGGACTTACTCTGAAAAGTTTAAATTTTATAAGCTTTGAATATTTTTTTAGTTTTTCATGGAAAAACTGAATGGGGTTGTTGTACAATTTATCTTTATAATAAAAGATGATGTTTGAAAGGTGCTTTTGTCATTCCAAAAAGAATGAAACAACTCTTTGTGAGCAGTTAAATTATTATCAGATTTGACAAAGCTTTCAATAAATTACTTAGGACAAGGGGGGAAGGACATGTATAAATTTTTCAAATTGATATAATTTTCTGTTCATGTTCTAATCGCAGCGTTTGTTTTTATGTAATTGACTTTTAATAAAAAAGTCGACTCATAGAAGATTTAATTAAATAAATCCTATAAAATAATTTCTTATTATTGTGGGAATTGTTATTTTAATACTATGTTTGATAAAATGAATTTACCTTTTGATAAAGAACATATTGAACCAATAGAATTACGTTCTGCTTTACAGGAACGTTATTTGGCTTATGCACTTTCTACGATTACACATCGTGCATTGCCTGATGTACGTGATGGATTGAAGCCTGTCCACCGGCGGATTGTTCATGCGATGCGTCTTCTCAAACTAAATCCTGGACAGTCTTATGCGAAATGCGCGCGGATTGTCGGTGATGTCATGGGAAAATTTCATCCTCATGGGGATGCGTCTATTTATGATGCTTTGGTGCGCTTGGCTCAAAGTTTTGCTGTTCGTTATCCGTTGGTTGATGGGCAAGGCAATTTTGGTAATATTGATGGTGATAATGCTGCTGCCATGCGTTATACGGAAGCACGTATGACTGAAGTGGCTGCATTGTTACTTGAAGGAATTAATGAGAATGCTATTGATTTTCGTTTAACCTATAATGAAGAAGATGAAGAGCCTGTTGTTTTACCAGGAGCTTTCCCTAATCTTTTAGCAAATGGTTCTTCTGGTATTGCTGTTGGTATGGCAACATCTATTCCACCCCATAATGTTGCTGAGCTTTGTGATGCAGCGCTCCATTTGATTGCGCATTCCGATGTAAATGATGAGGAATTAAATCAATTCGTTCTTGGTCCTGATTTCCCGACAGGGGGAATTTTAGTTGAGCCTAAAAAAAGTATTGAGGAATCTTATCGTGTTGGGCGTGGATTCTTTCGTTTGCGTTCACGTTGGCATCAGGAATCGGGTAGCCGTGGTTCTTATGTGATTGTTGTGACTGAAATTCCCTATCAGATTCAAAAGTCACGTCTTATTGAAAAAACAGCAGAGTTATTGCTTGCACGGCGATTGCCAATGCTTGAGGATATCCAAGATGAATCAGCAGAAGATATCAGAATTGTGCTGGTTCCTAAAAATCGTACGGTTGATCCGGAGCTTCTTATGGAGTCTCTTTTTAAATTGACTGATTTTGAAGTAAGATTTCCCCTTAATCTGAATGTTTTGTCTTTGGGAAAAATACCCAATGTTCTCTCTTTGCGTGAGAGTTTACAGCAATGGCTCGAACATCGTCAAGAAGTCCTTATTCGTCGCTCTCATTATCGGCTTGATCAAATTGATTGTCGATTAGAAATTCTTCATGGATATCTTATTGCCTATTTAAATCTCGATGAGGTTATTCAGATTATTCGTGAAGAGGATGAACCTAAAAAGCAGCTCATTAGTCGTTTTGAATTAACAGAAAATCAAGCTGAAGCTATTCTTAATATGCGCTTGCGTTCTTTACGTAAGCTTGAGGAATTTGAAATTCGTAAAGAATTTGAAAGTTTGAAAGCTGAAAAAGAAAAGCTACAGAATTTGTTAGCTTCTCCTATAAAACAGTGGAAAATAATTTCAGAAGAAATCAAAAAAGTTCGAAACACTTTTGGTCCTGAAACACTCTTAGGAAAAAGACGTACGACATTTGAAGAGGCACCAAGACATGATCTTGATGATATTCAACAAGCAATGATCGAAAAAGAACCGATTACTATTGTTATTTCTGAAAAGGGGTGGATGCGCGCTTTGAAGGGACATTTGAACGATTATAAAGCGCTTTCTTTTAAAGAAGGAGACAGTTTAAAATTAGCATTTCCAGCATTTACGACCGACAAGATTATGCTGATCAGTACGGGTGGAAAGTTTTTTGCTATTAGTGCAAATAGTTTACCTGGAGGGCGGGGACATGGTGAACCTATTCGTCTTTTAGTTGATATGGATGATGAGCATGATGTTCTCACAGCTTTTGTGCATCACGCCGAGGAAAAATTGCTCTTGGTTTCATCTCACGGTAATGGTTTTATTGTTTCTTCTGCAGAAGTGATCGCCAATACACGAAAAGGAAAGCAAGTGATGAATGTGAAAGCTCCTGATAAGGTAAAGCTTTGTGTTCCGGTAAATGGTGATCATGTTGCTGTAGTCGGTGAAAACCGTAAAATGCTTATTTTTTCTATTGAACAAATACCAGAAATGAATCGTGGTAAAGGTGTTCGTTTACAGCGTTATAAAGAAGGTGGTGTTGTTGATGCCAAGACTTTTAATTTATCAGAAGGCTTAAGTTGGCAAGATACAGCTGAACGAATCTTTAACCGTCAGGCGGACGATCTCTTTGAATGGATGGGAACGCGTGCGGGAGTCGGGCGTTTGGTTCCAAAAGGATTTCCAAAATCAGGAAAATTTATTAATTAAATGTATTTTATAAATGGGAAAATTCCCTATGGTTTTATGATTGTGTAAGATATTAATTTATAAAGATAATTTATTATTTTTTTATATTGAAAGAAAGACCTAAAGCCTAAATTTTTCTCTTATTTCGGTTAAATCAATCAAAACTGTTTTTTAACATTACAGCATTTATGGGTGCTGTCGTGAAATGATTTGATATTTCGAGAGCTGTACCTTTAAACAAACAATGTGAATGTTTAACACAAGAGTGTTCTATTTGGAGATGTTTTATTTTGTTTGATAGGTTTATCTTCTTATTATTCAAGAGAGATGTTATTAATCTTTCGTAGTAATATTTATTCGTTAGGATTGCTATGATATTGCCTAAAAAGATGACCACGTTCAGCCCATAAGACGAGAAGTATGGCAGCGAGACTCAAAAAGAAAAATCCTGCTGAGTTTGGGATGGTTGTTTCATCAAATTGTTGGGCAATAAAAAAGCTAAGTCCTGCACCGATAGATGTTTGAAGAAAGCCGGATACAGAAGAAGCTGTTCCAGCAATTTCACCCACAGATTCGAGAGCAAGTGTATTGAAATTGGCCATAATGCCACCGCAGGCAAACATCAGTATACAGAATAACAGCATGTAAAAAGCAAAAGGAAGAATACCATCTGTTAAGATAGAGCCAATAAACCATACACATGAAGTGATACAAAAGAGCAAAAGCATAGTATGAGCAATACGCCGCATTCCAAGGCGTCCAACGAGTTGAGAGTTCATGAATGATGAGAAAGCCTGAAATGCAGCACCAACTGCAAAGGCAATAGGGAACCAAAGTCCTAGATTATAGATCCCTTCATACGTTTGTTGTGATGTATTAACGGCAGTAAAGATACAGCCTAAAATAATCGAAGTTGCTAGTGTATAGCAAAGTGTTGTGCGATTGGTTATTACAATCCATAAATTATGTTTGACTGAAGAAAAGGAAAGAGAGCGTTGCGCATAAAGAGTTTCCGGCAAGCGGAATTGAATCCAAATCATCAACCCGAAACCAACCATTGCCATGAAAATAAAAATATATTGCCAATGTCCAAGCAGTAAAATGATCTGTCCTGTTGCGGGACCAACCATTGGTGCAACAAGAAAAACCATCATAACAATAGACATAACTTCTGCCATTTTTCGACCACTGTAAAGATCACGTACGACGGAAACTGTAAGAACCCGCATAGCAGCTCCTCCAATACCTTGTAAGATACGCAAAATAAGTAAGAGAGAAAAATCAGTTACAAAGGCACAGCCAATCGCCGTAAATGAATAAAAAGCAAGACCAATAAGAATAAGTTTACGTCGTCCATACCTATCGCTTATTGGACCGAAAAATATTTGAGCAATACCATAGCTAATAAGATAACTCGAAATGATATAATGTTGATCATTTTCATTGAGAACATTTAAGCCATCTAAAATATTGGGCATAGCTGGCAGCATAATATCAACAGCTATAGCGTTAATAGCCATGAGCGAAGCAATAAGAATAACAAATTCTTTATAGCCAATTTTTTTTCTAATCGCATCACTATGCGTTTGTTCATCGACTGAATATGACATATGGCATCCTTGAAATAGAAATTTCATCTGAAAACAGCTCTTTTTAAGAGTCTGAATAAAATGAAAGATACCTATGATTGATTACAGGGAATATTTTTTTCTTTTAAAAGTTCCTGTAACTCATTGTTTTGAAACATCTCTTTAACAATATCACAGCCTCCGACAAATTCACCCTTGATATACAGCTGTGGAATTGTTGGCCAATTTGAGTAATCTTTAATTCCTTGACGCAATTCGTTAGAAGTTAAGATGTTAATTCCTTTATAATTCAATCCTAAATAGTCAAGGATTTGAACAACTTGTCCTGAAAACCCGCATTGCGGAGCGTCAGGTGTTCCTTTCATGAATAAAATGACGTCGTTTGTTTTAATCTCGTTGTCAATAAAATCATGAACAGTGGTCATTTTTATCCCTCGATATTTCAGATTTTTATCAGTGTGTAATTTATATTCATACTGTTTTTAATCGTATTAAATGTGTGAATGCAAGAAGAAATTTTAGATTATTTTGGGACATTTGTTTGCAACATTAAGGCGTGAAGGTCATTTCCCATAGTGCCTTTAAGGGCATCATAGACCATTTTATGTTGTTGAACACGGGTTTTACCACGAAAACTTTCAGAAATAACTTCTGCAGCATAATGTTCTCCATCTCCAGCAAGATCACGAATTGTTACAGTAGCATCAGGAATGCCTTCACGAATAAGCGTTTCAATTGCATGGGCACTCATTGCCATCATTATTCTCCTATGTTGTTCATTTTTTTTATAAAGGCTGTTTAAGAGAAAAACAATTTTTACTCTTCACCCATAAATTGTGGAAACCAGTTTTCATAGGCTTTTGTGAGGTTGTCTACTGAAAGTGTTAATATCCCATCTATATTAAGAGAAGTTCCCTCAACTTGACCTAGCTCTGTTAAAGAAACTGTATTGATTTGTGCACGCTCTTTAAGATTATTAAGAGAGTGAGGTTTGACGGCTAAAAGATAACGTCCTTGGTCTTCTCCAAAAAGTTCTGCATGATGGGGTGATTTATTGCTTAATTTTACTTTGATTCCTTTACCTGCTTTAATCACCATTTCAGCAAGTGCTAGCGCTAATCCTCCGTCAGAAATGTCATGAGCAGCATGAATAAAACCGCTATTAATGACATCTCGAACAAATTGACCATGCTTTTTTTCAAGTTGTAAATCTACAGGGGGGGGGGCACCTGCATCAATATTTAAAATGTTACGTGCATAGATTGATTGTCCTAAATGGGAGCCGCAATTTCCTACTAAAACAAGAATATCTCCATTTTGCATACCACTTATTGTCACCATTTTAGACCAATCATTAAGAAGACCTACACCAGCAATTGTGGGGGTTGGAAGAATGGCTTCCCCATTTGTTTCGTTGTAAAGAGAAACATTGCCTGAAACGATAGGAAAATCGAGGATTCTACAAGCTTCTCCTATACCTTTAATAGCAAAAACCAGCTGTCCCATAATTTCAGGTTTTTCAGGGTTACCAAAATTGAGATTATCTGTAGCAGCCAGTGGTGTTGCACCTGTCGTACTAATGTTTCGCCAGCATTCTGCGACAGCTTGTTTTCCTCCTTCATAAGGGTCTGCTTCACAATAGCGAGGTGTTACATCAGAAGAAAAAGCAAGAGCACGTTTGCTGTTGTTTCCTACACGGATAACGCCTGCATCACCTCCTGGACAAACAAGGCTATTTCCTTGGATAAGGGTATCATATTGTTCATAAACCCATCGCCGAGAACTTTGATCAGCAGAATTCAATAAGGACAGAAGCGCATCACCAAGATTTTCAACTTTTTTGACGTCTTCTGCTTTCAAGGGTGTTTTTTTTGCCGGTTCACTCCAAGGACGATCATAAACAGGCGCTTCATCACCAAGCTCTTTGATGGGAAGATTGACAACTTCTTCCCCTTGATGAAATACACGAAAACGTAAATCATCGGTTGTTTTTCCAATGATAGAAAAATGTAGCCCCCACTTATGAAAAATTGCTTCTGCTTGCTTTTCTAGTTCTGGTTTAAGGACCATGAGCATACGCTCTTGACTTTCAGAAAGCATCATTTCATAGGCTGTCATGTTTTCTTCTCGAACAGGAACTGTATCAAGATTAAGCTGTATCCCCAGATTTCCTTTTGCTCCCATTTCAACGGCAGAAGAGGTGAGTCCTGCTGCCCCCATATCTTGAATAGCAACTACGGCTCCAAGTTCCATGAGCTCTAAACATGCTTCAAGGAGACATTTCTCTGTAAAAGGATCACCTACTTGAACAGTTGGGCGTTTTTCACTGATTGAAGAATCAAATTCAGCAGAAGCCATTGTTGCTCCACCGACACCATCACGTCCTGTTTTTGCACCCAGATAAACAACAGGGAGTCCAATACCTTGCGCTTTAGAATAAAAAAGAGCATTTGTCTTTGCAATACCGGCGACAAAAGCGTTAACAAGGATATTGCCATTATAACGCTCATCAAAATTTACTTCTCCACCAACCGTTGGAACACCAAAAGAATTGCTGTAACCACCTATTCCAGAAACAACACCAGAAACAAGATGGCGTGTTCGTGGGTGATCAGGAGCACCAAATCGCAATGCATTCATAGCAGCAACAGGACGGGCTCCCATTGTAAAGACATCACGTAAAATACCACCAACACCTGTCGCTGCACCTTGATAAGGTTCAATATAAGAAGGGTGGTTATGGCTTTCCATTTTGAAAACAACACATTGCCCTTCGCCAATATCGACAACACCAGCATTTTCACCAGGTCCTTGGATAACACATTTTCCTTCTGTCGGAAGAGTTTTTAGCCATTTTTTAGATGATTTATAGGAACAGTGTTCGTTCCACATTGCAGAAAAAATTCCTAGTTCAGTAAATGTTGGTTCTCTACCGATTAACGTCAGGATACGTTGATATTCATCTTCTTTTAGCCCGTGTTGTGCAATGAGTTCTGGTGTAATAGTGATGTTATTGCAAGGCTTCATGAGCATTTATCCGTCAAATTAATCGAAATTTAGTATTTTTATTTTTTTAACCTAGCAGCTTAGTATTATAAACAATAATGTTGTTAATAATAAAAATATTTATAGACAGTAAGCTGAAGATTTTGTCCGTTTGTTTGGTGGGATTTAAGACTAAAAATGGTCTTAAATAATTATGTGTTTAGAAAATAATATCCATTGTTGTTTGTGAAGAGCTTTGTTTATAGATTTACGATGCGAGAAATGGTATAAATCCTTGTTTTTTTTAAATTATGGAGCGCGAGTATTTTTGCAGCATTATCCATTTACTAACTCTAAAGCACTTTGGAAAAGTAAACGACCGTCAGTACCTCCGTGGGCGGATTCAATAAAGTTTTCAGGATGGGGCATCATACCAAGAATATTACCAGCTTTATTAACAATACCAGCAATATCTTTTATTGAGCCGTTCGGGTTTGTATTTTCTGCATAGCGAAAAACAATTTGTTCATTGTCTTCCATTTGTTTCAATGTTTCACTGTCAACAAAATAATTTCCGTCATGATGGGCAACAGGACAACGAATAATTTGTCCTTTAGAATAATATCGAGAAAATTTTGTCTTGGCGTTGACGACTTCAAGTTTGATTTCACGACAAACAAATTTTAAAGAAGCGTTACGCATTAAAGTACCGGGTAATAATCCTGCTTCCAACAAAATTTGAAATCCATTACAGATACCTATTATTGTCGTACCTTCTTGTGCTTTTTCACGAATGGCTTTTAAGATGGGAGTTCGCGCTCCAATAGCACCACATCTTAAGTAGTCGCCATAGGAAAAACCACCAGGAATAATAATAACATCTACATCTGGAATTGTTGTTTCTGTTTGCCAAATTTTTAGTGGCTCAACTCCCGTTATATGATGTAACGCTGCAACCATATCTCGATCACGATTTAATCCAGGAAGTTGAATGATGGCAGTTTTCATGAGCGTTCCACTTAAAAAAGTTCGATTGTATAATTTTCAATGACAGTATTTGCGAGTAACTCTTCACACATTTGTTCAAGTTTTTTCTTTGCGGTTTCAGAAGGTAGATCATCAAGAACAATATCAAAAACCTTTCCTTGACGAATGGATTGAATGCCTTCGAAAGCCAAACTTTTTAAAGCACCGACAATTGCTTCTCCTTGTGGATCAAGAACGCTTTCTCTTAAAGTAACTGTAACGCGTGCTTTCATTTTTTGCTTCCTGCTTGTTAAAAGAACCTCTCCTTTGAAGAGGGATATTTATATAAGGTGATGCTTTTTTGCCCTGTTTTTACTTTACGAGAACGGGACCACTTGGTCGTGTTGGTTCGTTTTCATTCATAATACCAAGACGTTTGGCAACTTCTTGATAGGCATTAATAAGCCCACCCATATCACGACGAAAACGGTCTTTATCCATTTTTTCTTGTGTGTGCATATCCCATAGTCGTGCAGAATCAGGTGAGATTTCATCAGCAAGAACAATGCGCATTGTTTCATCTTCCCACAGGCGACCAAATTCCATTTTAAAATCAATTAATTGGATGTTAATACCAGCAAAAAGCCCAGAAAGAAAATCATTAACACGAATTGAAAGTTGCATGATATCTTCTATCTCTTGTGGGACAGCCCACCCAAAAGCTGTAATATGTTCTTCTGTTACCATAGGATCATCGAGAGAATCATTTTTATAGTAGAACTCAATGATAGATTGCGGAAGTGGGGTTCCTTCTTCCAGTCCTAAACGCTTAGCAAGAGAGCCGGCAGCAACATTGCGAACAACAACTTCCAACGGAATCATTTCCACTGCTTTAATAAGCTGTTCACGCATGTTTATACGTTTGATAAAATGTGTTGGGATGCCCAAACGTCCAAGATGACTAAAAATATGTTCCGAAATTCGGTTGTTCAAAACCCCTTTTCCGTCGATAATTTCATGTTTTTTTGCATTAAAGGCAGTTGCATCATCTTTAAAAAATTGAATATAAGTTCCTGGTTCAGGTCCTTCATATAAAATTTTAGCCTTGCCTTCATAAATACGGTGGCGACGATTCATCATGATTCTCTATTTATCTTGAGAGGTTTTTAATAACATTGGTAAATGATACTATCCTAATTGATAGAATTTCTCAATGATATTGCTATGATACTTTTATAATTTTTGTCATTACACGTCTACTCAAAGGTGAAGATACATAGTGATGAGAAAGAAGATTATCTCTTTTTGATCAAATTTTTGCAAGAAAGTGAGAGAGGACCATAAGCCCTTCAGGCCAGGGTCCGTGTCCGGATTCTGCGTTAATATGGCCAGAATACCCAGCATCAACAAAGAGTGCCCCCCAATCATTGGCAATTTTTTCTGCTACGGAAAATTGACAAAACTCATCGTTGCGACTGGCTATGACAATAGAAGGAAAAGGCAGCTTTTGACGATGATAGGGGCCAAATGTCATTAAATGTTTGGGACGTATTTTCTCATTGGCGACATCTGGAGGTGCAACAAAGAAAGCGCCACAAATTTTTTCTGTATTTTGTACAGTTGCATGAATAGCGCTGGGAACTCCTAATGAATGGGCAATAAGCATAACAGGCCTTTGAGCTTTTGCGATGGCGGTTTTAACTTTGTTAACCCATTCTTCACAAACAGGCTTTGACCAATGGAGTTGTTCAATGCGGCGGGCTGTCGACAATTTTTTTTCCCAGCGTGTTTGCCAATGATCTGGACCAGATCCTTTGTAGCCAGGAATAATAAGAATATCGAGTTGATTTGCTTTCATAATTTTTTTGTTACAACAGATTTTTGATCATAGGTGGAATAGATTTGGGTTTTCTATGTCGCTTTATTGTTCTTCAAAAACACGTTTAAAAATCGTATTGATATGTTTGGTGTGGTAAGAAAGATCAAATTTTTCACGAAGTTCTTCTTCACTTAAAGCTTTGGTAACATCTTTGTCGTTGAGGAGTTCTTCTAAAAAATCTTTTCCTTGTTCCCAAACTTTCATCGCATTTCGTTGTACAATCCGATAAGAATCTTCACGACTGATTCCTGCTTGTGTGAGTGCTAAAAGCACCCGTTGTGAGTGAACAAGACCGCGGAATTTATTGAGATTTTTTTGCATATTCTCTGGATAGACAATGAGATTTTCAATAACCGATGTGAGGCGAGAAAGAGCAAAATCAAGTGTAATAGTCGCATCTGGAGCAATATAACGCTCAACAGATGAATGGGAAATATCACGTTCATGCCAAAGTGCAACATTTTCCATGGCTGGGAGCGCAAATGCACGTACCATGCGGGCTAGTCCAGTTAAATTTTCTGTTAAAACTGGATTACGTTTATGAGGCATTGCCGATGAACCTTTTTGCCCAGGCGAAAAATGTTCCTCTGCTTCAAGAACTTCTGTTCGTTGTAAATGGCGTATTTCTATCGCTAGCCTTTCAATAGAGGAAGCAATAACACCAAGTGTTGCAAAAAACATGGCATGACGATCTCTTGGTATTACTTGGGTGGAAACCGGTTCAGCACGCATCCTCAAGGCTTTTGCTACATGTTCTTCAACGCGTGGATCAATATTTGCAAAAGTTCCTACAGCTCCTGAAATTGCGCAAGTAGAAATTTCTTCTTGTGCTGCAAGAAGACGTTTGCGACAACGGGAAAATTCGGCGTATGCGAGAGCAAACTTGATTCCAAATGTTGTCGGTTCAGCATGAATGCCATGACTCCGCCCAATGGTGATTGTCTCTTTATGCTCAAAAGCACGTCTTTTTAATGCTTCAAGAAGTTGATCTATATCCTCTAGCAAAATATCACTAGCACGCATCAATTGAATGTTTAGCGTTGTATCTAGAACATCAGATGATGTCATACCTTGGTGGATAAAACGTGCCTCTGGTCCAATGAATTCAGCTAGGTGGGTCAGAAATGCGATAACATCATGTTTGGTAATTGCTTCAATTTCATCAATGCGATTGATATCAAATTTAGCTGCTGCCCCTTTTTCCCAAATGACTTTGGCGGCTTCTTTCGGAATAATCCCTAAATGAGCAAGGGCATCACAGGCATGGGCCTCAATTTCAAACCAAATACGATATTTTGTTTCGGGAGACCAAACTGTTACCATTGCAGGGCGGGAATAACGTGCGATCATTATTTTTTTCCTTCTTGTGAGAGGATTGCGGCTTGGCGCAATGCATTAATACGTGTTTTGTAAAGCTCTTTATTTCCGTTTTTATAAATTGCAGAGCCTGCGACAAATACATTTGCACCAGCTTTTGCAGCTATCCCAATTGTATCAACGGTGATACCACCATCAACTTCAAGATCAATAGGGCGGTTTGCAATCATGCTTTTAACACGCTTAATTTTATCTTTTATTTCTGGAATAAAACTTTGTCCACCAAAACCGGGATTAACCGTCATGATGAGAATGAGATTTAAGTGATCAAGTAAATATTCAAGTACATGTTCAGGGGTGCTTGGATTGAGTGCAATTCCTGCTTTTTTTCCCATTTTTTTTATTGTCTGTAATGAACGATGAAGATGTGGACTTGCTTCAGCATGAATGGTTATAATATCTGAACCCGCTTTTGCAAAAGCTTCCAAATAAGGGTCTACCGGTGCGATCATCAGGTGCACATCAAATGTTGCTTTGGTTAATGGGCGCAGAGCCTTGACGATTTCAGGACCAAAGGTGATGTTAGGAACAAAGTGCCCATCCATGATATCAAGATGAAGCCAATCTGCACCAGCATCAACAACATCTAACATTTCTTGTCCAAGTTTAGAAAAATCAGAAGCCAAGAGTGAAGGCGAAATGAGATGAGAATGGGGCATTAAAATCTCCTTGATTGGCTGTTTTTATCATATCGCTGTGTATACACAAATATCTTTTGTGTTATGACGGAAAAGAAAAAATATGTATTATAGGTCTTTGTTATGGAAAGATCGCTTGAAATTTTAAAGCTTTATAAGTGAAAGATATGTCGAATCATAAAACATATTTGATGCCTGAACTTCAACATAATATTGCGGTTTCTTCCCAAGAATATCGAGATGCCATGAGTCTTTTTGCAGGAGCTGTGCATATTGTGACAACAAATGGCATTAAGGGAAGACGCGGGGTGACTGTTTCGGCGTGTTGTTCTTTATCTGATAATCCTCCAACCCTTCTTGTCTGTCTCATGCGCCATAATTTAAAGAATCAGGTGTTTATGGAGAATGGAAATTTTTGTGTTAATAGCTTGGCAGGAAAACATCGTCCATTAGCGGATGTTTTTTCGAGGTGTTGCACTCTTACACAAAATGAGCGTTTTGATGTTGCTCAATGGGGAGTTTTGCAAACGGGGGCGCCTAGTCTTTCAGACGCTCTAGCGTCGTTTGATTGTCGTTTGATTTGTTGGCACGAGCACGCAACCCATTGTGTTTTGATTGGTGAGGTTGTTGCAATCAACTGTAATAAAGAAAAAGATGCTTTGATGTATTTGAAACGTGAATATCACACTTTGCCTTTATAAAGATTTTATTTTTTTGCATTGCTGAAATGATTTATTGTTGCTTCATTTAGATTTTAAACAATGAGAAAGTAGGGGAGGGATAGCTCTGATATCTGATATTAGATTTCCTTTTTTTTGAAGTTTCTTAGTAAGCAAGAAAAATGTTCTGGATGAGATTTGATCAAGAATCCAACCTACATAGAAAAGCGATCAAATCTAAACAGTGCGTTTAGACATATTTGTAGATTGTTATGAAAAAACATTTTACTCTTGTGTTGATGGGTATTGCACAATATATAGACCGCACATAGCATATGTGGAGGTTTTTTATTGCATGAGCGAAGAGATTGATGGTCAATATCGCCCTAGTGAAGATGAGCCTTTTATGAATGAGCGGCAAAAGGCGTATTTTCGTGCTAAATTGGTTTCTTGGAAGAATGATATATTAAAAGAAGCTCGTGAGACTTTGGAAAATTTGCAGGAAGAGAATGTTGGTCAACCAGATTTGACTGATAGGGCTTCTTGTGAAACTGATCGTACAATAGAATTACGTGCGCGTGATCGTCAGAGGAAACTTATTTCAAAAATAGATGCTGCTTTAGAGCGCATTGATAATGGGACATATGGCTTTTGTGAAGAAACCGGCGAACCCATTAGTATAAAGCGTCTTGAGGCTCGGCCTATAGCCGTTTTATCATTAGAAGCGCAAGAACGTCACGAACGACGTGAAAGAGTTTATCGCGAGGATTAAGGTCATTGAAATGATAAACACGAAACTCGTGGTGATAAAATTGTATATTTTTATTTTTGAGGGGTAGGAATGAATAAAGATGGTTCTTGCCGTCCCTCAATTTCGGCCGTGATTGCCGAATCTTTTACCGCTTGATTCGTAAAAGGAGAGGGACTTTTATCCGGTATATCGTTTCTTTCTGTAGGGGCGGAATTTGGATGTGTTAGTGTTTCTCTCTTTTGTATTTTGGATGTACCGGTAATATCCGATTCTACAACCACATCTGTTAATCCGCCAATAAGAAGCAAATGTTCTTTATGATCGCAACGGACTAAAACAAGGCGGCGTGCTCGATCTATAGAAATTACTTCACATAATGCTAATCGTGATAGACTTTTTTTTCTATTAATGCTGAATCTTCTCGTACTTAAACGACGTAAAAACAAGATAATTATGGTAATAGCAACGATTGTTATTATAAAAAACAAAAAGCTTATCATTATTTTCGCAGCAGATACACCTATTTGCTCTGATAACCAGATATACATAGATTTTCTCCCATTTTTGTGTGAAAATATCGTTTTTTATCGAGATAAATTTATAAACACACCCTTAAAAAGTTCACTTAAATACAAGAAATAAACTTTTTAACATTAAGTGAGCTTTCTTGGAAAGATAATATCATAGTATATACTTTATAACAATGAATATAAAGGAAGTTTTGTGATATCAGAAACAGCTAAATCTAAGGCAATGAGAGATGGATAAAGGTTTTGATAATAATAAAAGATCAGCGTCTTCTGTTCATCGAAGATTTGTGATTTTTAGTGTTGTTTTTATATTACTTTCTCTTTTTATTGTGGGTATTTTAGGTTTTTTTTATCCACAAGGCTATTTGCAAAAGGCTATATTGATATCTTTTTTGATTCTAGCAATTATCGGCGTTGCAACACTCATTTTGTGTGGAATGGGAATTTTAAGATACCATGTGTGGTTGCATGAAGATTTTGATTTTAGCATCTTTAATAAGAGCGATGATGCAATTGTAATCTCTGATCTTTCTGGTTTTGTTTATTATTCTAATCAAAACTATCGAAAAATTCTGACCTATAAGCCTGAAGTGTCTTGTTATATGGTTATTGCTGATCTTCCAGGAGCTGGTGCACTTTCGTATCGCTTAAAGGTTGCAGCCTGTAATAATCTTGCAGCACAAGAGGAATTAAGAGTAGAACAACCAATTTTTACCGATGCTACACCAAAAAAATCTGTTTGGTATAATATTTCCGTTCAACCTATCACAAAACAGAAAAAAAAGCTTTTATTTTGGCGTATTACTGATATTTCGCATTTACAACAAACGCGAGAAGTTTTTTTCTCGAACCTTCAAGAGGCTATTAATCACTTGGATCAAGCTCCTATTGGTTTTGTATCAGTTAATACACAAGGAACTATTCTTTATGCTAATGTGGTTTTTGCCGAATGGTTTTCAATTGATTTAGCGAATTTCTCAGTTGGTCAATATAATTTTGATTCGTTATTTGATAGCGTTGGCGCTAAGAGCTCATGGAGTGATATCTGTTTGCAAACCAATAGATATCAAAGTTCAGGTTACTCTTTACCTTATAGGTTTTCGTTATGTTTAAATTCACAGACGACTTGTGAGAAAATATTCCATTGTCTTATCTCTGTTTCTTCTCTCTTAGAAGAGGAAGCCATTTATCGTATTGTGATCATTCCACAACAAATACAAAAAGAAGAGGACGACCAATTAAAATTACCTAATATATTAGGAGAATATTTTGATGCGAGTCCTTTTGCAATAGCCGTGGTGGATCATGAAGGGAAATTGGTTCATATGAATAAAGCTTTTTCATCACTTACGGGATGTATGGATAAAGCTGTCAATTTTTATGATGTTGTTTCTCGTCGTGATTGTGTGCAGTTAGAGCGTTCTTTTCAGAGAATTGCGACAAATAAAAATTATTTTGTTTCTCTAGAAACTGTTTTAGAAAAAAATGAAGAATGCCATTTACGGCTCCATATTATGTCTGTACCGCCCTATCATGGTAATGCATTGCAAGATTTGCTTATTATCTCTGTGATTGAAACAACTGAACAAAAAACGCTTGAAGATAAAATGATACAAAGTCAGAAGATGCAAGCTGTTGGACAATTGGCTGGCGGCATTGCTCATGATTTTAATAATGTTTTAACGGCAATTTTAATGTCGTGTGATCTTCTTTTAAATACGCATCGTAGTTCTGATCCGGCTCATGCTGATCTGATCAATATTAAAAATAATGCTAACCGTGCAGCTGCTCTTGTACAGCAATTATTAGCTTTTTCTAGAAAGCAAACACTTCGACCTGAAGAAGTTGATTTTACCGAATTTTTATCAGATATTCGCAATCTTATTGTACCCCTTTTGGGAAATAATATTCAGTTAAAAATTATCCATGGAAGAGATTTGTGGAGCGTTGAAGTTGATCAAGCATCTTTTCAGCGTGTTATTATGAATTTGGTTATTAATGCGCGTGATGCCATGTTAGATGGAGGTATTGTTACGATTGCGACAAACAATATTACAAAGCAACAAAGTGCTGAATTTATTCATCTTGGTTTAGTAATTGGTGAGTATGTGCAATTGACTATTTCAGATACAGGGGCTGGTATATCTGCTGCTATACAAGAAAAAATGTTTGAGCCATTTTTTACAACAAAAGAAGTTGGAAAAGGAACAGGACTTGGTTTATCAATGGTTTATGGAATTATCAAGCAGAGTGGTGGGTACATTTATTGTGAAAGTAAAGAAGGTGAAGGAGCAACATTTCATATTTTTCTTCCCCGTTATATCCCCAATATAAAAGGAGAAATTTCTCAAAAGATTGCAAAAGATGAAGAGAAAGATAAAAATATAGACTTAACAGGATCTGCGACTGTTTTATTGGTTGAAGATGAAGATGCGGTCAGAATGGGGGGGGTAAGAGCTCTTCAAATGAGAGGATATACGGTTTTAGAGGCAGCGAGTGGGGTGGAAGCACTCTCTATTCTTGAGGATCAAAAAGGAGCTGTTGATATTATTGTTTCCGACGTGGTGATGCCAGAAATGGATGGGCCCACTTTATTGAAGGAAGTACGTAAAAACTATCCTGATATCAAATTTCTTTTCGTTTCTGGATATGCAAAAGATGCTTTTGCTAAAAATCTTCCACAAGATGCTGTTTTTGGTTTTTTATCTAAACCTTTTACACTCAAACAGTTAGCTCTAACAGTTAAAGAAACACTTTCATCATGAGGCAAAAATTTATGCAATAGAAAAATTGCGTATTTAAGATTTTTTAGGCGAAATATGAGAGTATTTTGATAAATAGAGCTTGTGATAATGTCATAGAACTGAATAAAAAAGAAGAATTTGAAAATTTAACTAAAATTCAAAAAAATCACACATTCTGCGCAAAAATTTATGAAGAGATAGACTCTATTACGTCAACATTTAATAGAGATTTTCAATTATAGACACTGAGCACAAATTATGTATAAGACATTGAAAAATGCTGATTAATAGATTGTTGATACACTCAAAAAGATAAAAGCTGTTGCTGCATATCTACCATTTTGCTCTTCCCTTCAATAAATGCTTTTAAGGCTTCGGGGTAGAGTTTATGCTCTGCTTTAAGAACTCTTTGTGCTAAGCTCTCAGAAGTATCATAGGGATAGACTGGAACAGCTGCTTGGGCAAGGATTTTTCCTGCATCCATGTCTTCTGTAACAAGGTGAACAGTGCAACCCGTGATTTTTACGCCTGCTTGTAAAGCTTTTTCATGTGTGTTTAAGCCTTTAAATGAAGGCAAAAGAGAAGGATGAATGTTTAAAATTCGTTCTTCGTAAAGTTTTACAAAACGTGGTGAGATAAGGCGCATATACCCTGCAAAGCAGAGAAAATCCGGTTTATATTGATCTAAAATCGTAAAAATACTTTCTTCATGCTCTTCTTTTGTTTTGTAAATTTTGCGATCAACAATATGAATAGGTAAGTTATGGTTTTGCGCCTTTTCAATACCATTTGCACGCGGATTATCGCAAATAACTGCGACGATTTCAGCAGGATATTCCTTTTGCTGACTAGCTTGAGCAAGGGCGACCATATTGGATCCATTACCAGAAATGAAAACGACGATTTGTTTTTTCATAAATGCAGTACCCCTTTATAAAGTATTCCTTTATTTTGATCTTGGCGTTTTGTTAAAATGCCAAGTGGAGTTACATTCTCTCCTTTTCTTTCAAGAGCTTGCGTAATTGTTTCAGCTGCATGCTGTGCTACGATAATGATCATGCCAATACCACAATTGAATGTTCTTAACATTTCTGTTTCTTCTATTTTACCTTGTTTGGCAATCCATGAAAATACTGCTGGAACATTAATGGTAGAAAGATTAATTTCAGCGCAGAGAGAAGATGGAACAACACGTGGAATATTTTCAGGAAAGCCTCCACCTGTAATATGAGCAAGAGCTTTAATCCCTTCGTATTTTTGCATGATGGGAAGAAGCGATTTTACATAAATGCGTGTTGGTGTAAGAAGTGCTATACCAAGGCTGTTTTCGGGGGCAAAAGGGGCAGGGTCATTCCATTTGAGATCATGTTGCTGGATGATTCGTCGAACAAGCGAAAAGCCATTGGAATGAATTCCAGAGGCGCTTAGACCTAATATAATATCACCTTCTGTTAAATCTTTTGAAGGGAGTAGCTTGCTGCGTTCGCATGCTCCTACAGCAAAACCGGCTAGATCATAATCTCCCTCTGCATACATTCCTGGCATTTCTGCCGTTTCTCCTCCAATAAGAGCAGCACCGGCTTGTTTACACCCTTCTGCAATACCAGAAACAATCGCAGCACCTTGTTCAGGGTCAAGCTTTCCAGTTGCAAAATAATCCAGGAAAAAGAGAGGCTCAGCCCCTTGTACGAGTAAATCATTGACACACATAGCTACAAGATCAATACCTACAGTGTTATGGTGACCTATTTCAATGGCAATTTTTAATTTTGTTCCCACACCATCATTGGCTGCTACTAGGATAGGATCCGTAAAGCCAGCTGCTTTTAAATCAAAAAGTCCACCAAAACCGCCAATTTCTGCATCTGCTCCGGCTCGTTTTGTCGCGCGTATAAAGGGTTTAATTTTTTCTACCATGGCATTACCCATATCGATGTTTACACCGGCTTTTGCGTAGGTAAGACCAACTTTGGATTTATTATTTGTAAGATCTTGATTGCTCATTGGAGCCTTCCTTTAATGGAAAATCGGGTTTTGATATTATGCAATGCCATGATAGAGTTCTCTCTGCAAGAGATATTGATAAGAAAATAAGCAACTTTGCTTGTACCTTATTTTGAAGATGTTTATAATTTTTTGTGAAGAATTTTTTAGGATATTTTATGAGCAAGATATCAGATAATCATGGTCAGTCTTCTTGGCAACTTATGAGAAAGAAAGTGAGTGAGAATACATCTCGGGATCGTTATAAGACTTATGTGCCAGCGTATACTCAATTACCGTTGCCGAATAATATGAAAAGGCAAATCTTTTTCTGGCTTGGTACGCTGATTTTTTTCATTTTTTTTATGTTTGTTTTTGGATCGATTTTGCTTCCTTTTGTGGCAGGGATTGTTCTGGCTTATTTTCTCAATCCTATTGTTCAATTACTTGAAAGATTTGGTATTCGCCGTGTGTTTGGGACTGTCCTCATTACCTTATTTATTGTTATTACCTTTGTTGCTGCTTTAGTTATTTTGATTCCTGTTATTAGTTGGCAAATACAGCAATTTATGAGTGATGGTTTACCTGTTTATATTAATCGTATTCAAACCTTTTTTGTTGAGCATGATTTTGATTGGATAAGGCGCTATTTTGGAAGTGATCCAAATGAATTACGGAATAATATTAAAGGATTTTTGGGAGAAGGTTCTGATTTTATTACGTCTCTTTTGAATTCACTTTTAAAGTCAGGAAAATCTATCGTTAATATCGCTAGCTTATTTGTTGTGGCACCTGTGGTGGCATTTTATATGTTACTAGATTGGCCACGTATGGTAACAGCAATCGATTCGTTAATACCGCGTGATCATCTTGAAACCGTTCGGAGTATTTTTCATGAAATGGATAGAGCTATTGCAGGCTTTGTTCGTGGACAAGGAACAGTTTGTCTTATATTGGGAGGCTATTATGCTATTGGTCTAACGATTGCAGGACTCAATTTTGGTCTTTTGATTGGTATGTTTATTGGTCTTATTAGCTTTGTTCCTTATATCGGCACAATGAGTGGTTTGGTCCTTTCTGTTGGTATTGCATGGGTCCAGTTTTATCCCAATAATTGGGGGGGAATCATCGTTGTGATGGCACTTTTTTTTATTGGTCAATTTATTGAAGGTTATATTCTTCAACCCAAGCTTGTAGGTTCATCAGTGGGATTACATCCCGTATGGTTGATGTTTTCACTTTTTGCTTTTTCTTCACTCTTTGGTTTTACCGGTATGCTTGTTGCTGTTCCTGCGGCAGCGGCTGTTGGCGTTTTAGTTCGTTTTGCTCTCCATACTTATCTTAGTTCTCAGATGTATTCGCGAAGGGGAAGTTCGGAGCCGCTAAAATGAATGGGCGTGAAACGCAATTATCTTTAAATTTTCCTTATGATCCAATTTTTCAATTTGAGGATTTAGTGGTAACGGAAAGCAATCGTATGGCTTTTCAGCTTATTGATCATTGGCCCAATTGGAGCTTACCTATTGCAGTTTTGGTTGGAAAAGAAGGATCTGGAAAAACACACTTTTCTAATATATGGCTCCAAAAAGCAGATGCTTTCAGGATTCAGCACAATGAAATTGATCAGGCTGTTACTATGGCTTCTTTAGGCAGATCATTTTTAATAGAGGATATTGATGCAGGTGAAATTAATGAGACAGAACTTTTTCATTTAATTAACAGTATTAAGCAAGCAAATCTTGATGCACGACAAGCTACTTTATTGATGACGGCACGGACACTTCCTTCCGCTTGGAATTTAAAGTTAAATGATCTAAAAAGTCGTCTTAATTCGGTGATGTTCGTTGAAATTAATCAGCCTGATGATGCATTATTAACAGCTGTTGCATTTAAGCTTTTTTCCGATAGGCAACTTATTGTACATCCAGACACGGTTTATTATCTTGTAAGTCGTTGTGAACGTTCTTTATTTTCATTGAAGCGTGTTATTGATTCTGTTGATCAGTTGGCATTACAAAGAAAAAGAAAAATAACACGTGCTGTTATTGCTGAAGTTTTGAATAGAAGAAATCCGTAAATACTCCCTATCATGGCTTACTTATTCTGTCTTTCTATTATCGTTTCAATATGTAGCAAGACAAGTCATTTAAATTTTCTTCTTTTTTGATATCTGTTAAGAGTGAAAATAGTATTTTTTACTTTAGTCATGTGTTTATCTTAAATAGCTTTGAGATTTTATTGTATGATGTTGACTTTTTTCCATCTTTGCATTTGAAAATTTTTCTAAAAAAAGCGCTTTATTTTATTTATAATGGGACTTTCGTGCTTTGAAAAAATGTTTGTTGTTTATGGATTTGGATTGTAGAAGATTCTGGAATTTTTAATAAAAGAGTTCTTTGCAAGATAGAAAAAGAGGGGAAAAAGCTTAATACAGCTGATTTTTTGGCTTGTGTTCTCTTTTGGAAAGTTTTTCTATGATATTTAAGTCGTTTTTTTCTAAAATTGTATCTGTAGAATGCGTTTTGATACAGTGAGAGTTTGCTTAAAGCAGGATGAAAATTATGAAATCCTTACAGAGAAATTCATTGTTTTTTTAATATAGATTGGGATTTTTTACGGAGGTTGTTTTCTATTATTTGTCAATAAATATGTTATTGAGTAGGGAAAAAATTTTTAAAACGTGCTTTTTTGTAAAGAAATGCAACAAAATTAAAAAAAAGTGTGTTTTTCTCTTGCACTTCTGTTGTGAAAATTTTAGGAAATGTGCATCAAGTAAATGTAAATGGCGGAGCGTAGCGCAGCCTGGTAGCGCACCTGATTTGGGATCAGGGGGTCGTAGGTTCGAATCCTATCGCTCCGACCATATTTGATTAAGAGTGTGAGAATGACCCAATTGGGTACGTGTGGTGGAAAACTATCATTCAAGCGTTGTGTAATCTGAAGGAAAAAGGCATGATCGCACGTATTTATAGTCCTGCTAAGACAGCTATGCAGTCAGGTAAGGGGAATACAGGTTTTTGGATTCTAGAGTATGAGCCGGTGAAAGCAAAAATGCTTGAACCTCTTATGGGGTACACGGCAACGTCTGATATGAATAATCAGGTAAGGATCAGATTTAATAGGAAGGAAGAAGCGATTGCTTTTGCGCGTAAGAATGCTATCTCTTACCGTGTAGAAAAGAAACCTACGTCGATTCGACGTGCTATTTCTTATTCTGATAATTTTCGCAGTGATCGGCAGCACTCTTGGACACATTGAATTAAAGATGCTATTTTGAATTGAGAAAATAATCAGTTGGGTCCCGTAGCTCAGCTGGATAGAGCAACGGCCTTCTAAGCCGTGGGTCACAGGTTCGAATCCTGTCGGGATCACCATCCAGTTTTCACCCATGTATAACGTATTTATTCTTTGTAATCTTTTTTAAAGTTCGGGAACATTAACAAAAGTTCGGGAATAGGATTTTCCAACATACTTTTACAAAGCTCATCTGTTTACTCCAACGTTCTTTAATAATTTTTTGAATTCTTTGAGAACCACTATTTTAAATGCGCAAAGATATTATCTATCGTATTCACAAGACGTGCAAAATTAAGAATTCATTTTCTAAAGAATTTCGCGCGTCTCAGAGTATGTTTAGAGTCGGATATTTGGTTTTTGTGTAAAAATACTTACAAACGCATCCATAATACGTGAAAAATCAAGTGCTAATAAGAGTATAATGAGTACAATCCATTTCGTATAACGAGACATCACTTTTACACTTTTGTAGGTCATGATGATTTCTTGAAGTATTTCTTTTTCTGCTTCTGTAAGCTCTATATCGTCTTGTGTTTTTTTTCTAGCCATGTTTCCACCCACACACGCGTTCACCTAGATTATTGTGCTTTAAGATCTCTCTTGCTAAATTGGAACTGATGGCGTTCAGATCTTTCTTGTCTAAATAAATTGGCAACCAGCCAACACAAGAAGAAGCATATTTATTTGTCGCGCAACCAGTCAGAGAGAGCAGCACGCACATCAGCATCACTTTTTTGATTAACTTCACTTTCCACCTCCAGACGTGTTGTGGCTGCTTTTAAAGCTTTTTCTGTTTGCTTTTTCTGTTCACTCTTTTTCCCAAGAGTAAATGCTCTTGCTAATGCAATAAAAAAAGCGGCTAAAGCCGCGCCTGTTACCATCAGATTTCCTTTCATCCATAAGACCATAGGTGGTGCTGCTGAAAGCGTTTAGCAACAAAGAAAATACCAGCACATGCGGCTAAAACCATAATGGTTGCCAAAGCCCATTGGATTGGTCCATTGCCTGCTAACAAACCACCAAGCCCTTGTTCCACCCATGGAACCCCATAAGACATATCAAGTGCTTTATTGTCAGCGTCTCTGATTTCGTCCTTGAAACCATTTGGTACTGAAATATTTAGATTTGTAATGGTTACATGGGCGTCTACTTCAACAGATTTGTGAACCGTAATGGGCTTTGGAGCTTTAAAGGCACCCACTTTATTTGTTGCCTGCATTTGTCCTGTTCAACGACACTTGTATTAAAACCACTCTTGCGTTTTTCAGGCGGGGTATTTGTAACCACTCCTGTATCCAACATTTTTTTTGCCCGTGCATTGGTTTCATTGGTAAAGGTTTTAATGGTCTGGGTTGAAGTTTTGTTGATTGAAACATTAAAGCCTAGCTTTTTTTTTTCATCCAATTAGGCATCCAGCTGGTTAATTTGCTTATCATGCCGCTAAACCATTCGGACAAGGTTTACCACTTGCTTTTGATGCCGTCTCACAAGCTCTCAATGAGATCGGATTTTATCTCCAAAAATGCATGCAACTCACGAGCATTTATCGTTTGAACTGTATCCTGCTCAATAATTTGTTCTTTAATTTCTATAAGGGCATTCATAAAGGACTCCTAGTTGTTAGATGTTTCTTAATGACACTCTAAAAGAGCTCTGGGTGCTAAGAAACATGGGCAACTAGCCCCGTCCGTTACATTTTCCCCGTAAAGGGTCTTGTATAGTGTAACTATACCCGACAAAGTTATTATATGCGTGTAGCATACAACGAGTCAAAACTTTAATTGGCGGAGAAGATATTGCTCCAGCAATCCGTTCGCTAGTTGCTTTAAAGTGTTTTTTAGGCACCTGATTCGATTATTCATATCGCTGTAATAATGTCACGCAGCAATATCACTTTTTTCTAAAAATTATAAGCACATCTTTACTTTATTTGTCGACTCACTTTAAATTTTCGGCTTAGTTTTTTATTTATAGTGGAGGGGGAAATAATGCTCGATACGCTTGATACAATTGCGGTGATCGTATGCTTGTTATCATTCCCAATGATGGTTGTCGGACTTGTTTTAGTGTGTATAAAAAAATGGCGGAAAAACGGACTGAAAACTCTTGGTATTGGAGTTTTATCATTTCTCGGCTCTGCAATATTAGGTGCGTTTTTTTTTCACAAAATCGAACCAGATCAAGTTACATACAATAATGAAATTTTTTCCTCCTCCTCGACTTCATTAATATATGTTGCTACTCAAAATGAAAGCGTGAAACAGGTACTACCTGAGAATACTGATAAGCAAAGTATCCATGTTCAAGACAAAAAGTCAGACGAAAATGATGGTCTAGGTTTTTGGGGATGGTTCAGGTTACTTTTCTTTGCATTTATTGCTTTGTCTATTTTTGTTCATTGGCAAGATAAACGCAAAAAACGTTTTAAAGAAAAAGTTTCAGAGCAGGTTTTAATGCCTCCCCCCCATATCCACCCTTCTTCTGATTTATCAGTTGTTAATAAAATGTCGCCGGAACTTGAAAAAAAACGATTAGAAAAGAGGGTACAGATCTTTCTCCTTTGTGTTCTGTTGAGTGGAGGCATTGTGGTAACAGTAACTATTACACCATGGTTATTAGTACCCATTCTTATTGTTTTAATTTTTGTTATTATTGCCTATCGTGAGGCGAAAAAGGAAAAAAACTTTGAGCAAGAAGTTGCTCTGTGGCAATCAGATATTCCTCCCTCTAATTTTGAGGAAGCATGTGAAATGTTTCAAGAACTTGACGCAAGTGAATATGATTATCGTTTAGCAAAAAATGAAAAACTGTTGGGAGTTCAAGAACGCGTTACCTTCAATATTTACGAAAAGACTCCAGCTTTAGGACGTCTTTTAGTAACAAACCAAGCTATTGTATTTGAAAGCCCTGAAGATAATGAAAGAACTACTTGGACACGAATTGCATCAGTCACTATAACATATCAAAGATGTCACATCAGTCACCGTACTGGCTCACCATGGAGTTACCGATTTAGTGCCATTCCAAATCCAAGGTTTGTAGCAGTAATTCGGGCTCTTGGGCAGCCTTATTAATTTTTAAATACACAAGATAAAGATACGTCCATTTTTTATCTCCCGCAAGATAAGCTTATACATACCGGATTCTGAGGCTTGGACATCTGTGACAGTGAAGTGCTCTTGGGAAGAAGGAGCTTTGCTGTTTTCAGGATCCATCACAATAACACTATCTTGAGGGTTTGGTGGCACCACCCAATATCATTGATACAAAGATCAAGTTCCTTTCTTGCAATTGTGCTAGGGATTCTGCCACCAGCGTCCGATTCTTAATGCTTAATGCCGTAAATCGCTGTGATACGAAAAGATTGCTGATTGTCCTTTCGCGTGTAGATGATGGGCTGCCCAAAAGTGTTGCGCACATCTTTAACCATTTGGTTTAGCAGCCCGTGCCATCGCATGTTATTTCGCTCCAATCACGGCTTTAAACAGCATTTCAGGGCGTGTGCAAATGTAAAGCGGATAGCTATAGACCTCCGGTTTTACCCATGCATTACGGTCGTGGTCGACGATAAGCATGGTGTAGAGAGGTTTTCCAACGGTGTTGGCAAAATCCAAGCTTTCACCAGGAGCAAAGGTTTTTTGGAATACACCAGGCGCATCAACAGGGAAGAATTGACATTCGTCAGGCTTAATTCCTATGGCGCGCTTTGTTCCAGCCTTCGCACTTACATTATAGTTGTGGATACTCCGGTAATTAATGAAAGTGACACCTGCAAAGTCAAAACTGCCAAAGCTGCCCGAGCCAAGAGCGCTTGGTGTTGCAACACCTCCGGCGCTATTGAGTGTCTG
>NZ_JBHILV010000018.1:0-25936 GCF_042193505.1 Bartonella sp. TS25HLJMH
ATAATAAAGGGCTAGCTCTGCTCCAAATTGTCCGGCAGAGAGGATTGGCGTTGCGTAAAAAAAGCAAAAAAAGCCTTCAATATTGCGACAATATCCATCACATCAACTCGATCAATCAATTCAATAGATTCATGTGACATATCAGCCAAAAGTGCTGTGATGCCTTCTGTTGCCTCACTTGTGAACAAAACTTGAGAAAGCTTCGTGATAAGCACATCATTGCTCAAAGTTGTTTTTTGCTCTCCAAACTCAGGAAGCAGCAGCTCTGTCAATTGTGGTCCAATGAGCACCGCTAATTGCTTGGCATGCTTAAAAGTGGGGCGATAAAAGGTCAGTTTCTTGCAGAGAGTTTCTTTACCACTTTTATCCTGATAAAGAAGCGGAACAGCTAATTCCACGTCAATGCTGGTTTGTAAACTTGTCATGATCAATTCCTATAAATTGAGAACCCTATCAATAATGAGAGCTTATAAGTTGAGAATAGAGCGGCGACGAGAACCGATCTCTTGTCCGTTGCGCACAAGCCAGCCGCCCCGTTTAAAAGAAAAGCGGTGCAAAACAGAACCATCCCAAAATTCCGTATAGTCCCAAATATTTTTGATCTCGCAATCATAGCCCGTTGCTTTCCCAGCTGTTAAGCCTTCACTATCCACTTTGACCAAACGCCCTGTAACATCAATGGAATGCTCATGCTCGCGTCCATCTTCTTCAGAGATCACATGTTTTTTGCCTGTAAATTTATGACGAAGACCAGGAGGACCACCAAAGATACCGATAATTTCGGGGGTGTGGCTGCGGATTTTCATTTGTAAACTCAAAGCTTTCACACCAAGACCGCTCACATCAATTTGCATATCAGAGCCCCCTGGTTGATAGGTTTCGGTGATTTCTTCCAACGTGGGCAGTTTTAATGTTTCAAGATCAAGGTGAAGATTCACATCATCATCAACAATCAGCGTAAAACCGCGGACAATGCGTAAAGTCATGCTTTAACTCCTTGCTGCTTTGCGATAAGTTTCAAGCGTATCGCCAAATTGATAAGTCATTTTCTTTTGGATATCTTGCGCCAGACGGTCAAAATAAGCGCTATTGCGCCGGCTACCGAAACTCAAATCTTCTAAAGGTGGCACTTCTTCCGCATCAAACTCGACCCGCAATTTTCCCAATTGTAAAGTACTGTTGGAATTTAAATCGCGATCAAACCAAACACGGCCACCAAGCAATGCACCACGCGCAATCAGATCATCCAGAAACTGCGTGAGGCTGCGGGTAATGGCAATAACATGTTGACCGGTCAGATTCTCATCATTCGCCCAAGGGCGCAAATTGTTGATGATCGTTTTTTCCAGTGCTGCACGGGTGCGCACCACATTGACAAAGCGCCACAATGGGTCACTGGAGGTGGTATGGTTGCCCCATAAAATGCGCCCATTGGCGGCAATTTGCCCATGCCCATTTTGGCTAAGCCGTGCTGGAATAAAGGTAGCAATATCGGCTTGATTGAGGCGATTTGCCTCATGATCGATTTCCCCATCAAAATAGCTAATGGGGCGCGCCGTTCCTAAAATGCCATGCACATCTTGGTTGGAGGGAGACCAAAAAACACCGCCCCTTTGCTTATCCCGTTTGATAAACATGGCGGCAGCAAAGGGACTTGCTGGTTTAACACTCCAACCACCATCACTATTTGCCACCCGTACAAAGGGGTCAATCAAATAACAAAAGCGTGAGGAAAAATCTGCACGATAGGCAAGGCTTTCTTCCGCATTTTTACCACCCGTATCAAAAACCGCAATCGCTTGTAGCTTTTCTGCAACCTGTTCCAAGGCGTCTGCCACGGGGTTTTTACCATTATCAAGGCGCCCTGCACTATAAGCCGGTGCCAGTAAAATCCCAGGCTCTACCCCTAAATGCCCTCTAGCGTGTTTTAGCGCATGCACACCGGTCAAATGAGCGTTTGATCCCACCATCTCAGTTTGTGTCTCAGCAATGGTTGATTTTTCTTCCACACGCACAAGGATAATTTGTGCCTCAATCCCCTGCGCACACACGGCGTTAATGACATCAAGAGCCGTGCCTCTTGCCCCAAGCTTTTGGATTTTCTCACCCTCATGCGTAAAGAGAAGAACAGGCTCGTTGAGGGGAAAAACTTGGTTATCAGCATCAGGGGCTGTAACAACCGCTCCAATGGCGGTCTGATCAAATTGTTGCTTAAGAACGTGATTTTTTACATTAATTAACCATATTGACCTTAAATTATTGTCAAATACACAGAGTTATTCTTTATTTTGAGCTTTCCTTAATTCTGTAACGGGAACACCATTAATACCCCAATTGTCTGTCTCCACTTCATCAATCACTACAACAGTCGTTTTCGGATTTTTATTCAGAATATTAACTAATAATTGAGTTGCCCCTTCTATTAGTTGCCGTTTCTGTTCAGAGGTAACCCCTTCATTAGTAATTTTAATGTTTATGTAAGGCATAAGATCTCCGTAATTTACAAATATTGAATAAAAAAGCTCAAATAAATGAACGCAAAAAGATTAAACATTAATACATAATAACTATGCATTTTAAAGCTCGTATCCATCGGTGAAATATGCAGGCTACTGGAAGCAAAAATAGCATTTATTGATACAGGAGAAAGGAGTTGAGCTGCAATAAAGAAGCAAATCCAAACCAAATAATCCGTAACCCCATAAATTATCGATGACCCTAGTAAGGGAAATGTCAAACTAAATAGCACCATAGGGTGAATTCCTGCTACACTGAAAATTGGCAATACGAAGAGAATACAGGCATAGCGCTGCCAAACAGAGAGTAATGCCAATGAGTGACTAAACGTCACCGGCAACAAAGGAATCAGCAAATCACACGTAGATATTAGCAGACTACAACCTAGCAACAACATAATTTCACTTGATATACTGCGTATCACTGCCACCAAAGGAGTCAAAAAATCAACACTGCGTGAACTCCCACGCTCAAGGACATATAGAATACTCGCCGTCAACGCAATGCTTTCTAGTGCATTCAACCTGATAACTGTCAACGCAACGATAAATATTAGCCAGAAAAATATCAAAAAAATCCAAATTCTTACTCTCTCTCCTTCTTTATTTTCTCTACCCTCATCGCAAATGATCGGGTTAGCTAGCGGTACAACAGGGGCAATGCACAACAACAACAGACTGAATAGAAAAAGTGGTATCCCCAAAGCAGCAGATGTGAATATTGGTGTTCTAGGCATAGCAGCGAAAACTGTTGCTGCACCGATGCTAGTCGGCATCAGTACCATTGTGATGCTCATCATTCGCATCACAATAGCGGCCAAATGGCGAGAGGGAAAAACACTTTGCTTCAAGGCATCAATCATTAGGGGGATAACCCCCAAACTCATCGGCCAAGCTAGAAACGCAGTCAGTATCGCTATAGACAGAGTAAGCGAACCCTTTCCATAGCGCATCAACCGTTCAGAGAGAAATTCTGAAATACGCCATATATTCATCACATGGCGCAACAATCCCATGGCGAGTAATAACCAAAAGACATCAGTAAAACGCACAAGCACAGTACTAACATCAGGCAAGTGCCAACGCCATATCAGCACTAAAGTACAAACCAAAAGGATAGCCACACCACTGCGTGCATTACCCTTCAACCACCAGTATGGTATCGTCAAAAGCAAATAACCGATAACAGCCACTCCACCCAATGGAATAAGAAACCAAGTTCTCATTGAGATCGATATAAGAAAAATAAATAGCATCAGCATCGCCATTATAGCGGATACGGAGGACATGCGTATCAGGAAGCTTTTTACATCATCAATGTACATTAATTGTTGAATCTTTGACTGAGTGGCGATTAAGAAGCTGCTCGTACATGTCAATGACACAGCGCCCTGCATCCCGCAGTGCACGCGAATTAACTAAAGGTCTAGGCAAAATATATGTATAAAAATTGGGACCCTCTACTGGATTTCCTACCACCCATAATGTATTTTGTGCTTGTCCTTTAGTATTTATAGGATGCTGCCGACAGTCAATATCAATACCTCCAGGATGATATCCTTGGTTGATAAATGGTCTAATGATGCCCTGACCAGCCAAATTCTGGATAAAAGGTGACTCATCACGCAACGGAGAAAAACTATCAATCTTGGCCGTGATCAGCACATCTCCATCAACTGAACTGTTTTCATCTTGGAAAACAGACTGAATTTCGAAACGGCTAGTATTAGCATTGAGAACAAGTTTAGGTGAAGGGCCACCAGCCAAAGTCACGATACCAGCCTCCATCAGAGCCTTCAACTCTTGGTTTCGCTGTATCGGTGGGCCGACAGAAATACGGTTAAAGTTTGGATTAAAATATTCAATAAAGTACTTATGAGATGAAGACGTTAACCCGCAAAAATCAATTGCTGAACGTAAGATATCACGGACATCTCGTAGCACATCTGTAGCAGCTTTCACTGGGCCATCAACATTACCTGCGGCGGAAAAATGAAGATCGTCTCTCAAATGCTCCATGAAGAATCTTGTATAATCATTCAAAGAAGTAAATATTTTATTTCGATGAGGATACAGCAACGCTTGAATACACTGCTCGTCTTTGGAAGTAACAACATAGGATTCAGGGTCTAGCCAGTGCCCCAGCTGCGTACTTCGATAGACATAACACATTTCTTTAAGCAACAGAGGTAAAAGCTGCGTTTCGAAATCCAGCTTCGGAGAACCGTTAGCAATGCTGGACTGCTTACGCAGATGATGTATTGCATCGAGAGTAAGGAATGATGGTATGTATTGCCCACTACCACCCTTTTGATTAATCCCGCGACTACTAAAAGGCAATGTTTGACGGGAGAATAGAGCTATCGTAGGTTCTTTGCCGCTTGGCATGTAGTGTAATTGTCCAGCTTTTTCAGTAAAAGTCCCACCGCGACCGTAAGTCAATTGCGACAAGACATCATAGCTAGTTAATCCAATTCCCTGCACCAGCACACGAGACTGAGATTGTATAGAGTCCAGCTTTTCAATTGGATAAGGATTCGAATAATAGTTCAAAAGCGCGTTTTTCATTTGATGACCAGCCACAAACTGTTGCAGATTTTCATCATGCGATGAATATATATTCTTACCATGACCCGTGGTAATATAAACAAAATCTACACTGTAACGATAGCCATCTTCCAAAAGAACATCCGTTTTATTATCTTGGTGGATATGGAGATTGATAACTTTTTGTCGGATCTCCTTAATACGAATACCGGAAGGTAAATCTTTCGTGAGCTCTTGGTAAGCCCAAGATAGGTATTCCCCTAACAAACGACGTGATAAATAATCATTTTCTTTGATTTCTCTCCCAACATTATGCTCTGTACGAGAAAAAACACCATTAATATTACGATAACCTTGTTGAATAGCCCATTGATAGAAATTAGGCCCCTTACGAATAGGCCCTACACCCTTAACTGTATCATCACCAAATAAAGTAATCTGGCAAGCGACAGTATTAACCAATAAATGATCTGGCTGATGCACACTATGGGTACCGGTGCCCATCTCATTGGGATCAATCAATAAAATATCAATGTTCCCAGAAAATGAATAATGGGAATAAAGTGTGAGCAAGCGTTCGAGAATACTGATCCCACGAGGACCAACGCCCAAAATAGCGACTGTAGAGTGAAGCATTCTGTAATCTCCCCTATTAGAATAATTTGATTTTCACAAAATGTTTCAAAAAGAACGTAATAAATTCTCCTGACTTTTTAGTGAAGATTGCGGGTTTATGAAACGCCAACGACCTTTTTACAAAGACAATATTGACAGATTCCAGCAGCAGCAAAAAGCGCTACAGCACCACAGATAACGGAAAGCGCAATGGCATGTGAACCAAACTGTAAAAAACTCGTCAAGAGAGGTCCTAATATTTGGCCAAAACCGTAAGTTAAGGTAGCCAAGCCTAGCAGATTTATACCATACGGCGCATACAAACGCTTAGCTAACGGCATAACTAGAGAGGTCGTCCCCATAAAAGTGAATCCAAACCCTATGCAACTGAGAACTATTAATACAAGAGACTGGCTGAATAATGTCAGTAATACGCATCCTCCTTGGATAAGCAAATTGAGCATCAGACAACGTAATACCCCCCACCGATGGGCTCCCCATAACCAAATGAAACAACTAGGAACAATGGCTATTCCGACAAACGACCATAAGTGGTTAGCCAGTAGTGGGAAATTAAATGTTTTCGCCATCAGAGGAAGATATGTCGCGACAATAATATAACCGAACCCAGCGAGCCCATAAATCAGAGCGAGTTCCCACCAAACGATATTTTCGTGTGCCAATGACTCATTACCAGCAAATTGAGACGTATCAACACGACGTGGAAATAAAATAAACAACAAGAGCAACAATACAACAGATATAAAACCAGCTCCAAACCAAATATTTTTCGCGTTCAGCGATTTACTCAAACCAATAATAACATACTCATTACCCAGTAGAATACCAACTCCCACACCTGCATAAAGCGAAGCAATAACCCACAACTTGTGACTATGCTGCATAACCGTAATAGAACCAAAAATCATCATTGCTGCACTCGCGATACCGGCAGCAAAGCGGATAAAGAAGACCAAGTAAAAGTTTGTTGTTAATACCATGGCAAAAATAAGTGCACTCGTCACTATAGCTGCACCAAATAGCATGTAGGGAGCACGGGATATATTCCCAACTCTGCAAAACGAAAAAAACATACTCCCAACTAAATAACCGGCATAATTAGCGCTAGCTATATAAGAAAGTTGCTTAAAGGTAAACAATCCTTCATCCAACATAACTGGAAATACCGGCGTATAGAAAAATCGCCCAATCCCCATCCCCAAAATCATAATAATCATACCGAATACAGCGATTTTGAAACAACTCAAATCTTGACAATTATTTTTTCCCCCCATTTTTTTAATCCCTTAACTGATAATTCGCTCATCCGCATTCTATCTCATCGAGAGTAACACTTATCTCAGAGAATAAAAGCCAATCTAGCCATTTGTTTAAGCAATCAGGGCAACATATTTAGCGATTATTGTCAACATTACTGGATCAATTATATGCATTTCTTCGTTTTACACTCTGCTCCATGGATGCTCTTCTCCCTACAAAGCTTCTTTTTTCAGAAAAATAATGGCTGAAATTAAGCAGCAATAACAACGAGGACATCAAGAAGCACGCCCCTGCTTTGACAAAATAATTTCCCCTAAAGCTACAGCTTCATCAGGTGCGACCAAAAGATCCTCACAAGGGTGCGTTATGTTCACATGGTGAACGCCCTCAACCATCAAGCGGCTTACTATCCAACTTAAAGACAGATCACGCCCAAGCCTTTGCGCACGTGCCCATTCTGCTCTTAAATTCTGCTCCGCTCTTTCCAAAACAAAGGAGCCTTCATCCGGTAACAACCAAAGATCAACGGAGTGACTGTTGGCAATGGTCCCAACCATATAAAAGAGAGCCATCCTTTTCGCTCATCCCGCACCGCATGCTTTAAGCCCCTTTGCTTGTCTTTGTGGTAGAAACCGTTGGAGCCGCAGCAACAACAGGGGCTGGTTTTTCAGCAATCTGACCAAGCAACAACGGATATTTAGCCGCTTCCTCACTTAAACAAATTTCCTCACCCTTGCCCGGTGAACGCTTGCCTGCAACAAAATCGGCATTGGTTAAAATAACATAAGTATTCTCACGCATGATAAACTCCTTTAAAGGGGGTAAGAGGTTGTGGAGAGACCCCATTTTGACTACGCCGTGTTTGTGGCTTGCGCCAACGGATTTTTGATACGGATTTTTGATTATGCTGCAAATCTTCTGCTCGAATGTGCACACTGCCCGTTAATTCAACACGGGTTGCTTGATGAGAAAGCACCAAACCTTTTTCACTCAAATGGATTTGGTTTTCCCCATGGGAGAGAATGAGCTCATTCTTTGTGATACGCAAAGTGCCATAAGAGCCATCACTTTTCTTTCCTTTTTTGTGCTGTAAGAGCTTTATCTCGTTGCTAAAGCATGTCTTCTAAATGAATAACTTTTCGTTTCCTATCGAAATATTTTCCTCAGACTTTGAAGCCTGTTATTTAAATTATCAACTTCGTGATCGATCCTTTTAATCTCTTGATTTAATTTATCAATATGTTCATGATGTTTAGAAATCACTTCTAAATAATGTAATGCTTGAGACTGATCCTTAAGCTTATTTGCTTCATTTAGTTCTCGAAAAGCCTCTGTTCTTTTCTCAACATGCTCAAATAAAGTAAAAACCTTCTCGAGCCGTTCAAAAATTGCAGCATTCCGCTTTTGCGTTATTTCATATTTATAAGTCAGTTGCTTGTTATTTGGCATATTTTTCAGCAATGCAAAATAGAGTGCCTGCTGTTCAAAAGCTATTCTCTTCAAGTCCTCTACGGACACCCCCAATATTTGCATTGTATCGTTCCATCCTCTCTCCGCATTGTCTTTTTCAAACTTTGCTGAATCCAACTTCTGAACCGCATCATCTCGTTCCTTAACAACTTGAGAACAAAATAATTTATCTATACTAGTATAGCCATGCGCGGTAGATAAAAGATATGTTAGCAAAAATACGATAAGCAATAAGCCTTCTCTCAACAGAACTTTTTTTGTAAACATTTTTTATTTTCTCGTATGCAATAAATTAAAATAAACAATTAAATTCGCATTGAACAATTAATAATGAAATTTATTAAATCTATTTAGAATAATCTATGATAAAAATAAAAAGGGATAAATTGTACACAAATTAAATACTTAACAAACAGAATAAAGCTATAAAAACTAATTTATTCAATAAAATAGTCATAGATTTTCTGTCTAGCTTTATATCTCTATAGAAGCAATTTAATCACTTTATAGGTAACTTTAAAATATTTTAATAGGATATTATAATTACTTCAAAAATAATATTTTGATTAATAAACATATTAACATTTATGAAATGATGCGTATACAAAACGGATAACCACAATCAATGTAGTTATCAACTACTTTATAATATAGATTTGTTTGTTTTATCAGCAGCAGTAAAAAAGTTTATTTTTTATATTATATTTTATGCTATTAATTTTTAAGTTAATAAAGATCATAGAGTTTTAAACTGGTAATATGGGTTCTTTTCTCAATGTACATTCATCAATATTTGATGTAAAAGTATCTGTTTTACATCATAAAAGTGTATTTACAATAATAATATTTTTATTTAGGATCATTCTACCATGTAAGTGGTGAATAATGAAAACATCAATAAAGGGGAGGAAATCATGGATCATTCAGAATGTAATTAATAACTAAAGAAATTTACCTGAAATTATTTTTCAGGGAAAAGTTGGTTTGATCTATAAGTGGGGAGGAGAAATGAAATAACAATATATTTTAGGAAAATACACACGTGTTGTTGTTCGTGAAGAGGATGCTATTTTTGGTGCGGGTTCAAAGCAGTTTATTATCAATGATAAAAATTTTTGGGAGAACTTAGTGCTTATTGCAGCACAATGGATAAAAAGAAAGACAGTAGATGAAGTTTACAATTCACTATCATTAATCATGTTAAAAGAAAATTTTGACCGTGCGTTTGATTTCCTTGTTTCTAACCATTTTCTTGTCAAAGCTGAAACATCAGACAATATCCTCAATAATCGATATTCCAGAAGTCATCTCCATTATCAAAGCTATGGTATGCATCCAACCTCCGTTCAGCATACTCTTTTGCAAAAAAGTGTCGTCATTTTAGGGTGTGGTGGGATTGGTAATCATGTATCAGCAATGCTTGCATCCTCTGGCGTTGGAAAATTGACTCTTGTTGACAATGATGTGATCGAGATAACCAACCTTACCAGACAAATTCTTTTTACGGAAGAAGATATCGGTCTTCCGAAAACAACAGTTCTTAAACGTGAGCTGATGCGGAGAAATAGCCAAATTGAAGTTCATGAATTACAAATGTTGATTACTGAAAAAGAGGATATCAACAAATTACCCAAAGCTGATTTATGGATCATTTCTGCTGATTCACCTGTTCAGCTAGGCCTATGGATCAATGAATGGTGTGTAAAAAATAAACAAGCCTATATAAATTCCGGTTATGTTAATGATATAGCTGTCTTTGGTCCATTTTACATACCTGGTAAAACTGGTTGTTACGCATGTAGCTCGTCTATAGGTAATCTTCCGGCAAAAAACGACCATCTTATTTATGAAGCTTGTGTTATGATTAATAATAACTTCAAAGTTGCTACATTTCCCCCTGTTAATGCTCTTTCAGCTGCCATGTGTGCTAATGATGCTCTTAAATTTTTGGGTGGTTATGGAAGCCTTCTTTCCACTGATCACCGTGTGGGGATATGGAGCAGCCAACTTTTCACAGAAGAGCGTTCTCTAAAGAAAAATCCTCACTGTAAGGTTTGTGGAACAACACAATGAACAGACCTCGCACCCTTGCTCTCACCTATGGATCCTATAATGCTGTCCGCATGCTGATCGGCGTTTACCATGCTATTTTTTTAATGTCCATGGGAGTTAGTCTGGCGCAATTAGCTCTGCTTCAGGTTGTCTTTTCCACCACCATTCTGCTGCTTGATTTTCCCTGCGCTGTTTTATCTGACAGATATCGACGTAAATATTCCGTTATGGCTGGGGTCTTTATGACAGGAGTATTTTATCTTCTATGCCTTCAAGCTCCCAATATGACGGCACTTATTATTGCGCAAATTCTCTATGCAGCGGGCATTTGCATCATTGTCAGCGCCATTGACGGATGGATTTACCATTCTCTAGGCGATAAACAGGATCACTTTTCGCATTATGCTCATCTCTACCACCAAGTTAACTCTTTCGGAAGTATTCTCAGTGGAATTATAGGCATTGGAACGATCTATTACTCTGGACAATATTTTTTGGGATATATCATCTCATGCCTCATGATGGGATTTATTTTTTTGATATTCCTTATTGTTCCGGAAGAAAAGAAAACGACAATTGAAACATCCAAAACAAAAACAATCTTGCACAATGCCACGGAAACGCTTTGGATCTTTCAAAATACAGTAGGAGGAGCATGGTTTATTTTCCTCATGTGCCTTTTTAGCGCTGGTATTCAGATTATTTATCATTTCTGGCAACCGATAATACTTTCAGGAGGAAAAATTCATCACCTCAACGGTTCGCAAATGCTCGTCTTGATGTTCTGCCATATTGGAGCCTTTTCAGCACAATATTTTTCAAATTTACTGATGTCTAAGTATCATGTTCTTGATAAAAAATATAAGAATTCTATAAAATATTTTTCCTTCTTTTCTGCGCTGATGTGCATAGCGCTCTATTTTTCAGTTCATAGCCATCAAACGGCTGCATCAGTCATCGCCTTCTCTTTAATCCATGGATTTATTTGCACTGTACCGATAGGGGCAAAAAGCTTATTTTTCTCAGAACTTAACCAAAAACAAACGCACCATATTTCCGGTATTGTTGGTGCTGTCTCTTTTAGCGGAAGAATATTTTCAATTACAGTATTGAGTATTATTTCTTTTCTTCCTGCAAAAGTTTCTCCATCTTACTACCTAATATTACCGACCATTACTTTTTTGATGTGTGGTTTGGTTGTCATGAGATGGATGAAACACTCCCACAAGTCTCTATGAGAGAAAAACCATAACATTTCACCCACAATGTTTTCTTCTAAAAGAAATCTATACTTTTTTGAGAGCATTGCCACATCCAACTTTCAACGTACAATGCAATTATAAAGCAACACGTTGATTTATAATCATAATATACCAAGCTTGAATATCGTAAGATTATTTCTTTTCAAATCTGTTTTTTATGGTTGAAACCGTCAAAATCATTTGCTTGCACATCATGATTAGAGAAAGCCGTATAAATAAAAACAATTTAGAAAGGAAAAATGCCTTTTATGAACTCCCATAATCAAAATCTATAACAACATGGAAGCAGGAGTATAATATGCCTCTTTTCATCTTCATAAGTATACAAATGGTGTAGCTTTATAAGGCTTTATATGCCTCACCGAAACTTTTGCATTTTATACCATTTAAGAGGTGGCATTGCAAAATGGGCTTATACACATTGAAAGATATCTCTTTAAAACAAGTGCACAAATTGGCAACACAAGTGTATTTGTGTTTAGAACATTCTTTTTATATGAGAGGCATAATCTCAATGGGATAAACAAAAACGTAAGACACATAATCTTCATTATTTAAAAGACACGACCATAGAGATTTATGAAATAATAAAACTGTGTTAATAAGATGATGATAAAAATGGGAGCTCATTTCCACCTTTTTCGCTTTTATATTTTTTCAAAATTAAAAGATCCTTCCGTTTTTAGAAATGACTCGCTAGCAAGTATATACAATATTTTCTCCTATTTGGCATATAAAAGCTGATATAACCGATAAAGCAGTAAACCATCTTAAATATTTTATCTCAAATATGCTGTTGTATAAGGAGTAGGTGTTGATTGACACGCCAAAGCCAAAGCAAAAGCTTAGCAAAAGAATGTCACAAAATAATAAATATGCCATCAAACGATTGGAAAGATATAGGGATGACAAAAACACTTTGTAGAACAAAATCCGTAACATATCTAGCTTTACGGCCGCTTATTCTTATAAACGTTCGTGGTGCTGCTCCCTATATCCATAAAAATAAATAAGCAACCTTAGCTAAAAAATATGCAGCGTCAATGTGATTTCTACAACAGAGATTTTGTTTTCCTTTATCAACAAAAGCATGAGAAATTTTGAAACCACCCCATCTTTTTCGGGATAATTTTTCCACAACTAATCATATTTCCTTTAATATAAATTGGCATAGCAATTTACATAAAACATATTGCACTTAAAACATCCCCCATTGGTTTTGCTTTAATTTACGCCATTAGAAAAAAATTTTTGTAACTTGTTTCATGAAGCATAAAATTAAAAATCAACTCAGGAATTAAGAAAATGAGCAACCACACGCACTGCTAACGCAGGTATTTACAATTTTGCAAATAAATTTAGATGGAAGGAAGATAAAATAGCACCACTCTATACCAAAACAGCCGATAGAAAACGTCTAGTACGAAAAGCAAATGAGCACAAATCACTGAAAACAAAATTCCCACACACAATCGACTGCTTTTATAATAATAGATGGCGGAGAGGAAGAGATTCGAACTCTCGAGAGCCTTTTGAGCCCTACTCCCTTAGCAGGGGAGCGCCTTCGACCACTCGGCCACCTCTCCAACAGAGAGGCATAAATGGTATCAACAGAAAGTTCAAGACATTTTCGATTTTTTTCCCAAATATCTGAAATTTTCTCCTATTGAGCCCATAGGGATAAAAAGTTAACAAAACAAAAATTGTGTCTTTTTTACCACATCATCTCGAATAGTATGTGTATACATTACAAAAAGGTAATTTCATATTTGAATATCTAAAAAGATTAGTATAGCTAAGATAACAAGTGCCGCGTATTTTACTTATGTCTTTGTCCTTAATGCGTTAGGTAAATGATACTCTTTAGAATTTAGAAGAAGATTAAACGGACCTCGGAGATCCCATATGAATATTAAATCCCTCTTTTTAAGCTCTACAGCAGCTTTTTTAGTAATTTCTGGAGCACATGCTGCTTCAACAGTTATCGCCGAACCCGAACCTGTAGAATATATTCGCGTTTGTGATGCCTACGGAAAAGGATATTTCTATATCCCTGGAACAGAAACCTGCATGCGTTTATCAGGAAATGTTCGTACTGATTTTATAGGCGGTGATAATGTCGATGCAACAACCGAAACTGAACTAAAAAACAAAAGAAAAACCTATGGCGCATCATCACGGCTCACCCTTGTTTTTCAAGCTGCTTCTGAAACAGAAATGGGAACACTTCGTTCATATGCAAGAATTTATTCAAACTGGGGTGATGGTAGAGATAACGCTGGGGCAAAGCTTGCAGCCGCTTACATTGAACTGGGTGGTTTTCGCGTAGGTCTTGATGATACAATTTTCAACAGTTGGACTGGTGGTTATGGCAACGTTCTCAATGATGACAGCATAGCACCAGCAGGTATTACACGCACCAATTTTATTTCTTACACTTTTAGTGGCGACACTGGCTTTTCTGCTATTATCGGAGCTGAATTAGGCAATAATTCAGCTACTCTTCCTGGAATAGGCGGATACTATATTGATAAAGATGATAAGCTTGTTTCTATCACTGAGGATACTCTTCCAAGTAAAGCAATTAAAAATTACACACCCAATGTGGTTTTGGGTATAAAATTTATGCAAAAATGGGGTGGTTTTTCAGCGGTTGCAGCATATGATGCTTACTACAAAAAGTGGGCTGGAAAAGTACGTGCAGATTTCAATATCAATGATCGTTTCAATCTATGGGTAATGGCTGGTTATAAAAGTGGCCTTGATTACTACACAGTGAAAGAAAATAGTGATGAATTATCACGAAACAGCACAACAATCTATGCAAACTGGGGCGGTAAATGGGCTGCTTGGGCAGGTGCCACTTACAAACTCACTCCAAAAGCAAATTTGAATGCACAAGTTTCTTATAGTGCTGTAAAAACTTTTGCAACTTCTGTAAATATTGCATATACGTTGGTTCCAGGATTTGTAATTACACCTGAATTGACCTATGTTTCTTGGAATGATGATCGCATTGTGAAGGATCACAATAATAATGAAAAACATTTATTCAATAAAAAAAGTGCTTTTCAAGGTATGATCCGTTTACAGCGTTCATTCTAATCCTATTTAAGCTAAAGATTTTAGAAACTGGCAACTTATGTTGCCAGTTTCTATTTTTGAAATCAAACATCATAAGCATCTTTCTTGATACTTATTTTCTTGTCTTTTTGACAAAAATTACTGACTTTCACAAAAATATTCTCAGAAAATTAACCTAATGTGCTTGATAAGAACACTGCATACGTGGTACTTACACATCAATTCAAACAATCTCTTGTGTGCCCTTTAAAGGTGAACAAATACCTTTGCTTTATTACCAAATTGATCTTTCTTGGTAATTTACTTCTAACCTTTGGAATTGAAGGTATGATCCTCTCAGATAAATTCTACACTGAACAGATAAAATATTGAAACAAACAAGACAGCATTGTGTTTTTGATATGCATGAATGTGTCTTCTATTAACATCCTAAAACACAACATTTTACAACGCTTCCACGCATTAAAAAACTTAATCATCAAGAAACATGTTGTCAAAACTATGCAAATATCCTCCAAAGCAATAAAAGAGAAAATAGATATATCTTCAAAAAATAAATTAACCTCTTCCCCTTTTAAAGAATAGAGACTCCTATCAGTAGCAATCTGTAAACGACCTTACTTTTCTTGAATATACATCACATTGATTTATAATGATAATTTATTATTTTGCATGTTGAATCAACCAAAACCATTCACTGGTACACGACAAGTAGAGAGAGCCATGTGAATAAAAACGAGTAAAGCAAATCCTTTTATGAATCGTTTTAAGTTCCAAGGGCTGTAGTAACATTAAAATCTAGCAAAGTGTATGATGGTGCTAGGCACTTTTATTAAACATAAAAATGAGGATACACTTCATAGAGGATTCTAGATTATATTCTTTATGAACGTCGCTGTAAAATATGTGTTGTAATGCACCCTAAAAGATATTTCTTTAAAACAAGCGTGTAAATATACAATAAAAGTCCATTTTGATTGAAGCGTTTTATCTTGCGTAAAGAGCATGCCATCATATACGCAACATCTTGACTTTACTCGTTTTTAAAGGCAGAAAAATATAAGACAAAGAAACAGTAAAATTTAATCTCTGCAAATCATAGAGCTTTCTGTAGAGTTATGTTTCCATAAAACGTCTTATACCGTATATGGGATTTTTTACACGATTAATGCCCTTTTTTACATAAAGCCAATTGGCAAAAAAAGCCTCTCTTGATAAGAAAAAAGGCTTACACGTAATCATAACCATATTTTCAATTAAAAGGCATTGAATTCACGGAAAATATTTATCAACCAATGCATAAAGAATTGCTGCTGTTTCAACATCTAGAATCCCATCATAATTTTCTTGACGAAAATGAAGTTGAAATGCTCGGATCAAATCTTTGTATCCTGTTTGGGTACACGCAGCAGAAATGTCATATCCATAACATTTTAGTTTCGCCAAAACATCTTCTTTGGGTGGAAAATTCTTAGAGAATTGCTCTTGATAATGACTTTTTAGTTCATCATCATACCATGCTCCTATACCTGCCCTATAAAGTTCTCTCCATGGGAAAGCTGCTCCTGGATCACTCTTTCTTCCAATGGCAATATCACTATGTCCCACAACATCAGTTGGCATAATATCGGGATACCGTTGAAGAATATTCAATGCAAGCTCCTTAACGGCATCAATTTGTATTGGATTATAAGGAGGAAATATAACCCCCTCATCATGATACGTCATAAAATCAATTGTCTCTTCTGAAGACTCAGAATGACCAATCGCTAAATTAACGATTTCAATCCCGATAGATGCATCATTGAGATGACTATGCCCAGCCCATGAACTCACACCCGCATGCCATGCACGCTCATTTTCATCAACCAGATTAAAAATACGCATATCCTTAAAGCCTGCCTCACGATATGTTTGCTCTGAAGGATCAGGAACAAGATAGTGTGCACTAACCTTTTCTCCTGTAAGCGCCATAATCGAAGCTTTAAAATTAAGAGCCGTATAATGCATGACGAGAAAACGAATGCGACGATTAAAACTCTTGACAGAACGATAACTGTTGTAATCAATCTGATACATAAAAGTCCTTTCTTTTTTGCTAAAAAAGACCACTCCGCATCACAACAGATAGGACACGAGCTTTAAAAAATTCGCAATGAACTTTTCATTTAGATACTAAGAATTACGCCAAAATTTGTTTATCAAAAACATTGACACTCTTATCAACAAATAAGACACATTTTTTCTTCCTCACACACGCATAAAATGTATTTAACGACATTCACAAACACACCGCATTAAATATTTTCTCCAACAAATTCCTACAAATTACCAATCGAAAAGAAAACAAAAGCGTAAAATGATTACTCCTTAAACCTTCACATCTACAGAAAAAATAGTTCTTGCTGTTATCGAATTGAAAAATATCGCCCCTCGGAAGCGAACGCCCAACAATCGTGCAATCACACAAAAACTTAAAGGAAAAATTTTATGAGCTCTTTACAGCAATTTATTATCAGATAACTGAACGGCACATATTCGCAATAAACTGGACATATTTTTCAATAAAATTTGCAAAGCTTTCCTGTACATGACACGACTCCTTGTCTTTTCACAACATCACTTTTTGATTTACAAAGAATCTCAATTATTTACAACGCTTGAGGCACACGAAGTCTCTGGATTCCTTGTCATCAGCTCTATGAAAGATAACATCTTGATTTATAATAATAATTAACCATTATAAAGATTGAATGTAGCGAGCCTAATATAGTAAAGTTTTTCTTAATCTTGAATCAATCAAAGTCATTTAATTACACATCAAAAGAAAGATTAACCTATAGATAAAAACCACTTAAGAAAAGGATCAAAATGCTTCTTACTAATAGAACGTTCAATAATTTGAGCAATATTTTACGTCCCCATAGAGGTTCATTTGCTTTTCTCAGTTTGCAAATATCTTCTTAAAACCAACCAAGCTGCATATTCTTGTAAGATGACACCTAAAAGTGGTCGCGTATAGGGAAAAGTTACACGATCATCGTCATAACCTTTCATCCGTATAGTCATCGTGGCCTGTCCAAGGCTTTCTTCTTGATTTTCTAATGTCTCGATAGAAGGTAATAGGCTCACTTCAACCTCAAGCTTTGGAATATTTTTTGTACTTTTTTCTATGGGCTGAAAATATTTTAAAAGCCGCGGATCATTGGAAAACCAATGAACCTCTGCATGCATCGCTAATTGTTTACAAGCAGTAGTAACTTCTGCACCAACCAAATAGGGGTGAAAATGATTTTCAAATTCTTCCACGAAATGTTGTTCCAAGGGCGCTTCTGATTGACCAATCAGTTGCACAAGAACATAGGGGCTTTTCCATAAAAAATGCCGTTCAAATGGCTCATTTTCAAGATGACAATCAACCCACTGCGCAATGGTACTTTCATCAATTCCAATCAAAGTCCATGCATACCCCGCACGCGATACAGAAGAATATTTCTTCTCATTTTGTTCTAAATAATTCTCTAAAAGCGCAAGAGCCTGTGATGGTGGACCAGGCAAAACAACAAGCGTACTTCCATCGCAAGAGAGATAAAACCCTGGAGCTGTGCCCGTAGGATTATCAAGCACAGTTGCCGTCTCAGGAAACAATGCTTGACGCGCATTACTCTTATCCGCCGTAATCCCTAATCGTTGTAATTGACCTTTTATTGTTTGCCAAACATCTTCATGATATACCAAAGGCTGCTGCACGGCTTTTGCAACCGCATCACGTGTTATGTCATCTGATGTTGGTCCCAATCCCCCACTGATAATGATAAGATCTTCTTGTCCAAGACAAGAAACAACCGTTTCACTGATTTTCTGTAATTGATCAGCACAAACAAAATGACGTGTGACTTGAATATTTCTCTTGTTTAAGCTTTGACTTAAATCTTGTAAATTCGTATTCAAATATTGTCCTGAAAGGAGTTCATCACCAACAGTAATAATTGCCGCATGACACACAGAGACAGGATTCACAAGAGAATTGCGAACAGCTTCAGCCATTTGACGGGTAGAAGCGACACCTCCTAAATCGTAAGATACCGTTTTTCCAGCACGAATAACCTGATCAACACTCTCAGATAATTGTTTTGCTTCATCTTTAAAGCCTAAATGTTCTAAGAGTAAAGCCGTGGTATAAAGCATCGCAGAAGGATTTGCTTTATTTTGTCCAGCAATACCTGGTGCGCTTCCATGCACAGGTTCAAAATAAGCAATCTCGCTCCCCACATTTGCACTAGGAGCAAGCCCAAATCCCCCCATTACTCCAGAGCCAAGATCAGAGAGAATATTGCCAAACATGTTTTCAGCAACAATCACACCAAACTGCTCTGGCTTCGTTGCAATCCATAAAGCAACCGCATCAACATTATGAATATCTGCTTCAATTTCCGGATAGTTTTGCGCAATTTTCTCAAAAATTTCTCGAGAAAATTGTCCACTTTCTCGCATAACATTGGGCTTATCAGCAAAAGTAACCCGCCTCACGCCATATTTCCTTGCATAAGAAAAAGCATATTCAAATAACCGCTCTAAACCAAAGCGTGTCTGCAAACGGACTGTCCATGCAGCTTCCTCAAGCCCATATTTTGTCAAATTGGGATGTTTTAACCAAGCGGCTGTTTCAGGAGTGATACCCCGAAAATCCAATCCAGCATAAAGTCCTTCACTATTTTCTCTGATAACACAAAAATGGAAAGGCTTTCTAGGACCAAAGATGTATCTGACAGGGCGTACATTGGCAAACAGACCTAACTTTTGGCGAAGCTGAATAACCGGTGACACATAGGCAAGTTTTTTCTCTCGTAAATGCGGTTCAAGTTCTTTTAAAGCCGCTTCTTTTCCTTTGCTGGTCACAGCCCCAAGTAAAATCGCATCACTTTCAGCAATTTTTTGCCAGGTCGCTTTTGGAATAGGATCCCCTTCCTGTTTCCAACATTCAAAACCAATATCACCATAAGTAAACTCTATTGGCAATTGAAATTGCTCTAAGACCCTCAGCGCAGCATCACAAACCTCTGGTCCTATCCCATCACCAGGTAATACAAGCACTTTCTTTTTCATATCCCTCCATCCATTCATCAATGACCGCATCCGTCATAGTAGGATTATCCTCCCACAAACGCGTACCAGCACCAGAGATAATCTTGTATTCATGATTCAGATTATGACTTTTCGTCTGATTATCTACCGTTGCAAATTTTGACTTTTCTCCCACTAAAGCTAAAAACTTCCCCTTATACTTCACTATTTCATCTCTAGCATCCATCGCCAATAAGAGTTTAAACCCTCTTGTCATGCGTTCAATTGCCACGCTTTTTTGTTCATCAGGAACCTCCAATAAAACTCTTTTTTTCATAATGCCAGAAGGATGCATAAAACCATTGAGTATTTCCAAAGCCCCCGATAAATCATTATTTTCTAAGGAGGCAAGAATATCTCCAAGGCGCCGTTTCAAAACCTTATCAGGATAGCCAGGTGCATTCACAGCAAGCACAGCTTGAACATTGGGAAGCCGTGCTGCCAATATTTGTACCAACATTCCAGCCATAGAAAATCCCACAAGCACTGCGGGCTCTTTAAAATAGCTTTTAAGTTTTTCTGCCATAAAAGATAAAATATCTACAGCAGCATGATTGAGAACATGAGAACTCTTAGGAAAAAGAGAAAGCGTATCCAGCAGAGTGACAGAGAATCCTTTTGATAAGCATAGCTTTGTCAATGGAGAACAAAAAACACCACCATCCCAAATTGGCATTACAGGAGAAAGAATAATAATAGGAAGGCTCATTGATCAATTCTTCCCCTTATTTTAAAACATGCATTAGAGCCAAAACTTTTCACACCCAATATAATGAAAATATGTTGAAACTCTAGGCTCATACTCTCCCCCCATCATAATCAATTTGTTAAACTCAAACTAAGCTTGTAACAAATTTTAAACCCACTCAATCAAACAACATAATAAAAAAATTTATCTAATGTACAGATGCCCCATTCGTGTAAAACATCAAAAACATTTCCGCATAATGCTTTCTTTTTATCATTTCACTCAGCTCATTTCTGAGATCATAAACTCACGCGCTTTGCAGATATAAATTATAAAACCAAAAAGACAGCAAACAGCCAATAAAGCCGCCATAGTCTGTGGATTGTGCCCAGATATCTTTCCAATAACCGCAGCACTCAATGCCGCACTCCCTAATTGTAAAGCTCCCATCATACCGGAAGCTGCTCCAGCAGCTTGCGGGTGCGACGAAATCGCCAATGCTGTTCCCAATGGTAATAAAAAACCATTACCAAATGTAAGAACAGCAATAGCCGCAAAACTTGTCACAAGTGGCCACGGACTCACATACATTTGCAGAGAAAAGAGCAATCCCCCGATAACAAAAATGATATATCCCCGCCGTACAGTCCTTTCCATAGTTTCTCGTTTGAAAAACCACCGCGCCACAAGGTTCCCTACAATATAAGGGAGAGAAACCCCAATATAGCTATAACCAATGTATAGCGGTGATAAACCTAAAGTCGTAAGTAAAAAAGGAGATTCTACTATATAAGCAAAATAGGTCGCATAAGAAAAACACGGAATAAGTGCATAAAAGACAAATTGTTTATTTTTTATAACGGCTAAACTCCCCTTAAGAAATCCCACAAGAGAAAAACGCTGGCGTTTTTGAGGAGGCAGAGTTTCCGTTAGCACAAAATAACACAGCAAAATGGTCATAAATATAAAAAAGCTTAAAAAGATAAAAGTTGCCTGCCAATGAAAAGCTTGTATCAAAAGTCCACCAATGAAAGGTGCAAGTGCTGGTGACATTCCAATAAAAGGAAAAACAATCAAATAAAGCTTTCCGGCCGCTTTTTTATCCAATAAATCATTGATAATTGCACGACTTAAGACGATACCCGCACAAGCACCAAGACCTTGCAAAAAACGTAACACAAGAAAAGCGTGAATATGAACTGTATAAATCACACCAAGTGTCGTAAATAACCACAAAAATAAGCCCAATAGAAGTGTTTTTTTACGCCCAAAATTATCACTCAGCGGCCCATAAATGAGCTGTCCAAGTGCCAATGCCAACAAAAAAACTGCCACTGCATTCTGAATTTGAGATTGTGTCACTTGATAATATTGACGCATCTCTCCCAGTGCTGGTAAAAAAATATCGGTAGAAATCAAACCTCCTGTTGATAAACATACGATAAGTATAATGAATGGTAATGTATCTTTATGTTTCATCAGGAAAGTCACATTTCTTAAATTTAAAAATATTTAACTTTTACGTGTATAGCAAAATAATAATTTATATTTATAAATATAAATCTATTTTAACTTTATCCACAGGGAATAAAATAATAATTTTTCTTTATTCTTTTACTTTATTTGAGAATAATTCATCTTGTTGATGCATAAATCCAATGTCTGATCCGCACGCACACGCAACACGTAAATAAACACTTAGCGCTTCACTTTATAATTAATTTTAAAGCATAGCAAACCGCAATTTTAAAACTATACGCAAAAGAAGCTAAAAGATCAAAACTCCCCTTCAGAAATATATTTCCCAATCCAAAATAGCGCATTTTGTTGTATTCATGTTGCCCTATCTTCATCAGCTTTTTTCATTGATATCATCAACAAAAACGCTCCCAAACTCTATCCCCTCTCATGATAAAAACACCAATCTCTCGATAACATCCTTTATCAGAATTGGTTCACAATGTTCAAAGAAAAAAGAAACCACAAACTCCCTCTCCTCAAAACTACCCACGCAAATATTATTGTAACAATACAGCGTATAATAATGCCTCATGGAAAAGTTTTTATAAACACAAATAATTGAGCAAATAAACTTAATAGCCCACTAATATCATAAAGCAAATTGTGCTTCTGTCTCCCCCAAAAATCTAAATTCATCTTGTCCATTTTGTTAGATTTTCATTCTACATAACCATCACAAAATTTACTGCCTAAGCTATTGACAAACATGATATAATGAAAATTTGACAAATCATTCTGAATCTAATTTAGAAAGCAAGGGGACTATTAATGAATATAACAGAACTAGCCACGTACCAATTACTGTACCTATTAAAGTGGAAGGAAAGACATACACAGAAATCATCTTACGCCGCCCGAAATTTAAAGACTTAAAAGCAATACAGAGCAAAGAAGGCGACGAGCAATCAATTGAAATGATCGCATATCTTTCAGGGTGGTCCTATAATGCCATCAGTAAACTTGATATTCGTGATTTTTTAAACATTAAAGACATTTACGGGCCTTTAATAAAAAAAGTATTAAAAAAGCTTGATAAAATGAATACAATCATAAAAATCCCATCCTTAGAAACTCAATTTTCTAAATATCTCAAAAACTTTATAAACAAAGTAAATGCACCCATAAAAAGCGTAATGGATGAATGTATTTTAATCGACAATAAACCCGAAAAACGCACAAGTAACCTTCACACAAATACATTTGAAACAGAATTCATGACAACTGCAAATACAAAAGTGAAAACCTGTAGCACCTATGAACCGATTACAGTTCATAATCCCACCGTCATAAAGGGGGAACACATGACTTTTACAAAATGCAGTTTCTTAGTACAAGATGGTCCATCAAATCAAATTTATCTCTCAAATCAAAATGCTCTTACATCGCATAAAAAACCTGCATGCGAAACTAAAAAACAATCTTTGGAGAGAATCTCGAAACTTTTGGACATTGTCTCAAAACTTTTCAACTTTCCTCTTTGGTTTTGGGAGTTTTTACTCAAAGAACTTAGAAAATTTTTCTAGCATTTCTTTGATATAGAGCAATAAGAGAAGGAAAAACAGCTTAGAACACTCATGTTTCTTCCTTCTCTTTTATCTCTCATAGCTTTTTGAATTGAATACCTTTGATATTTATTTGAATACTCGAAGCGTTCTTTTAATTACTAAGTACAATATAAAAAACTAAAATTTTAGAAGACTCGCTGTTTTTACAAAAAAATGAAATAAAGACTCTAGAATTTTAAGTAATGATCACCGTCCTGTTTTCGATGATTTCTGTCCTTTTTAGTGCATATCTATTCACTTTTGGAACATAATTGGCAAAAAGACATTGTATCTCCAGCATATTCAAGGAGATAAAACATGGAAACTCGCATTCCTGAAGACACACCATTCGATACGAATTTTCTAGGAGAAACATCTCTAGAAGAAAAGTATCCCTTTTTTCACACACCCATTTCATGGTCCGCAATCTTTGCGGGATTGGTGACAGCTCTTGCCACCTCAATCTGCCTCTCTTTTCTGGTAGCGGCTTTAGGCTTAAGCCAAATGGATTTCACCTCTTCAACCCCATTTGAAGGCTCTTTCCTCTCTTTTGGCGTGGGTTCTGTTATCGTCACACTGATTAGCCTAGCCTTGGGAGGTTTTGTAGCTGGACGTTTTGCTGAATCGTCAGGAACGCTTCATGGCTTTCTCACTTGGGCTCTCATAACATTGCTGATGACCCTCCAAGCCATCCACGTGGTTTCTAGTACAGCAAAGATAGGAGCTAAAACTGCTCTAGAAAACAGCTCCATGGTCCAACAAACCGTAGATAGCCTCAAAACCAATATTTCCCCTATACTTGCAAAATTAAACAGCGAAAGTCTTGAAAAGTTTTTTGCAAAAAACAGTGACAATGGCATCAATTTTGACCAACTTGGTAGTGAATTGCGCACCCTTCTCAATAAAAGCGACATTCCTGCTCTCAACCCTGATCGCTTGAAACAAACCTATCAAGCAGCTCTCAACGATATTGGTTCTGCGATCACAGCTTTCAAAAATGATCCTTCTCACTATCGCACCACTTTAAAAAATCTTGGTGAGCGCCTGTCTGATCGTGTAGAAGATCTCACGACAAAATTTGATCGAAGTGATATCATCAATGCCCTCATAAAAGATGGCATGCCCCGTGCGGACGCACAAAGAACAGCCAACAATGCGCTTCATATTTATCAGACAGCAGAAGCAAAAACTGCTCAGGCAATTGAAGCCCTTGAAGAACAGGCTGAAAAACTCTCGGACAATCTTGAGGATACTATCAAGGCAGCAAAAAACACTGCAACTAAAGCCACAAAAACAGTCTCCAATATGGGATGGTGGGGCTTTTTAGGAAGTCTGGTCGGCGCCATTATTTCCAGTGTTTTTGGCTATTATGGTTATAGAAGCCGTAAGGACTTTTTCAAGTTTTAAAACTTCTACCTCTAAAGCAAACACATAAAAAGCTGTACAATTCGTACAGCTTTTTTTGCAAAATTTCCTTGATTTTTCATGCTTTTCAACAATTCTATTTTTTTTATGTTTTTTCTTCAAGAAATTTCTTAAATGAAGTGTTGACTCCATCGATTATATATATGCGTTACAGCGCAACAAATATGCGACTATTGCTCTATTTTTGCCATTTAAGCAAAACGAATTTCGCAGAAAAATACTCCTCTACAATCAACAACTTTTCTTAATATGGAAAGCATATCAATCTTACATCTCATGTAAGAGAGAGCATTATGCGGTTAACATTTCATCCACGCACAATATGAGAGAATAAGGTGAAATTTCTCTGATACAAAAGGAATACCAACCTACCAAATTATCTATTCTCAACAAAGTAACACTTTCACCGCTTCAATACCAGTATATTAGTTTGAATATACGAACACAATTTACATTCTAGATTAAATGTATCAAATAAATAATAAACACAAAATCTATGGATAAACAACGGTTTAACTTTACACGCTTAAAACAAAGGACAAAACTCTATAATCATACGTTATTAAAATTTTTTTTGTAAATATTTTTATACAGACATCAAAAATCGTACCATTGCTTTCAAGACAAGAAACCGACATAAAAAATGATATATAAACAAACATTGGATTTTTCAGTCAATAATTTGATTTATGTAAGCATACACGTCTCATATAGATTCTGCTTTTGCTCTCATGCAGAGTGAGTTGACGGCGAATAGACTCCTCGATAAACTCATTAAGATCAACTTAACCGATGGTTTTATTTTGG
>NZ_JBHILV010000019.1:0-25115 GCF_042193505.1 Bartonella sp. TS25HLJMH
TTAAATACCCTTTGAAAAGCATTTGAAGACCCTTTGAGAACATCTTTAAAACTCTTTGAGAAAAAATAAATTGGTACTGTAGTTTGACACTAGGTTTTATACTAAGTGGGATTAGGTGGGATTAGGTAGGAACACGTGGTAATTTGTTGTTTTTATGTATAATTTTTACCATTAAATGCACTCTTTGTAAAATTGGATTTTGACACCTAAAATTGTAAAAAAGAGCGAAAAATAGTGAAAATCAGAAAAAAGTGCGTTTTCATGGTAAAAATGAGAGAAGGCTTTGAAAGGTCTGTGAAAACCCTGTGAAAAATTTTGAAAAGTCTGTGAAAGCCCAGAAAACCGCCTTTGAAGACCCTGTGAAAAAAATTCGGTAAATTGTGAAGCTCACTCCAAAATCAGCCCAAAATGACCAAAAAAGCAAAAAAGATTTTCACCTATTGATGATTATCTATTTTTAGAGGCAATATATACTTATTAATCAAATAGTTATATTATTTTTTTAATGTAAAAAGATTTTCATATCGATTTTTCATATTAAAGGGGCATTAAGCTGTATCTTATGTAGTTTCTGGATGTGCATTTTCAGCCTCTATTTGACGCTTTAAATGCAGTTTTAAAAGAGGCAAGGTGAGCTCGACCTCTTCCGTGTCGTTGATGTCTTGAACAAGCTCTTGCAACTTTATACAAAGTTCCGCCGCGAGTTCCGCTATATCTTCAGGAGGGATCTTTATATTTGCATCGCGATAGGTTGTATAAGCTATGCGACCGAGTTTTTTCATCAATCCAGTAGGGATAGTTTGTGGTTTAAAACCAGCTGCTTTCGCTTTTACCATGTCACTAAACATTTCACCTTCACCCGTAACGAGCCAATGAGGATTAATGTTATAGGCCGTATAATAGGCGTTAATTGTTGAGCATGTTGGTTCGTGTGCTCCAATTTCATAATTGGCAAGGGTATTACGTTGTAAATTAAGCCGTTGCGCAAAGATACTACGTTCTTCGTTTCCGAGGATTCGTCTTATTTCACGCAGGCGTTTTGCCAATGGTGTTTTAGGTTCTAGTTCGGGGCGTGCCAAAAATGCTCCTTATTCATATTGAGTCTCGTTTTAAATTACAGGATTTAAAAAAGAGATTCCCCCATTCATTTTAGAGTAGCATTAAGCCGTATTTTGTGCAGCTTTGGAGTGTTCTTTTTCAGCCTCTATTTGACGCTTTAAATGAATTTTAAGAAGAGGGAAAGTTGCCTCTACTTCTTCGCTATCGTTGATGTCTTGAACAAGCTCTTGCAACTTTATACAAAGCTCTGCCGCGAGTTCCGCTATATCTTCAGGGGGGAGTTTTATTTTAGCATCGCGATAGGTTGTATAAGCCACGCGACCAAGCTTTTTCATGAGACCAGTAGGGATAGTTTGTGGTTTAAAACCAGCTGCTTTCGCCTTTTCCATGTCTGTAAACATTTCGCCTTCTCCAGTGAGAAGCCAATGAAAGTCTACGCCATAAATTTTGTGATAGGCAATTACGATAGATGCTGGTGGCTCATTTATACCAAGCTCATAATTTGCAAGCGTATTTTTTGCCAAATTAAGAGATTTGGCAAAAGCACCGCGTTCTTCGTTTCCGAGGATTCGTCTTATTTCACGTAGGCGTTTTGCCAATGGTGTTTTAGGTTCTGTTTCTAAACGTGCCAAAAAAATACCCATTAAGACCATTTTACGGGTTGACAAACCCGTAAAATGGTTTTAACTGTTATTACCGCCCGATATAGAGGGCAGATATTTTACAATTAACCCCACAAAAAACGGATGTGGGAGCATCCGTTTAAAGCAGGAGCGAAGTTTATGACTATCACACAAGTATGGGATCGCCATAGTATTTTAGCCGAGCTACGCCGCCGTAACATGACCTTGGCGGAGCTTGCGAAAGCTTATCAACTCTCGTCATCCAGTGTTCAACACATTTGGACACGGTCTAACGAGAAAGCCGAACGCGCTATTGCCGATTTTATTGGCTTGCCCGTCGAGCAAGTATTTAGCGACCGCTACCCCAAAAGTCGCCGTCGCATTTTTAAAGCAGCAAAACATGCCAACACAGATTCGCGTGCGCATTCTGCTTTGCGCGGTAATGCTGCTTAAACTTCGTTACACGGCTTTGCGTTTTTGCGCATTTGCCATGAATTTAAATACCATAAGATAAAAAGGTTTATCAATGTCTAAAGATCAGTACGAAATAGGCAAGATAAATTGCATAGAGTTGCATCATAGAACAGCCGTTTGGGTAGTTTTGTTTTCCATAGGTGGTGATCAGATTAGCTTTATTGGAGGTGGTTATGGTTGCTGCTTGTAATTTATGGACCCCAGATGTCAGAAACGATATCGTTAATCCTTATTCAGAAGTTGAACGTTTACAGGTGATGCTTTCCTGTTCTTTAAAAGCCGTGAGTAGTGGATTTAAGCATCTGCCGATCCGGTATATTATTGACCCTCCGCATGGCTTATTTGATGCGGCGTTAGCACGGCAGATTGTTATTCATATCTTGCATTATCAGTTTGAGGTGCCGCGGCGGCGTATTGTTGCCATACAAGCACGGCAGCGGACTTCTATTTCTCTGTCACTGCAGGTGATTAACCGGCGGTTAATGGAACCAGTTTTTGCGAAAGCTTATCAAAGATGGGCGGGGCGTGCGATGGATTTATTCTTTAAAGAGATCAGAAAGGCGGCGGCGTGATGGCACAGTTTCAAAAGCTTGCTCTTGATGTGATTGTGGTACCGAAGCGTATACGCCCTGTGGATGATGAGCATGCCAAGGCACTTGCGCAATCAATGGCGCGGGAGGGATTGATGAATCCGATTACGGTGCGCCATACCCCCAATGCTAAAGAGGGTAATTACACGCTTATTGCTGGTGCGCATCGGCTGCGTGCTGCGGAGCTTTTGGGCTATAGTGACATTGATGCCGTTGTGGTGCAGGCTGATAAGGACAATGCCGCGCTTTTAGAAGTGGCTGAAAATCTGTTTCGCAATGAATTGTCTGTTATTGACCGTGCGCTTTTTGTCCAGACTTACCGCGAATTGTGGGAAAAGAAGTATGGGGAGATTCAACGTGGTGGCGACAGAAAATCAAAGGGTAAACATTACCCTTTGATCGGTGGTAATCAATATACAAAGGACAAAGTGGCAAAGGTGCAAGTTGCACCTTTGCCAAATGATGGTTCTTCAGAGCATCATGAAATTGGGTGTGAAGGGGATGAAAAATCAAAGGTGCAAGTTGCACCTTTGATCGGAGGTGATGCACATTTAAAGCAATTGGGTCAAGTTGACCCTATTGCTCAAATGGAGGGAGAAGATGGCAAGAGGAGAACTTTATCTTTTGCTAAACATGTGGCGGACCGCATTGGTTTCTCTCAAGATGTCGTGAAACGTCTCAACTGTATTGCCCAGCATTTACAGCCAGAATTACGCTCTGTTTTGCGGGGGACAGCCTTGGCAGATAATCAAGCGCAGTTGTTGAAGTTGGCGAAGATGGAGCCGGTTGCGCAACGGCGTGTGGCAATTGCTTTGCAACAGGTTGAGGGGGATTTACGGCGGGCTGTTGATTTGGTCAATGGGATTAATACACCTCCGCAAATTAATGAACAGGAACGGATTTTTGCTCAGTTATTGGGTGTTTGGCAGAGAGCAGATGCGCAGACAAAGGCGCGGTTTTGTGATTATCTTGCAAGAGAACAAGGGGAGGAGCAGGCATGAAGAGGCATGGTTGCGGGCAGCTTGATTTTTTTCAAAAGCCGGTTTTTCCTTGTCGTGAACCCGTTGCGCAGATTGATTTAGGGCGGTTTCGCTCACGCATTAAGCGTGCCATGGCGCGTGCTTTGAGAGAATGCCGGGTTGAGCGCAGTGTGATTGCGGAGCGTATGGCGCATTATTTAGGGATTGGGTGTTTAAGTAAGGCCAGTTTGGATGCATATGTTGCGGAAAGTAAGCAGGTGGATATTTCCCTGCCGCGGTTTAAGGCATTTGTGCGGGCGACAGAGGCATTTTGGCTCTGGGATGAGGTGGTGAGTGAAGATGGATTGTTGCTGTTGCAAGGAGATGAGGCGCGTTTAGCAGAAATTGCGCGGCTCCAGCAGGAACAGCGGGAGATTGCAGCGCGATTGAAAGCCATGCGCGCAACGCCGGTTCGCATTAAAAGGGGGCAGCCATGAAGGAATGGTTTCGTATTGCCGAATTGGCTGAGGCAGCTTTGCCAGGGTTGCCGAAAACAAAAATCGGTCTCAACAATCTTGCGCTTAAGAAATGGCGTTTGAATACACAATTGTTTCGCCAAACATTAGGCAAAACCAAGCCGGTTTGGGAGTATCACATTTCCTTATTGCCGGAGGAGGCACGGGCGGCATTGTTGGTGCGGTTTGGTGGGGCTGTTGATGTGAAACAAACGCAAGGGGAGCAAAAGACAAGTATTTGGGTGCGTTATGAGGGGCTTTCAAAGGCGCATAAAAGGCGCTGTGAAGAGCGTTTGAAGGCACTTTGCTTTTGGGAAGATTTGCTCCATGCCGGTATGGGTGTGCATGATGCGGCAAGTTTAAGTGCGGTGCAATTTGGTGTGAGCCGGATGTCGCTTTTTAATTGGCGGCAGATGGTGGAGGGGTATGAGCGCCCTGATTGGTTGGCAGCGCTTGCACCTTGTTATGGTGAGGAGAATGTTTCGCAATTTGCGCCGTGTCATGAGGGGGCGTGGGAGGTTTTTTGTTCGGATTATTTGCGCCCCTCTAAACCTGCTTTTTCAGCGTGTTATCGGCGCATGGTGATGGTGGCGCAGGAGCGGGGTTTTGAGCCCATTCCTTCTGAGCGGGCTTTGCGGCGTCGTTTTGAAAGACAAATTTCCAAAGCGGTTGTGGTTTTAGCGCGTGAGGGAGAAGAAAAGGCAAAAAAGCTTTATCCGGCACAGCGGCGTGATCGCTCGAGCCTGCATGCACTGCAAGCGGTGAATATGGATGGACATAAGCTGGATGTTTTTGTGAATGTTCCTTGGACAGAAAAGCCTGTGCGGCTTTATCTGATTGCCATTCAAGATCTTTATTCGGGCAAGATTTTATCGTGGCGTCTGTCAGATGCTGAGACTTGGGAAATCGTGCGTTTGGTGATTGGGGATATGGTGGAAGCTTATGGGATACCAGAGCGTATGACCTTGGATAATGGGCGTGCTTTTACCAGTAAGTGGATTTCTGGAGGTGTGCAAAACCGCTTTCGTTTTAAGATTAAGCCGGATGATCCGCAAGGGCTTTTGACGAGTTTGGGGGTGCAATTGCAATGGACCACCCCTTATAGCGGACAGTCTAAACCGATTGAGCGGGCATGGCGTGATTTGGCAGAAGCGATTTCCAAACATCCCTTTTGTGCGGGGGCTTATACGGGCAATAAACCGGATGCCAAGCCTGAAGATTATGGCAAGCGCGCGATAGGATTTGAAGCGTTTAAAGCCCATGTTGGTGCGCAAATTTGTGCACATAATGGGCAAGCAGGGCGTAAGGCGGTTAATTGTGCGGGGCGCAGTTTTGATGAGACCTTTGCAGAGAGTTTGCAAGCCGAGGGGACGATTATTCGGCAAGCAACGGCGGCACAACGGGCTTTATGGCTTTTAACTTCTGAGGCATTGCGTACACAAAAGGGGACGGGCGAGGTTCATTTTTATGGCAATCGTTATTGGGCGCGGGCGTTGAATGAGCATGCGGGGCAAAAAGTGATTGTACGCTTTGATCCGGATAATTTGCATCAAGATTTACGGGTTTATGATTTGAACAATCGGTTGCTTTGTTTGGCACCATGCCTTTGTGATGTAGGTTTTTATGACCAGCAGGCGGCGCGCTTGAATGGGCGTTTGCGTAAAGAATATGTGAAGGCTGTTAAAGCAGAAAAACAGCTAGCGGCAAAGCTTGCGCCTGATCACTTGGCAGATGTTTATGGGCGCCTTGAGAAAAAGGATGAAGCGTTCAAATCGAAGCTTCCGATAAAGCCAAAGGTGAGCCGCTTGATGCCAAACAATGTGGGGAATTTAGCTTTGACAGCAGACGATGATGAGGTTTTGGGGGAGGAAGAATTCAGTCAACACTTGCACAAAGCTTTGAGAAAGCTTTCCGCCTCTGATGAGGGGCGTGAGGTGATAAAGTTTCCCAAGCAATAGAATAAGGAACTAGGAAAAGAGAGGGGGGATTTAAGGGGACCGGTTGAGGTCCATGTGCGGGGTTGAAGATTTAACAAAGAAAGGGGGGGGAGAAATCTTAATCCATTCAAAGTTTAAATCAATACAATTAAATTTTCAGGTGTCTTTGCTTATCAGGTGAGGAGCGTGAAGTTAGCAGGTTCCCCGATGTGTGAGAAAGAACCAAGGGGAATTTGTAAGGAAGCCGTTTTAGTATCGCGTACGGCTTTAGAGTAACAAAAATGGGTAGGTGGGAGCCTACCCATTCAATAAAATCTAAAATCCATAAGAATCTAGATCAATACGAGAGGGAGATTATAGATGAAAAACGCGATAAATGCAACGGTCGATAAAAATCCTTGGGCGCGACCTAAAATCCAGCCTAATGGAACAGCACAAAACCGCAACAGTGATGACATTGCTTTATGGAATGAGCTTGTGGATGCGGTGAGAACTATAGGAAAAATGAATGATTGGTCGAAAGCAGAGGTGGCACGGCGCATAGGGATGCCGGATGGGACGTTTTCGCAATGGTATGCTGGCAGTTATGCGGGGCAATTGGGGAAGCAAAATGCAAAAGTTCAACAATGGGTTGAGGTTTTAAAGGAAACGGCGGGGTTTTTGGAGAAGATCCCTGAAAAACCAGCCTTTCAGAGGAATCGAATTGCCAGTGAGATCATTGATACTTTAACACTGGCACAAAGCACGGGGGATATGGTGATGATTACGCTTGATGCGGGCAGTGGCAAGACCGAAACTTGCCGCCATTATCGCTCTACCCGCCCGCATGTTTATCTGGTGACAGCCAGCCCACATACGCGCAGTGTTCACGGTATTTTGAATGATATGGCAGCAGAATTGGAAGTGGTGGAATATAATCCCACCCGCTTAACGCGTGCGATTGGTAAGAAATTAGAGCGCGTGGGTGGTGGCACGTTGTTGATCGTTGATGAGGCACAAAATTTAACGGATGAGGCGATTAATCAGTTGCGCCATTTTGTTGATATTAATGGCACAGGGTTGGCTTTGGTTGGCAATGATGAGATCTCAGGGCGGTTGGTTCATCGTCAAAATGGTCCCTCTTATGCGCAAATTAAAAGCCGTTTGGCGATGCATCTGAAACGGCGCAAGCCCTATAGTGAGGATATTGCAGCGCGCATTCATGATTGGGGGATTGAGGATGTTGGTGCGATAAAGTTTTTGACAGGGATTGGCTTAAAGGCTGGAGCTTTGCGGCAAATTGACAAAACCATGATGTTGGCACGTATGGCCGCGCTTGGAGATGGGTGTGAGGTGACCCTGAAACATGTCAAAGCGGCATGGAAAAACCGTGACGTGGAGGAATTGGCATGATCCCTTTATGCGACAAAGAATTATCCAATACGCTTGTTGGTCTTTATGACGATTATCAACGCGGTTTTGACATTGGAGAGCCGCTTAAATTGTGTGTTGATTTGGCGTTATCGCTTGAATTGGAATTGAGTGTTCACCGTTTGGGGGAAGCGGATGCGGTTTTGGAAGCTGAAGTTGCAGAAGTTTTGGCTGAGTGTGACAGCTCTGATGCGGATGAGAGCAATCGTGTGATTTATATGGATTTTGGAGGCGGAAAATGATGGAACGGAACCCTTATATGGTGAGAGATTGCTTGGTTGCTTTGCGCTCTGCCTTGTTAAAACATGAACTGGATGGGATTTTTTTAAGTGCGAAAGATGTTCGAGAATTGAATGATTATTTGCGCCGCTTGGCAGGCTATAACCACATTTTAGGGCATGAACTTTTGCGGTGTCGTTGGCAATTGAAAGCGGGATGTGCGCCTTCTTCAGGGGAAGTTGTGCCATTTCGTCGGTTTCAAAAAACATAAGGAGGAAGTTGGTGATGAATCCACAAATTGAACTTGAAGGTACGCGTTATATGAAGGATGCAAAAGGGGCTTTGGTGCCGGTAAGCCTGATCCGCCCTGCGGATTTGTTAGAGGATGAAACGGTGCGCAAAATTATGGGTTTTGCGAAAGAGTTATCGGCAAGGATTGCACGTTTTAACAACCATACGATTGCGGATTTGAGTGATTTTGATAGCTTGCTTGCGCAAGAATATGGTGTGGAGCGGCGTGGCAAAAAGGGCAATTGTACTTACACAAGCTTTGATGGTTTGCAACGCATTAAGGTGCAGGTACAGGAAAGTGTTGATTTTGGACCGCAATTGCAAATTGCCAAAAGTCTTCTTGATGAGTGCTTGAATGAGTGGTCTGCGGATGCACGACCTGAAATCCGTGCGATTATTACGCGTGCTTTTAATACGGATAAAGAAGGCAAGGTGAATCGGGGGGAGATCTTTATGCTGTTGCGTTTGGATATTGATGATCCACGTTGGAATGAGGCGATGCGGGCGATCCGTGAGTCATTCCGAGTGACAACATCCAAGGAATATGTGCGTTTTTATGAGCGCGATACATTAGAAAGCGCTTGGCGTGCGGTGACCATTGATCTGGCGAAGACGTGAGGGGGGAGAGATGTCTTTAGCTGTCCTTCATATGGGAAAACGCGCTTTAGGTCTTGATGATGAGACCTATCGCGCACTGCTCTATCGCTTGACAGGCAAGCAATCGGCGAAAGATTTGAACCTTTTAGAGAAACGTTTAGTCGTCGCTGAAATGAAAGCGTGTGGTTTTGAGCCGAATGTGAAGCGTTTAGAGGGTAAATATGCTAAGAAATTACAGGCGCTCTGGATTGCTGGGTGGAATCTTGGCTTGATCCGTGATCGTTCAGATAAGGCATTGCTTGCCTTTGTGAAAAGGCAAACAGGGATTGATCATATCCGCTTTTTACGCGATAGCGATGATGCGAGCAAAGCCATTGAGGCGTTGAAAGGTTGGTTGCAGCGTGAGGGCGGGGTTGACTGGAGAGGGAAAAAGATTCAAGATTCTTGGCAGAAAATGCCAGGATATTTGATTTTGCGTGCCCAATGGAAGTGTTTGAATCCCGATGCTGTGTTTGATGTGGAAGCTTTTCATCAAAGTGTTATGGCGTTAAGTGGTAAAGCTTTGGGTGAGATGAGTGGGGGCGACTTTAGAGAAGTGATGAATGTTTGGGGGCGGAAAATCCGTAAAAGTGTTAAAAGCGAGGGGTAAGCATGCATGCAAGAGGAAATCTATAGCGATTTTCCTGCCTTATTGCGTGAAATAGCTGATGTTGCGGGCAGTGAAGCAGCATGGAATATGATGCGGGCTTTTGGAGGACGAGAAGTTTATATACCCGGGCGTCTTGAAAATGCCGATTGGTTGATTGAAATTGTTGGGTTTGAAGAAGCTGAGCAACTCATCAACCATTTTTGTTTTAATGGTTCTGGTGTGCGCCTTCTGATCCCCCTTGGCAGAGATGCTGAACGGCGGCAAAAAATGGTGCAAGCGTTGCAAAAAGGCTGGTCGGTGGATGCTGCAGCTGCTGTTTCTGGTATGCATGTGCGTACAGCCTATCGCTTGAAGAAGAAAATTTCTTCACAAGAACCACAAGGTTTATTATTCCCAGAGTTTTATGAGTATTGAGAGTTTTGACTGACAGTGTCAGGCTTATATTGGGGACGTGAGATTTCATAAACTGCGAATGGATTTTTATTCATTGAGTGGTTTGTTATGATTTCAATAGATGCCTCTTTTCTTCATCGCCTTGCGCCTAAACTGACGCATCATGCGCGCCAAGATTTTATTATTGTTGAAATGGCACGCGTGTTGCCTGAAGCTTTATCTTATGGGGCGATCACGACACGTTTGCGTGTTGCACATTTTTTAAGCCAATGTGCCCATGAGAGTGATGGTTTTTTTACCGTTTGTGAATATGCCTCTGGGCGCGCTTATGAGGGGCGGCGTGATTTAGGCAATGTCAACCCTGGGGATGGTGTGCGCTTTAAGGGGCGTGGTTTAATCCAATTAACGGGGCGCAATAATTATCGTCGTTTTGCGAAGTTTTGGCGCTTAGTCGATGAACAAGCGGTTGATTGTGAAGCATTTCCGCAAGTGCTGGAAAAGTTTCCAGCAGCGCTTTGGTCTGCTGTTTGGTTTTGGCAGATGAGAGGTTTGAATAAGCTAGCAGATCAAGATGATTGTCTCAGAATTACCAAGGCGATTAATGGGGGCAAGAATGGACTTGTGCAACGTTTGAGCTATTTAAACCGCGCCAAAAATCTTTTGGGACTTGGAGGCGAGGTGAAGGCATGAAACCGTCTTATCGTGGTTCTAGGCTCTATTTGTGGTGGTCCTTTTGGTTTGCTTGGGGGGTTATTTTTTTGCTCGTTTCTGGTGGTTTGTGGGGGGCACCGCATATTGTTGATATGGCAGGTATTTCTATTCCTTCGATGGTGGCGATACTTGTTGGCAATCTGGGTGTGCATCGTGGTTTTGGTTCATTGGATTTTTCCAATAGGAAACATTCCCATAAGCGGCAGAGCAGCTCCTATGATGGGGTGGAGATAACGGGGTGGGGGGATAAGCGCAATGTTTAGCCCACTTTCAAAACTGTCTTTTGGTTTGTTGTTTTTGGTCAGTGTGATGTTTGCGGCTTTTGGCTTTATGAAAGCGCAAGTTTTAAAGGCGGAAAAGGCGCGTGATTTGTATTGGCAGTTGGAGATTGCCAAGGCTTCAGCACGTGCACAGCTTGCGCAGGAGCGGCAAAGGCAAGCAGCGTTTGAAGCCGAGCATCGAGCGCAAGGGGTGATTTCGGCTTTGGAACAAAAGCTTGTGAAAATGGAGGGGGTCAATGCAGTATTGCCAACTATTGGCTGTGGTATTGAGCTTGAGCGTGTGCGCTTGCTCAACAACCAAGCTAAGGGATAGTTTTGCGTATCAGTTTTTATCGGTTGAATTGCCGCCTGTTGTTCGCATGGCGTGTGCCCGCCCAGCTTTATTGCCAGAGCGTGCTTTGAATGCGCGCGAAGTGGTGCACTATTGGGGGCGTGATCGCGCTGCTTTATTGATTTGCGAACAGCGTAGAGGAGCTGCGGTTAAAGCAATTCTAGGCAAAAGAGAGGGGGCTTTCAAGTGAATTTGGATATCAGTGTTGCCAATGGCTGGTTGTCTTTATTGCTCTCGATTGTTGCGATTTGTGGGGTTTTGAGAGCTTATTTTTCTTCTGGCGCGCGGGAAATGCTGAAAGATCTCGTGGTGCTTAAAGAGCGTGTGCAGAAGTTAGAAACGGAGATGGACTTTTTGCCTGATCGCGATGCGATGCAAAGATTAGAAGTGAATATGGAAAAATTGAATGGTCGTCTCAACACGCTTTCTGCGCAATTGCAACCGGTGGCAGCCATTGGTGAGCGCTTGCAAGAGTTTTTACTGGAGAATGCCAAAAAATGAAAGCAGATATGGATAAAATCATCCGTGAAGAAGCGCGGTTAATTATTTTAAAAGGGCTTGCTTGTGAGCGCAGTGAAACTTTATCGAGTGCGATGATCGAGCGGCTTTTATACAGTTATGGCATCCGGCGTGATCGCGATTTTGTGCATAATGAACTGGCTTTTATGGAAGATCAAGGCGCTGTCACATTAAAATGTGTGGGTTCGGTTTTTCTTGCGGCGTTAACAGAACGGGGAGCACGTCATTTAGACCGGAGCTTTTCCATTGAGGGGATTAAGCGGCCTAAACGTTCATCAATAAAAGACGAGGTGAAGGATGCGCAAGGTCGGGCGTGGACGCTTAACGGCGATTGATTTATTGCCGCAAGCTTGTGATCAGATTATTGCTGCGGCTGCTGAGGCTTTAAATGGGCGTGAGAAGACACAAATGGCTATTTATGGTGAGTTTAAAGCGGCTTTGAAGGCTTTACAAAAGGAAACGGGTTTAAGCTTTTCTATTCCCTCTTTTTCCAGTTTTAATCGTTATTCTTTGCGTTTAGCGGTGATGTCAAGGCGCCTAGAACAAACCCGTGAAATTGCAGCAAGCCTCTCGCAGCGCTTTGATGCTAAAGCTTCTGATAATATTACTCTGTTGACGGCAGCAGCGATTAAAGAATTGATTTTTTCCACGTTAAGCAGTGGCAAAAACCTTTCACCAAAAGCGGCACAAGAATTGGCCAATGCGCTCAAAGGGGTTTTGGCGGCTGAACATTTGTCGACCACGAGGCGGCAAAAGTTGGAAAAAGATTTTGCTTCCAAAGCAAGCAAAGCGGTTGAGATGGCAGCGGCAGCAGCGGGGCTCTCTAAAGAGCGCGCGCGGGCTATTCGTGCGCAGGTGTTGGGGGTTAAAAATGGCTGAACAGCTCCTCTCAAAAAGTCATGTCTTTGATCATCAGAGCGGTTTTGATATTTGGCAGGCAAGTACTTTTCCTCAAGAGCAAGATCCTTTGGAGGAAGGTGTTTTGATGGCGCATCAATGCGCATGGATTGAAGATAAGTCCCCATTAAAATTGGTTGAAAAGGGGCGGCGGACCGGCATTACTTTTGCGGAAGCTTTGGATGATACCCTTATTGCGGCAGCAACCGTTAATGCTGGTGGCGATAATGTTTTTTATATTGGAGATACCAGAGACAAGGGACGTGAATTTATTGGTTATGTGAGCAATTTTGCCAGGGCAATCACTCGTAATAGTGGGGATGTGGAGGAATTTTTATTCTCTGATCAAAGGGCGGATGGGTCAACAAAATATATCTCAGCTTATCGGGTGCGTTTTGCTTCAGGTTTTCGGATTGAGGCGCTTTCTAGCCGCCCTGAAAATATCCGTGGGTTACAAGGTATTGTGGTGATTGACGAGGCGGCGTTTCATCAAGATGTGCGCTCTGTTTTGGATGCGGTCAATGCTTTGTTGATTTGGGGAGGCAAGATCCGTGTGATCTCGACCCATAACGGTGTTTTAAACCCTTTCAATGAATTGATCCGTGAGGCGCGAGCAGGAAAAGTGCCTTTTTCGGTACATTGTTACCCCTTTGGTATAGCGGTTAAAAATGGCTTGTTTAAACGAGTTTGTGCCATGAAGGGGGAGGTGTGGAGTTTAGCATCTGAACAACGATGGGAACAGCAGATTCGTGCCTCTTATGGGGTGCGTTTGGCTGCTATGCGCCAAGAATTAGATGCCATACCGGCCGATCAAGAAGGAGCGGCTTTAACGCGTTTGCAGATTGAAAATTGTTGTGCGCCTGATATTGCGGTGTTGCGTTTTGCTTGTGTGGATGATTTTAAAAATCAATCGGATTATCAACGAAGTCAAGCTGCTTTTAATTGGTGTGAGGGGCGCTTAAAGCCTCTTCATATTGGGCTTGACCGACGGCGCCAACATGTTTTTGGTGTTGATTTTGCCAGATCGGGTGATGCGACATCCATTGTGGTGATGGAAGTGGGGCAAGATCTGGTGCGCCGTGTCCGGTTTATGGTGGAATTGCGCAATACGCCGTTTGATCAACAAAGAGAGATTTTATTTTATGTGGTGAATGGCTTGCCGCGTTTGTTGGGGGGCGCTTTGGATGCACGGGGCAATGGGGCTTATTTAGCGGAAAAGGCGGCGCAGCGTTATGGGGCTTGTGTGAGGGAAGTACAATTGTCGCAAAGTTGGTATGGCAAAGAAATGCCGGCTTATTTGGAAGCTTTTGGCGATGGGTCCATTGTTTTGCCGCGCGATAGTGACATTGTTGCCGATCATCAAGCGCTTGCTTATGTCAATGGCATTGTGAAAATTCCAGACAATCATCGCTTTAAAGGCAGTGACGGTTTTATGCGCCATGGGGATAGCGCGATTGCTTGCGCTTTGGCTTATTTTGCCAGCCGCCAAACTCCTGAAATTTATGATTATACACCTGTGAGAGAGGCTTATCGTTTTGAGGAAAGCTCGCTCTTTTCAACCCCTTTTTTTTCAACAATGCGATCAAAGATTTATTGATGGGATGATGAGATGGTAAAACTTTTAGATCAGTGGGGCAGGGCGCTTCATATCAAAGGGCTAGAGCGGGAGGTGGCAGCGCCTACCATTGGCGGTGTTCGTGATGTGTGGTCACAAACCATTGTCAGTGGTCTGACCCCTGCGCAACTTGCTGATATTTTACAACAGGCAGCACGGGGGCATCCAGAGCAGTTTTTCCAACTTGCCGATGATATGGAAGAGCGTGATTTACATTATCGAGCTGTGCTTGGCATGCGTAAAAATGCTCTCACAGGGGTAGAGCCTGGAGTGATTGCCGCAAGCAACAGTGCCTTGGACAAAAAGATTGCGGATGCGGTGCGAGAAGTGATTAGTGCACCCACTTTTGTTGATGATTATGTGACGGATTTGTTAGATGCTTTGGGAAAAGGCTATGCGGTTGTTGAAACCTTGTGGGACAAGAGTGCCAAGGAATGGTGGCCGGTTGCTTGGAAATGGCGTGACCAGCGGTTTTTTCAATTGGATCGACGGGATGGTTTTCATTTGCGTTTAAAAGAAGAGGGCTCTCACTATGGTATTGAGTTGCCTGCTTATAAATTTTCCATTCATCGCCCAAAGTTAAAAAGTGGGTTGCCTATCCGCACGGGGCTTGCACGGCTTGCGGCTTGGGCATTTTTGTTTAAGTCTTATACGCTGAAAGATTGGATGGCCTTCTTAGAAGTTTACGGCATGCCGTTGCGTGTTGGCAAATATGGTGCGAGCTCTTCTCATGAGGAACGGCGGGTTCTCATTCAAGCAGTGCGTGATTTATCCAGTGATGCGGCAGCAATTATTCCCAAAGAGATGGAGATTGAATTTATTGAAGCGGCAGGGGGCAGTGGCAATGCGGTTTTTGGTGTCAAGGCGGAATATTTAGATCGGCAGATTTCAAAGGGTGTGTTGGGACAAACGATGACGACGGATGATGGTTCGTCCTTTTCGCAAGCGCGCATTCATGAAAATGTGCGCCATGATATTGCCAGAGCTGATGCACGCCAATTAGCTTTAACGGCTAATCGTGATTTAATTGTGCCCTTTGTTGAGATTAATTTTGGGCGCCAAGAGCGCACTCCCCTTGTCTATTGGCCGATTTCGGAAAATGAAGATATTAAAGCGATTAGTGATGCGCTGGAAAAACTCGTGCCTTTAGGTTTGCGTGTTGGGGCGCAAGAAGTGCGCAATAAGATTGGCTTTTCGCAACCAAAAAAGGAAGAAGATGTTTTAAAGGCTCCTGATAATGCGCTTGATGATGAGAGGGGACAAGAGGATGGTGAGGCAAGACAAAAGGCTCCTATTTGTGCTGATTGTGGGGGTGCTTTTGATGTTTCTGTGACAAGAGAGGGCAAGGGTGGAAAAGAGCAGGGTGGGAAATATCACGACGAATTGGACCGGCTTTCTGAAGAAGCTTTAAGTGACTGGGAAGAGGACTTAGAACCCCTTTTAGAGCCTTTTAAAAAGCTTGTGAGAGAAGCAAAAAGTTATGAGGATATCCTAAAAGGCTTGGATGAATTGCTCGGTAAAATGGATCATCACGCATTAGCAGCGCGCTTGGCAAAAGTACAAATGATTGCACGTGGGCTTGGGTATCATGGATGAGGAACTTTTTAAAACCGCCCCTAAAGAGGTCACCCGTTATTTTGAAGCCAAGGCACTTGTTCCAAGCTTTGATTGGCGTGATGTGGCACCAGAAGAACATGCTTTTTCCTTTACGGTGGCAAAATCGGTAGGCTATGACATTTTGGATGATTTTAAGCGAGCCGTTGGAGAAGCCATAAAACATCAAGTTCCTTTTCAAGAGTTTCAAAAAAATCTGATGCCGATTTTACAGGAAAAGGGTTGGTGGGGGAAAAAATTAGCAATTGATCCTGTAAGCGGTGAAAAGAGCGTGGTGCAATTGGGCAGCCCACGGCGTTTAGAAACGGTCTATTGGGCCAATACCATGAGTGCGCATGCGGCAGGTGAATGGGAGCGCACACAAAATAATAAAGAATTTTTGCCCTATCTCACCTATGCTTTGTCGAGTTCAGAACATAAGCGTTTAGAACATGAAAGTTGGGTGGGGTTTACTGCACCTGTTGATGATCCGGTTTGGGATTGGCTTTATCCACCCAATGGTTGGCGGTGTAAATGCAGTGTGCGACAGGTAAGCCGTTATGAAGCAGACAATTTAGGCTATGAAGAGGGGGCAGAGCCACTTCATGTTAAAAAGCAGGTTTGGCACAATAAGCGAACGGGACAAGTTGAAAAGATACCAAAGGGGATTGACCCTGGATGGCATTTGAACCCTGGGAAACATCGGGCGCAAAATTTAAATCATTTTTTGAGTGATAAAATTTCCGTGATGGGGGACAATCGCAAGCGCATTGCCCTTGAAGATATTGTGGGTTCGCCAATTTTGGAAGCCATGTTTGAAGGACGGATGCCGCGCGGCTTTATACCCATTGCACCGATACCACAAAAGGTGGGTGATGTTTTTGCAGCGGAAAATTCTCTTATTCGCTTATCCTCAGACAGTGTGAAACATATTTTGTTAGAGCATCAAGCGCGAGCTCTTCACTTGGATGATTTTCGTGGTGCCATTCAAACACTCATCCGCCCCTATGGAATTATCAGACGCAAAGATACGCAGGGCGTTATTTTTTTTGGTGAAAATGATGGGGTATGGTGGCGCTTAGCGGTTAAATTTGTGGCAAGCAAACAAGAATGGTGGCTGACCTCTATGCATAAAAAAAGCTCTAGAGAAATTGGACGCTTATTGGATGCGGCTGAAAAAAAGGGCGAGAGGTTGTTGTAAAGAAAACAACAGGAAGAAAGTCTTGTGTTCTTAACGGAAAAGAGGCGAGGAAAATGAGAAGGCGTGGAGGGCGGTCAACTCCTCGCAGATCCGGTAAAACCGTCCTGGTATAACTGGCTCACGCCTCGAAGATAATGTAACAGTTTAAAAGTTTAAAAGCAATCTCTCAAAAAACGACTTGAGAAAAACCATGTTGGCTTTTGTGAAGAGAGCCGATGTTTGAGAAAATAAGAAGGCGTGGAGGGCGGTCAACTCCTCGCAGGTCCGGTAAAACCGTCCTGGCAAAACTGGCTCACACCTTACCTCCAATGATATAATGTTTTTAAGCCAAAAAGCAATCTTTTAAAAAAAACGGCTTGAGAGAGGCTTTTTTTGTATAAGATGATAAATTGTACCTCTCACTTCACAACGGCGCTCTATCGCCTTTGAAGTGCCTTTGAAAACGATTTTATGGGATGGTTTAGCACGGGGGTTTCTCTCACAAGGAGAATAATAGGGAAAAGAGTGTTTTTTTGAGAAATGCTCTTTTGACTGACAGTGTCAGACTTATAGTAGGAGTCAGTTTCATGCATTGTATTGCCAATGACAATTGTAAAGCAATAGGCAATGTATGGAACAGGAATTTCACGAAGATCAAAAAGATGGGGATGCCCAGACATTTTATGATGGGACATTTCATGCTGCGTTAATAGATCTTTGCCCAGACGTTTTATGCCAAGACATTTCATGTGAAGACGCCACCATTAGCCAAGCGCCTGAGTGGGTAGAGTTGTTGCCCAAAGCGCCCCATGTGAAGGCACGTGATGGAAGGCAATGGCATTATAACCCGCAAACTATTTTAAAAGCTTTTGCAGCCAATAAAGGACCGCTTGTGATTGATTATGAGCATGGGCAACATCACCGTGCGAGAAATGGTTTAGAAGCACCTGCCAGTGGTTGGATTGAAGAATTAGCAGAGCGGGATGGTGCGATTTGGGGGCGTGTTAAATGGACCGATATGGCTACCAAAAAGATTATTGCCCGAGAATATCGCTATCTTTCGCCCGAGTTTCGCCATTCCAAGAAAGGTGAAATTTTGAATTTAGCCGGTGCTGGTTTGGTGAACCGTCCAGCCCTTGTCATGACGGCTTTAAGCCGTGAACAGCCTTCCCCTATAACTTTGACGGAGAAAATGATGGATTTGACAGCCATTGCCAGTGCACTATCGCTGGCAGAAGATGCTAAAGCGGATGAGGTTTTAGCAACGCTTAAAGCGCGCGAAAAGGAACGCGTGGAATTAAATGCCCAATTAAAAAAAGCGCGAGAAGATTTAGCGCTTTTGCAAGAAGAGCAAAAAAACAGTGCCATTGAGAGTCTTTTAGATAAGACCATTGAAGAGGGCAAGATTTTGCCGGCTGCTCGCGAGGAATATCGTGCGCTCTGTGCCCTTGAAGGGGGGATGGAGCATTTTAAAAGTTTGGTAGAAAAATTGCCGGCGCTTGCCTCAACAAGCCCTCTAGAAGTGTGTGCCTTAGCACAAGAACCAAAGCTTGCTCCAGAAGAGGTTGCCCTTGCGGCACGTCATTATCAGGAAGAGCAGAAGAAAAAAGGCTTCGACATCACCATTAGCCAAGCGGTTGAGTATATTAGCGAGCAAAAGGAGCGCCAATCATGAGTACGATGATTTTAATTAAATCTTTTCGCGCTGGAGATGTGATCTCACCTTATTGCATTGTTGCAGCCCGCGGTGAGGGAATGGTGGCAACGGCTTCTGGTAAGGGTGATAAATTATTAGGGACTGCTGGGTCTTGTGAAGCCAAAGCTGGTGAGATGCTTGATGTTGGCCAATGTGGTTGGGGCGAAGTGGTTTGTGGAGGCAATGTTTCCTTTGGTGATTTTTTGACCTCTGACCCAAAGGGGCACGCCATAAGGGCAGAAGCAGCAGATCGCACCATTGGTATTGCCATGAGTGATGGTTCTGCTGGTGATGTTATTTCTTTTAAAATTAATTAATCGAGGCTTAAAATGAACAGACCTTTTCCCATTGATCCAACACTCACTGCTATTGCTATTGGTTATCGCAATCCAGCAGGTTCTCTTATTGGCGATAAAGTTTTGCCACGCGTTTCTGTTTTAAGTGAGGTGTTTAAATATAGTGAATTTCCCTTAGCGGAAAATTTTACCGTTCCTGAACTTGAGGTTGGGCGAAAAGGGCGCCCAAATGTGGTGGAATTTTCTGCCTTTGAACGGGAAGCCAGTGTCAAAGATTACGGGCTTGATGATTTGATTCCCAATTCAGATATTGAAGCAGCGGCACGCGCACGGGCGGAGCGACGCTCTCGTTATAACCCCGAAAAGACAGCTGTGGAAGGACTTGCCAATTTGCTAGAATTGGGGCGTGAAGTGCGTGTTGCAGCCCTTGTGCAAAGAAGTGAAAATTACGCATCAGAGCGCGTGATAACGCTTAAAGGTGAGAATAAATTCAGTGATTATGAGAAATCTGATCCTTATGCCACTTTAGATGAGGCGATGGATAAAAGTCTCGTCTATACGCCCAACACCATTGTGATGGGTAAAGTTGTTTGGTCAAAACTCAAACGTCACCCGAAAATTATCAAAGCTGTTAAAGGTGGGGGCACTGCTGATGGTTTTGTCACCAAGGCGCAATTTGCAGATCTGATGGAAATACACCCCGATCGCTTACTCATTGGTGAATCGCAAGTGAATTTAGCCCGCAAAGGGCGCACAGCACAATTGGCGCGGGTCTGGGGCAATAAGATTGCACTGCTTTATATTGACCCCACCAAACAACAGGCGGATGGATCGGTCATCAGTTGGGGCTTTAGTGCCCAGTTGGGCGAGCGTTTGTCTGGAGTGATCAATGATCCAGATATCGGCTTGTCAGGCGGTAAACGGGTGCGTGTGGGGGAACGTGTGTGTGAATTGGTTGCCGCAAAAGATGCCGGCGTTTTGTTGCAAGAAGTTGTCTAAGGGAAACTTTTAAACATGGCTTATGCAAGCAAAAGATTGATTGAAGAGCTCTGGGGTGATGATTTCTTGGACGATTTATGCGGGATGGATGAGAATTCTGATCCAGTTCTTTTAGAGCAAGCCATTGCCCGCGCTCTCGAACAGGCAAGCGGTGAGATTGATGTGCATTTGTCTCATCGCTACTGCGTCCCCATTGCTGGACAGCCGGCGGCTTTGGGTATGATCTGTGTCAATATTGCTGTTTATAATTTAGCCATACGCCATACGGCACTGACCACGACCATTGAAGATCGTTACAAACAGGCGGTTGAACTCTTGAAACGCATTGCGGAAGGCAAAGCGGGTTTAGGCATAGATGAGCCTAAAATTATGAGCGAAGATGGTCCCGTGCGTGATGGGGCTTTTTTCCATGCTAAGCCGCGTTTGATGGGAAGGTAACATGTCTGTTTCAACCCATATTGAGATTAAAGAGATGGGGCTTGAAGCGGCTTTATCCTTTTTGCAAAAAGGCGCTGAGAGCTCGATGGGAACTTTGGCACAAGGGGTGGGGCGTCTTATCCAAGAGAGCACAAGGCGGCGGATTCAAAGCGAAAAAACCTCTCCCCAAGGAGAGAAGTGGAAAAACAATCATGCCCGCACCTCCATTCTTTATGCCAGTGGGGCGCTTTCACGCTCCATTGATATGAAAGCTTCACCAGAACAGGTGATTGTGGGCTCTGGGTTGGTTTATGCGCGGATTCATCAATTGGGTGGGGTTATTCACCCGAAAAATGGCAAGACACTGCGCTTTTTTCTTAAAAGCGGTAATGCACACCGCTTTGTTTGTGTGCATCAAGTGACCATGCCCGCACGCCCTTATTTGGGGCTTTCAGAGCGCAATAAAGTGGAAATTGTCAAAGCGGCAGAAGATTGGCTGGAAAGGGTCTTTTCATGAGTCAAACGATCACACAAGCAGGGCGTATTAATCAGTTTCGTGAAGCGGTGATAGGGAGCCTTAAAGGCGCTTTGCCGGATGTGCGTGATTGCGGCTGTCAATTTGGACGCTTTAACTTAGAAGAACTTGAAACACAGATGCTGGTGGCTCCAGCAATACGGGTTGCGGTATTAGAAAGCCGTTTCAATTCTGTAGCAAGTGGACACATGAGTGCGGATTTTCATTTAGGGGCTTTTATTATTACCACAGGTAAAGAGCGTGATGTTTCCAGTTGGCTTCTGGCAGAAGCTATTGCGGTGCTTTGTCATAGCGGGCAATTGTGGGGGCTAACGCATTTGAGTGCCCCGCGTGAGGTGCAAATTGAACCGATTGTCTCTGTGGCGATTAAGCAGCGTGGTGTATCGATAAGCGTGGTGGAATGGCACCAAGATTTATATCATTTGGGACAGGATATTTTTTGTGATGAGGGACAACTCAAAAGTGGTTTGATTTCATGGGATAATGAGGTGGGGGCATGAATGACGCACATCTCTTAAGTGATACCTTGCGGCAAATCATGAAGCGTCTTGATGCGCTTGAACGCTGTCTTGCCAACCAACACATGATCGGGCGGGTTGTGCAAGTTGATGGCCATAGGGTGCGGGTGAAACTTTCCGAACAGGGTTCCAATGGACAAGCGGTTTTATCGCCTTGGCTACAAGCGCAAGAGGCTTCTGGCGCTCTCTCAAGCAATATGCCCCTCCATGTTGGTGATCCGGTGCGGTTGTTAAATCCCCATGGCGAAATTGGTTCTGCCTCTCTGGTGGTGCGCGATAGTTATAGTGAGGATGCACCTAATCCCGCACGCTCTTTCCAAGAACTTGCTCTGTGTTATGCGGGTGGCGCTTTGCGTATCACGAAGGATGAACTCATTCTCTCCCATGGGGAAAACCAAATCCATTTGAGTGAAAAAGGTTTGGTGCTTTCTCATCAATCAACCCGTGTTGAATTAACGGGTAGTGTGCACATTCAAGCAGAAGATTTGCAGCACAATCAAAAATCTGTTGGCGCAAGCCACAAACACGGTGGGGTCAAAATGGGTCCCTCCACAACCTCTTACCCCCTTTAAAGGAGTTTATCATGCGTGAGAACACTTATGTTATTTTAACCAATGCCGATTTTGTTGCTGGTCAACGTTCACCGGGCAAAGGTGAGGAAATTTGTTTAAGTGAAGAGGCAGCAAAATACCCTTTGCTGCTTGGTCAGATTGCTGAAAAACCAGCCCCTGTTGTTGCTGCGGCCCCAACGGTTTCTACCACAAAGACAAGCAAAGGGGCTTAAAGCATGCGGTGCGGGATGAGCGAAAAGGATGGCTCTCTTTTATATGGTTGGGACCATTGTCAACAGTCACTCCGTAAATGTTTGACGACAAGGATTGGGACACGGGTTTTGCGTCGTCATTATGGATGTGATGTTGGAGCATTCCAAGACGCCAATGCTGATCCTGCGACGATGATGCAGCTTTATCAAGCAATTGTTGAAGCACTCGATGATCCAGAGTGTGGAGAGCCTGGGTTTTCGTTGCAGAGGATTGATCTGACAAAAGCAACGCGTGAAGGCACATTCCATTTTGTTTTAACGGGTGTTTTTTATCCCAATGGGCATTTGGGGGATTGGTCACACAAAGAGCCAATGAGTATTGATTTAGAGGTTGGTGATGACTGAGTTTGAACCTTTATCCATTCCACAAATTCCCCCTCCACAACTCCCTCTCCCACAAATTATTGAAGAGCTTTCTGTTGAAGCCATTTTAGAGCAAAAGATCACGCGTTTGACTGAGCTTTTTGCAGCGCATCATATTCCTTATAATGTGGAAAAGACGGCTTATGATCCGGTGGTCATTCAATTGCAAGCGGCCGCTTATGAAGAGTTGCTATTGCGCCAGCGGATTAATGAAGTGGCGCGGGATAATTTACTCACATTTGCGCGTGGAACAAGTTTAGATCATTTGGGGGATTTTCATGGGGTCACGCGCCTTTTGGATGAAGATGATGAGCGTTTGCGCCGCCGTATTCGCTTGAATAGACAAGGACATTCCACAGGTGGCACAGCGCCACGTTACCAATATTTTGCCCTCTCAAGCGATATCCATGTCAAAGATGCTTTTGTTTATCGTGAGGGTAAAAGTCCACTTATTCATGTTGCGCTTTTTAGTGACGCCTCTTCAGGGGTGGCTGATGAAGCTTTGATTGCCAAGGTACAAGCAGCCCTTGATGCCCCCTATGTTAAAATGACCAATGACCACATCCTTGTGAAAAGCGCGGTGCAACGGATGATCAATGTTTCTGCTGATTTTTGGTTGTTACCGGATGAAGGCTCCTTTGTTTTGGAAAGAGCGGAGCAGAATTTAAGAGCAGAATGGGCGCGTGCGCAAAGGCTTGGGCGTGATTTGTCTTTAAGTTGGATACTAAGCCGCTTGATGGTTGAAGGCGTTCACCATGTAAACATAACGCAACCCTTTGAGGATATTTTGGTCGCACCTGATGAAGCGATCGCACTAGGGGATATTGTTTTGTCTGAACGGGGGCGTGCTTATTGATGCTTTCCTCACTTTTGCCCCCGAATTCTAGCTTATTTGAACGTTGTTTTGCAGAAGCAATGGCTTTTGACCCTCACGTTAAAACTGCACTCGAAGAAATACCTCGCGCGAAATTTATCACGCGTCCGCCTTCTTGGTTGCCCTTTTTAATAGACGAATATGGCTTACAAGAATTAAACCCTTATTTTTCTAGCCTTTATGATTTAATTGATCAGGGTCTTGCATGGCAAAATATTCGCGGCTCCCTTGCTGCAATAGAGGTGGGGCTTGAATGGCTAGGGATTTCGGCACGCTTTACGCCCGCATGGACGGGGCGGGCATGGTGGAACTCCTTTCAACTTGATTTTGATCAGTTGCCTGAACGGAAAAGCCTTGAATCCATTGAAGCAATTACCGACCTTTCCAAAAGTTTGCGCTCTGATTTTCGTCGAGGGACCTATGGTTATGATGTACAAGCCATGGAAGGCAATATGTCACGCCTTGATGACAGCATGTTGGAGTATGAAAGCGGTGTTCACTTAACAGCTGGGGGCACTTTGTTTTCCTTTGGACGCACAACAGAAATCAATCACACGCTGGGAGAAGAAGAAGGCAGGCTTATTGGCAATTGGATAGAGGATGGGGATGAAGAGTTAAGCTGGGAACAAATTGATTATCCATGGGACATGGCAAACTTTCCGTGGTGTTCGGTCAAAAAACATGAACGCGATATGCTGATGGCAGAATGGTTTCATGGTCGCACGCTTTATCTCGTGTTAAGAGACAGCCAAGATGGCGTGATTGGGTATCGCAGATGCTATGCTGTAGCGCCTGTCGAACAAGCTTTGGAGGGGGTTTACAGCCATTGTGGTAACAGATTTAACCCTTCCACAACAGGCACTCTGTTGTTTCTGGCAGCACGCACAGACTTTCACGATGTTGACGGCAAACAAACCGCCTCTGTTTCCCTTCTCGTTCATGGCTCCCTAAAAGAGCAGACACCCCCTGGCAAGCTTTGGTGTGACGCCAATGAACTGAAGGGCGGTGTAGAGATACTCAAAACACCCATTAATATTCCTTTGCGTGCCGATGTTCGCGAACAATTCAAGATTTTATTGAGGTTTTAATATGAAGCATGAAAGTGGTTTACCCTTTGCAATTGACAGATCTCGCGGCAAAGAGGAACAACAAAGCGTTGTCTTTTACGGCACGCGTCCGTTTATTCAAAGTGGTGAACTGAATGAGGTTCAAACCATTATAAGGGGACGGCATGACCGCTTGGGGCGCCTTGTGGCACAAGAAGGAGATCGCGTTGAACGAGCTGATGCTTTTGTCAACAAAGAGACAAGGACCGTCACTTTAACGGATGGCAAGATTTATATCGCAGGCGATATTTTCCCCGTTGCACCTGCTGTACTCAACAATGTTGCCATGATTGGGCGCTTGGAAATTGGTGTGAAGCTACAAAAAAAATGGATAACACACGAAGATGATCCAGAGCTGTTGGGGCAAGTTCCTGGCACCTTGGCAGAAGGAGAGCCTGGAGCCGCACGCGAAACAGCAAAGCTTATTTGGGCACTGAAAGAGGATGCGCAGAGTGGCACTTTCTTTCCCGTTTATATTTTACAAGATGGTGTTCTGATTGATCAAAAATCCCCCTCATTGCTTGAACCCGCCATGCAAGCTATTGCGACGTACGACCGTGCCCATGGGCATTATATCGTGAGTGGCTGCCGTGTGAGCGCATTGGGAGCAAATAACGGTTGCCAAGTCTTTAGCATTCAAGAAGG
>NZ_JBHILV010000002.1:0-238057 GCF_042193505.1 Bartonella sp. TS25HLJMH
GAGAAATGGGATGAGAAGCGCGGCATTGGTTTGGGTGCAGAGCATGATTGGTCGAGTCATGGGGCGGATGCCTTTGGTTTAATGTGCATTGTCTATGAAGCACCCAGTGTCAAACCCAAGCAAGAGCGTTATTGCACTATGGAAAGAGAAGCGGCATCATGGATGGCATTCTAGATCAAGACTTTCAAAAAACGACAATCCTCGATGAATATGAAATCTATAAGCGTTTAAAGTCTTGGTACGCAGAAGATATTGAACATGTCAATGAATGGCGTGAACAGGCGCGTGAAGATTTTGATTTTTATAATGGTCGTCAATGGGCAGAGGAAGATCTTGCGGTTTTAAAAGAGCAACGCCGTCCTGTCATGACTTTTAACCGCATTGCACCCCTTGTGAATGCTATTGTTGGGGCGGAGCGTAATAATAAGCGCGAAGTACAGTTTCAACCACGGCAAATGGGAGCAGCAATACCCAATGAATTGCTTACTGGAGCAGCAGAATGGTTTCGTGATGAGGCAGAGGCGGAATATGCCGATTCCGATGCTTTTCAGGATATGGTTATTTGCGGTATGGGCTGGACAGATACGCGGCTTGATTATGATACAGATCCCGAAGGGATACCCGCTGTTCAACGTTTAGATCCCTTAAAAATGGTTTGGGATGCCAATGCTGTAAGACCAAATCTCATTGACGCACAGCGTATGTGGTATGTTGATCGCAAATCCGTTGAGGATGCGAAAAGTCTTTTTCCTGATGTTGCTGTTGAAGATCTTAACGCCGATTGGGCTATCGATAGTACAACCGCTTCTGAGGATTCTCATGTGTCGCTTGATGCGTATCAAGATGACTCCAATGCGACTTCTCTCTCAGATCCGTATTCTGGGAAACGCTATGTTACGCTGGTTGAATGCCGTTGGTTTGAATATGAGACCACTTACAAGGCACCTGATCTTCAAACAGGTCAGATGCGCAACTATAGCAAACAGGAGTTTGAACAGCTTCAAAGGGTAATGCCACAACTAAAAGGGGTGTGTTTTAATAAAAAAGTGGTGAGACGCGCTTTTCTGGGACGACGTCTTTTAGCAAATCCCGATAAGCCATTAGCACCTGATGGGCAACTTGGGTGGGAGTGTATCACGGGCACGCTGGATAAGCTTAAAAACCAGTTTTACGGGATTGTTCGCCCCGCGAAAGACCCACAAAAATGGTCGAATAAATATTTTAGCCAAGTGATGTATATCCTTAATAGCCAGTCTAAGGGCGGCTTGATGGCAGAACGAGGCGCTTTCGATGATGATCGCCAAGCCATGGAAAGCTGGGCGCGAACGGATACGATTACTTGGGTTAAAAATGGCGCGCTTACAGGAGGGAAAATTCAACCAAAGCCAAGTGCACAATTTCCCAATGGATTTTTCCAGCTGTTTAATGAATCGCGTGAAGCGATAACGCATGTAACAGGGTTATCGGCTGAATTTATCGGAACACGGGAGGTCAACCAAGCCAATGTGTTGGAAAATACACGCCGGCAATCAACGCTTAATTTGCTTGCGGGGCTGTTTGATAATCTCAAGCTTTATCGGTGTAGGCAGGGAAAGATTATTCTTTATCTTATCCAGAATTATCTCTCTGATGGGCGTCTGGTACGTATTTCTGGACAAGAGAATGCCCAATATGTGCCGTTGACGCGTGAAGCTGTTACGACGCTTGAGTATGACATTATTGTTGATGATTCACCGACAAGCCCCAATGAAAAAGAGAAAACTTTTGCGGCAATTACGCAGATGTTGCCGTTGCTTGGTGGTTTCTTAACACCGGAGATGATTCCAGATCTTTTAAAGCTTTCCCCACTACCGGCAACATTGGTAGCAAATTTAACGGCAAAAGCACAGCAGGCACAACAAGAACAACAGCAACAACAGATGATGCAACAAAGCCAAGGGGCGCAATTAACTCCAGAGCAACAAGCAAAGATTGCTGTTTTACAGCAGGAAGCACAAGCAAAGAACACACTCTATCAACTTGATGCGCAGCAGAAACAAGCGGCATTGCAGCAGAAAAATATTGAACTTTTCTTGAAGCAAGAACAAGCGCGGATGCAGCTTGAGTTGCAACAGGCAAAAAATGAGATAGCGCAGCGTGATTTAGAACGCAAAGCTTTACAGGCACAGTTGGAACACTATCGAGTTTTGACAAAAAATATAATAGCACGTTGAAGGGACAGAATATGGAAGAAGAGTTTACGCCTGAAGAACAAGCAATCTATGATGAACATTTTTCTAGCGATAATGCTGTTGAGTTGGTCGAGCCTGAACAAGTTGAGGAAGTTTTTGATGCAGAGGAAAGTTCTGAACAGCCAGCTGTAGAACCACTTCAAGAGCAACCAAATTCTGATGTAATAGAATCTGATAAACTAGAGCAGGAGCGGCAAGCACGCCAAAAGGCAGAACAAAGCGCCATTGAAGCGCGTGAATTGGCTATTGAACTTGCGCAAAAATATGCCGCAATGCAGGAAGAAATCACGCGCCGCCGTGAGGAAAATATTCCCTCCCTAGAAGACGACCCAAAAGCACATTTTGCATGGCTTAGTCATAAGGTACAAGAACAACAGAAATTGCTTGATGAGTTTTCTCATATGAGAGAGAGCCAAGAGCGCATGAGTCAAGAGGAATATGAACGCCAAAAGTTGGGGGATTATTTCGAGGAAGCCAAAGCGCAGGTACAAGATAAATATCCAGATTTAGACAGTATCACGGACTATCTCTATGAAAGAGCAGACAGTGTCTTACAAGCGCAAGCAAGCCTTTATCCGCAATGGAAAGACCCTCAGGCACGGCAACAACAAATTGGTGCTGAATTGCGCCAAATATGCCAGCAGTGTCAGAAAGCCGGTATAAACCCAATTGAGGTGCTGGTGCAAAAAGCAAAAGCTTTTGGCTATAGTGGAGCGCCCGTTAAGGACGAAGTGGGAGCCCTTCAAGAGCGCTCTCAAGCAGCGCGGACGCTTACAGCGCGCGGCGGGCAAGTTCCAACCGGCGGTATGGATGTGAGAACGCTCTTTTCCATGCCAGAAGCCGAATTTGCTGTATGGGTTGAGAAAAATCCCGAAAAATTTGAACAAATTATGAGCAGAGCGTGAGATGTGCGTGGTGACGCAACAGAGAGAACCAAGTGATTGTTATCGTTTGGGGGAGCCGCAAGGCGAGTTTTAAAAACCAAGAAAGGCATTGATTGAAATGGCAGTAACACAGGTAAATCTTAATGACCCATTAGCCGTTGGCGTTTGGGCTAAGATGCTAAACACAGAGACCTCAAAAGCGTTGCCTATTGCACCGCTGATGGGAAAAGGCAAAAACAGCATTATTCAAGTATTGGATATGCTAGGAAAATCTGCTGGTGACTCTGTGACGAGCGGATTACGCGTCCAACTTATGGGGGATGGCGTTAGCGAGGGACAAACGCTGGAAGGCAATGAAGAAGCACTCCAATTTATGAATGAAACGGTGCGTATTAACGAGCTTTCTCATGCTGTACGCGTAAAATATGAAGGCACCATTGATCAACAACGTGTTTTATTTAATTTACGAACAGAAGCAAAGGATGGGCTTGTTGATTGGTATGCAGATCGCTTAAGTTTGATGTTCTTCATTCAGGCAGCAGGTTATACAGCACCGTGGATTCATTTCGAAGGACGCACCATAACCCTTAAACCCGTACATTATGGTTTTAATGCTCCATTAGAGCCAAGCAAACTGCGTATTATTCGTGCCAATAAGAAAAAGACTGATGAAGAACTTACAAAAGACGATGTTTTTACATTAGATCTTATAGATCGGGCTGTTGAACGCGCTAAACTTGCTAATCCACGTTTGCGCCCTGTTCGTGTTGATGGAAAATCGGCATATGTGATGTATCTCCACCCAACACAGGTGACCCAATTGCGTACCAATACAAAGAGCGGGCAATGGTTAGACATTACCAAGGCAGCTTATGATGGCTCTGGAGCTAAGAACCCAATTTTTGAGGGCTCTCTGGGGATGTATAATGGAGTTATCTTACGTGAAGCTGAACATGTCCCCAATGGTATCAATTCAAAGACACAAGAGCCTGTAACATCTGTTCGCCGTGCTGTGTTGCTTGGTGCGCAAAGTGTTATCATGGCTTATGGGCGCGTTGGCAATGGAGCAACAGGAGGCGATGGGAAAGGGGGAACACGTTATAAACTTGTTGAAGAATTGTTTGATTATCAACGTGAATTTGGGGTTGCAGCTAAAACCATTATCGGCATGAAAAAGTCACGCTATACCTTGCCGCACTCTGATCAAGGGGGACAAGATTTTGGTACGATTGTTATCCCTTCTTTTGCTGAAGCAAGCTAATTATTAAAGGATGACAATTATGGCAGAAAAATCGCTAATTACACAGGAACCTGATGAAACCGTTGAAACCGTTGAGACTGTTGAAACCGTTGGCATGACAGATGAGGGATTGCCACCTGTTTTGCAAGGACGCAACAACTCTACGCAGCAGGTTAGTTATTTACGGGCGCGTGTTAAATGTACAGACCAAGGGTTGATAACGAAAATTGGCGTTTTACCCCGAGGGGCTTTTATAAAAAGTATTACAGCTTATCCCATGGAGGATTTTGAAGATGTAAAAGCTACATTTGGAAAAGAGCCTCATGATAATGATTATGGAGATGTAAGGCTTACACAATCTACCAATGGCAATGTGTACATACCCATGGAGGAACGAGATGTTCCATTAGAAGCTGAAAATACGATTTACATGACACGAGACAAGAAAAGCACCAAAGGTGATGCTGAGGTGATTGTTGAGTTTTACACTAATCGTTAAAGGCAAGGGGGCGTTTATTGCTTGCGTCCCCCTACCATACAAGATGCCCCAAGACATTTGGAAGAGGGTGATATGACAATAATAGTACAGACAGGTGGTCCGATTGGAGACAAACAGACCATTGCTCCTTGGGATAAAAATTTTATCCAGATGTTAAACGATATTCAGGATGAAATAGATGATCAAACAGATGAGTATGTTGATCAAGTGCAAAGGGCGATATTTTCGGCTATTCGCTTTTGTGAACGATTGCCTTTTTATTTCAATGAAAGCCGTGAAGTTGTTTTTACCACTCTAAAGGGCAAAAGCCGTTATGGCGCCGAGGCACATCCCTCTATAACAGGAGCTGTTCGCATTGTTGATGCTTATATTTATGAAGATAATCACAGCAAAGCAAAGCTTTTGCAGGTAGATCCGCTTGTTATTGAGAGCCTTGAGGATGATTGTAGCCATGGCATGCCTACACGCTATGCTTATTTTGAACAAAAGCTTGTCTTGTATCCAACACCAGAGCGAGTTTATTCTATCAGGCTTATTCTTGACCCTATAAGAATAAAAGATATTGAGAGTGCACAAGAAGCGTCCATATGGTTTTGTGAAGCCTATGAATTGATCAAAACGCGTGCAAAATATGAAATTTATACCAATATTATTAAAGAACCACAGATGGCAGCGGCAGCTTTTGCCATGTTTCAAGAGCAGTTAGATGCATTGAGAATTGAGACTTCGCGGCGCAAAAATCTGTTCAAAATTCAACACACGGACTTCTGATGACCTTTATCCCTATTGCTGAATATAGACCAGACACCGCATTTATTAATAGCGGTTATTCTAGTGAGATCGTGAATGTTTTGCCTGCACCAAATTCGTATATTCCGTTTCCTATGGTTGCGCCGGTCTCAGATCCTTTTCCGGATGTGATTTTGGGGGTCTATGCTGTGCGCTCATTGGGTGGTGTGCGCATCATTGTGGGTGCACCAACAAAGCTTTATGAATATGACAATAGCACGCGCGGCTGGAAAGACATTAGCAAACCTCACACACAATATCACGCCAATGAGACTGCGCTTTGGTCTTTTGCCTCTTTTGGTGATCATATCATTGCTGTTAATAGCAATGACCCACCACAAATGCTTTCGTTAAAAACGGAGGAAAGGTTTTGTGATGTGGGCGGTAATCCCCCGCGTGCTGGACTTGTGCGTGTGTGGGGTGATTTTGTTTGCCTGATGCAACTAACAGATAAGCCAAACCGTGTTCAGTGGTCAGGTTTGAATGATGCGACACATTGGACGGTTGGGGAGAAAAGTTGCGATTATCAAGATTTTCCCGATGGAGAATATGTTCAAGGGTCTACGGAATCAACAAATCCACTTATTTTCATGCGCTCCGCCATTTATCACGCAACCTTTGTACCTGGCTCTAGAATTATCTTCAGTTTTGCAAAAATAAAAGACAAAATAGGGGCGAAAAGCAGCACAGCAATTGCAAGCCGTGGAGACTGTACTTTCTTTGCATCTGATGATGGTTTTTATCAAATCAACAGTGCTGGTGAAATGCTCCCTATAGGCTTTGGAAAAGTCGATAAAACTATCTTCACACTTTACAATAATTTTGCCATTGATGAGATGAGAGCATGTATTGATCCGGTCTATTCTCGTGTTTATTTTTCTATCAACGATAACACTGAAGGGATGCATATTTATGTTTATGATTGGCTCTTACAAATATGGAGTGTCATTAAGGGGCAGAACCTTCTCTTATTTCCCCTTTTTGCAGCCGGTTATACATTAGAAGGCTTAGACGAAGTACAAGAGAGCTTGAAAGATTTACCAGCTTCTCTTGATAGTAAAATGTGGCAAAATGGTGCGCCTGTTTTGGGAGCCTTTACGCCAGACAACACATTTGGTTTTTTTGCAGGTCCTCCGATGGAAGCCGTTATTGCTTCACAAATTGTGGGGGATACGGGCAGGCAAATCAACCTGATGAGTGAGGCTTTTGTTCAAGCGGATACAACAAAAGGTTTTTTAAGTGTTGGGGCGGCATTTATCATTGATAACAAGAACCAATTAAATTGGGCTAAAGAGCGTTATGCCGGCTATAATATTGGGATGTATAATATCCGCTCACGGGCGCGTTATCACGCTTTGCGTCTGAGAATACCAGAAGGCACGCCATGGACGCATATAACAGGCTTTGATGTAACGCTCAAACCCGCGGGCATAAGATGAGTTTTAAGATCTATAATACAGAAAAATGGAGCGCTGAACAAATGGCGCCCTATTTTGAGAATGTCATAAAATCGATAGCTTACTTTAATCAAAAATTCCCTGATGATTATAATACAGAGACCATTTTAAACGATATTTTGAAGGGAGAAAAAGTTCTTTGGATTATCGTTGATGCGCATGAAAACTTTATGGCGCATGTCACAACACAGTTACAAGAACTCGTCACTGGAGCATTAAGGGCGGTTATTGTCACGCTTGGTGGAAAGGGAGGAGCGCCCTTAACAAAGCTTATCACTCAGATTGAAGCCTATTACAAGAAAAAAGGGGCAAAAGAGCTTGTCATCATAGGCAGGCGAGGGTGGGAAAAATCTCTTAAATCGCATGGATATTTCGTTAATCTTTTAGAATATAGAAAGCAGCTTTAATATGGGAAAAAGTTCTAAACCAATCCAGAATACCCAAAACACGACGCAAACAAATGAACCCCCTGCATGGGCAAAAGGTATTTTTGAACACGCAGCTCAAGATGCCATGACTTTTTATAACCAAGGCAGCGGAAAAGCCGTTTATGACGGGCAGCGTGTTGCGGGTTTAAGTGATCAAACAAAGAATGCGATTAATGGGCTTAGCAATAATACGCATAACTATGATAACAATTATTTAAATGGATTAGCCACAGGGCAAAATTCAACAAGCCAAAACTTAAAGAACATGGCTTCAGGGCAACAAATAGGCAATAACCCTTACTTTGATGAAGCGCTTCAAAACACATTAAATAAGGCAACAAGCTCTATTAATAGTTCATTGGCAGGTGCTGGGCGTTATGGTTCTGGGGCGCATACTGGGGTTTTGGCTAATGAATTGGGGGGCATAGCAACACAAGCTCTATCACAGCAATATAACCAAGATGTCAACAATATGATGAATGCCAATGGTCTCATTGACCAAGCAAACCAAAATCAGTTGGCGGGCGCCAATAACTTCTTTCAAGGTCAAGGTCAGGCAAATCTTAATGCGTTGACGGGAGGGAGTGTACTTGATGCCAATCATCAACGACAATTGGATGAAGAGCGGCAAAAATGGGAGCAGCAGAACAATCTTGATTGGGACCAGTTAAGTAAGTTGCTCGCAGCTGGTGGGGCTGTTGCTGGAAATTATGGAACGCAAACAGGACAAATGACGACATTGACTCCACAGCCAAAACCTAATCCGTGGGAGATTGTTGGAAATGTTGGAACTATCCTTGGTACTTTTGCTGGGCTTAGTGATATCAGAGCGAAAGAAAATATCGTGCAAGTGGGGCAGCGAGATGGACACAAACTCTATGAGTATAATTACAAGGGGCACTCAGAGCGCTATCGTGGGGTGATGGCGCAGGATGTTTTGAAGTCAAAACCTGAAGCTGTTTTCTTGCATAAGGCGACAGGCTTTTTGCATGTGGATTATGGCAAGCTTGGCTTTGAGATGGAAAGGGTGCAGTGATGGAACAAGAAAACACAAATTCTCTTTTAAAGTTGTTTGATCCAAAATTTTTGCGTCCCTTGATGTATCAGGTCATGCCTCAATTGCCAAAGCATTTGTTCGAACAGCTTTCTACGCCTCCAAGCACGCCGTTGGAAGGGCGATACAAGCCAAGTTTTTTAGAACGCGCTGCTTTTAGCACAAACCCTTTTGATGCGAGCAATGGGGATAATACTCCACAAAAATTGAGTCCTACAGAGCTTATTCGTGGTTCTCAAGCAGGGACAGAACAAGCTGGGAAAAAAACGCCAGCAGAATTGATTATGTCTACGGATGATTTAAAGCGCCAAATGCCTCCATTACCGGATGTTTCAAAGGATACTGTTAAGATACAAGAGGCGCCAGAGCAACAAAAGCATGACTTCTCAGAGCAGGGAGGTGTTGCATCAATGATTCCTCAATCTCCACTTGTTGCGAACATTGATCAGTCTAGTGGGGATGAAGCTGGTCGACAGCAAAAAGATGTGATGGATTATATTGCTCAACTTAATGAGAAATCTATAGCGGAAAACTCTTTGAAAAACGATTCTGGAAATGATGAGGAAAAGCTTTTTGAGGCACCTATAGGAGAAGAAAAACATTTGAATGCACACTTACCAGAAGAGGAGCATTTAAAAGCAAGTGCTAAGCCCGAACAGGCAACCGATTATGTAAACGCAGTTGGAAATTTTATCCATAAAGATGCAAATCCAAGTAGCTTATGGGAGCGTTTTAGAAAATCAGAATTTTCCGAGCATTTAATGGATTTTTTTGCGGGGCTTGCATCAGGAAAAACACCGCAAGAAAGTTTTTCAAATGCGGCACTTGTTATGCGGCAGGGCAATAATGTACGTGCTCAAAATAGACCAATTTTTGAGTTTTTACGCTCTAAAGGATATAGTGATAAAGACGCACAAGCCCTTGTGCAATATCCAGATCTTGCCATGAAAGTTATAGGCAACACGTTAAGCCCTCAAGAAGGCTATAGAACATTGACATCAGAAGAAAAGGCAGAGCAGGGATTGCCTGAGGATATGACTTTCCAAGTCTCAACAAGCACAGGGAAAATTATACCTGTCCAAGGAGGACAGCGTTCCACTGCTTCTGGATTAGGGGGGAATACTGATAACATGCTGTCAAAGCCTGAATCAGGTTATATGTATGTTAAGGACGAAAATACACTTGGTGGCATACGTGCGGTGCCAATTGCAGGCAGTGGTGCAGAATATAAATTAATTCAAGAACAGAAGGAGGAGGAGCGTAAAAACCAACAAATGCAAATGCGAATTTTGGAAACAGCAGACAGATCAAATCGTATACTCTCGGCATCTAAAGAATTGCTAAAGATTGTTGAGGAAAATCCGCATGTTGTTGGTTTCACTGGTCCTATAATGTCGTTCCTTCCTAATTCTAAGGCAAAAGATTTTATGCATATGCTTGATTCATTAAAGGCGAGTATCGGGCTTGATGCCTTGAGAAAAGCAAAGGCATTTTCACCAAATGGTGCATCTGGCTTTGGAAATTTGTCTAATATGGAATTGCAAGCCTTGCAAAACTCTGTAGCGGCACTGTATCAAGATCTTTCTGCAGAGCAAATGAAGAAGTCGTTAAAAACAGTTATTGACACTTTCAATAAATCCAATGCAGCAACGCGCGCAATTCTTTTTGGTGGTGCAGAAGCAACAAGCGAGCTCGTTCGAGCAGCCTATGGGCAAGATGCTTATAAGGGAAAACATGTACAGTCAAATGATCCACTAGAAAAACAGATAGAAGCATTGCCGGAAGGCATGTTGTTCGTTGATAGAGATGGACGCATTAAGGAGAAACAAACCAATGGCTGAAGTAATCCCCCCTCTTATTAATCGTAAAAACACAAGAGTCATTGGGCATATAAGTGACTATACACCAGAACAGCTTCAAGAGCTTTTCGCGAAGAATAAGGAAAGGCTAAGTGGTTCTGTTACAGGAAATAATGGTGCAACAGAGGAAGATGGTCCACATCCAAGTGCAGCGGGTGCTTTTGGATGGGGAGCTCTTCATGGGTTAACTATGGGGTATGATGATGAAATAGCTGGAGTATTCGCTTCGGGACCTCTGGGACCTATTAATTATTGGATGGGAGATGAAGAAGCAGTTAAAAAATATAATGAAGTGACAAAGCGATGGCGTGACTATCAAAGAGCGGCGAATCGAGATCATTTTTATCTATCTCTTGCGGGGAATTTAACGGGTGCTGCAATTCCTTTTCTAATACCAGGTCTTGGCGCTCCTGCTGCTACTCGTGCGGCAATTGGGGCTGATGTTGTGCTGGGAGGTAGAGCTGGTGTTGCAGGAGCACAACTAACCAGTAAAGCTTTAGCAGCAGGAGAAAGGGCGGTGCAATCTGCTTTAGCAGAGGGTGCGGAACGGGCAGCGGCAAAAGCTGCAGGTGAAGCAGCAATGAAAGCAGTAGCAAGTAAAGAGGCGGCAAAATTTAGCTTGGGGCGTGCAGCAAAAACTGGAGCCATTTATGGTGGAATAGCAGGCAGTGGTGAGGGGGAAGGGCTTGCAGATACTCTAGTGTCTGCTGGGTTTGGTGCAGGGTTAGGCGTTGCAACACCATTTGTTGCCAGTGGTGTATCAAAAGCAACATCTTTTGCGACAAGATCACTTAAAAAAACGCCTGCTATTGTGAAAAAAACACCTGCGGCTCTCAAAAACACAGTTGGAAAATTGTTTGGTAAAACTGAACCAATAACACAAGCTGTAGAAAAAGAGGCATTTCAGATAAGCGATAGAGCGCTTAGGAATGTAAGCCAAACTTTAGGGGATGAAGGTGTTGATAAGCTTGAAAGGGCATTAAAACAGCGTGGTCCTGATTCAATGATTATTGATCTTCATGATGGGCTTGCTGCGAGAGCTTTTGAAGCAGCAAAAAAAGACCCCGATACCTATTCACTCGTGAATAATCGTTTGGGAGCTAGACAAGATGCCAGTGCACTGCGGGTTAAGGATGCGTTGACAGATGTGATGGGTCCAAAAGTAGATACGCTTAATTTAAAGCAAGAGATTATCAAACAAGCACAGAACAAGGCTGAACCATTTTATGAGAGGGCGAAAGCTTCTCCTATTTCTAATGCTGTCAGTAAAGATTTATCGCGGTTGCAAGAAACTCCTGCCTTCCAAAAAGCCTATAAAAAAGCAATTGCGCGAATGCCAAATGAAGCGGATGCAACAGTTATAGGGAGCAATGGATATCCAAAGCTGAATATGCGAATTTTACATAAGATGAAAGAGGTTTTGGATGATCAAATTAATTCTGCACGTATCAAAGGAAAATGGGGATATGCTCGAGATTTGACTGATTTCAAACAACGCATTCTGGACGTTTTGGATACATCATCTCCAGAATATATTAAGGCACGGAAAATTTATTATGACGAGCGTACTATCGGTAATGCTTTGGAGCAAGGAAAAAAAGCACTGAATAAGAGTGTTGATCTTGATACAATCAACAGTCAACTTTCAGATTTGGGGTTGATGGAAAAAGAGGCTTTTCAAAAAGGGATGCGGTCACAAATAGAAACTGCGGCAGGCAATGCACAGAATTTTGAACACAGTCTTTTGAGTTTGTTTGACACAAAAAATGGTCAAGAAAAATTGCAGCGGAGTTATGGTGAGGATAAAGCAAAACAGCTTATGAAAATGTTGCGACCAGAAGTGGAAAGAACAAAGCTTTTTGCACGATTGCCAAACCATATGGGTGAAGTAGAAGAAAAGACAATAGAACAAGCGGTGAGTGTAGGAAAGATTGGTCTCATCAAGGCAGTTGTAAAAAATTTCTTAGGGAAATTTGGACGCAAACTCTCAAGCGTCCATAAAGATACTGAGAGAGATATTGCAGCGCTTATAACAGCGCGGGAAAAAGGAGATTTTGGGTTAGCAAGGGAAAAAGCTGTTGAATTAATTAAGAAGTTTCATGAAGCAGAAAAGAAACGCTTAATAACCAAAGAAGACCACACAAAATTCTTCAATTTTATTGGCATTCTTTTGAATAGCAGTGTTGATAGAACGGTTATAAACTAATGATCAATTTTCATCCCAAAGTGAAGCGTGCCATTTCACAGGCAGCACAAAAATATGGTTTACCAGAAAGCTTTCTTGAACGTGTTGCTATGATAGAAAGTAATGGTAATCCAAATGCAAGAAATAAGAACAGCAGTGCAGGGGGACTGTATCAATTTCTCGATTCAACAGCAAAACACTATCAACTGAATGACAAGTTTGATCCCTTTCAAGCAACCGATGCTATGGCACGGTTAACGAAGGATAATACGCGTTATTTAGCTACAGCATTAGGCAGAGAGCCATCAGAGGCAGAGCTTTACCTCGCACACCAACAAGGACCAGCAGGGGCAGTAAAGCTTATCAAAAATCCACATATTCCAGCAAGCCAGCTTTTAGGTCGACAGGCAGTCACACTCAATGGTGGCAATATGGAAGCTACAGCAGGGGATTTTATGAATCATATTTATGGGCTTTATAATAAAACGGGAGATGTTTTGAAGAGAACGATACAGCAAAACCAAAGCAATGGACAAGCAGCACCAAACGAGGTGGGTCCTTTGCGTGGGTTTGAGAGGCTTCAAAAGACACTTCAAGGTAATCAAGTGGGTCAAGGTGATCAAGGGGGCAACCAATTAACAGGACAGATTATGGTAACCACACCATTGCAAGGGCAAGGTATTGATGCAGGTGCTCTTAAAAAGGGCTTTTCCGGCTTGCTTCATTTAATGAGAGAGAATGGAGAAAGACAAAAACAGCAGGCACAGATGGTACAGCAACAAATGTTGCAGCAACCAGTCATGGCGGGTTTCTCACAATCGACTGGGGGACCTACAGATTTAACACCTCTCATTGATCCCTCTAGGCGGCAATCTGTTGGTTCCTATGGGCGGCAAAAAGAAGAGCAATTGCGCGAAGAGTTATTAAGAAGAACGGGGGCTTATCATGTCTGATATTTATGACTGGTCACTCACAGCTGATCAAAATGCCAATTCCGATAGTATCATTAATTGGGCAGAAGGGCAGCCGCCTAGTTCTGTTAATGATAGTGCGCGGGTCATGATGCAGCGTATACGTGAATATCTTGCCGATAATGGTGGTTCTCTTGACTCAAAGTTTATTGTGAATGGAAAGGAACAAACAACATCAATTACGTTGACGACGGTTTCGCCGATAGCAAAATATAAAAACGATATCATTATCCGCTTTAAGGCGCGTGGTATAAATATTGGTACGACAACAATAAACATGAATAATATAGGAGCAAAGCCACTCTATAAAGCCACCAGCACGGGAATAGTACCATTGACAGGTGGTGAGTTACAAATGGGTGGTATTTATGAAATAGTCTATAATGATGGCATATCAACAAAAGGTCTTGATGGCTGGTATCTTTTAAACCCTACCCCCATTCCACCACCAAAGGTCGAAACCTTTCCTTCAGGGTTTATTGCGACCTTTGCTATGCAAGAAGTCCCAAACGGCTGGCTTTTATGTGATGGCGCTACTTATGAACGCAAGGATTATCCGCAATTATTCAAGGCAATAGGGGATAAATGGGGAAAAAACAGCGATACAACCTTTAAAGTTCCAGACTTTAGAGGAATGTTTTTACGCGGCTTTGATAATGGGCGCGGTTTAGATCAAAATAGAGACTTCGCAGAGGTGCAAAAAGACAGCATTAAATCGCATACACATGCTTGTACCATTGAAGAGGCAGGTCAACATACGCACAAGTTTCAGTATGCTGGAGTTGGATGGAGCGCCAATGATATTGGCAGGAGGAACCCCAGTTATCACTATCAAACTCTTACAGGGATAACAGAACCTGCTGGAATGCACACGCACAAGATAACACTTTCTTCAACGGGCGAGGCAGAAACGCGCCCTGTTAATGCACCGGTTGTTTATGCCATAAAATCATAAGGTTTTCAGATGATCAATAATCCGTCTGCTATTGATGATATTGCGGACGCGGAGCAAATCCGCGTCCTTTTTTATGCAAGCAATAGAATGGTTCATGCACCCTTAAATAAGGTGCTTGATCTTGTCAAAAACGATATACAGCATGATCTTTTAAGCGCTTTTGCACAGTATCAAGAAGCAACAGATCAACGCATAGAAACCATGCAAAAACTTATTGATGAATTACAGTCTCTCATCCCCCACAACCTCAAAAACAAACTTATTAAGGAATGAAGTGCGATGCCATTACCCTATCATACGCATATATTTAAGCTTGAACCAGCAACAAAGAAAGAAGTCAAAGAAGGTGTTTTAGATAGTAAGGCTCTTGCACCCGTTTCAGTGGGGAGTGCAGCAGCTTATGAGGTAGAATATTTTGCAACCGCTGCTCAAGGAAAAAAGGCTGATGATGCTGTTGCAAAGAGAGATATTGGAGCTCTTGCTTACAAAGATAAGGTCACAATCAACGATATTGAAGCAAGTGGTGAAGCGCATGAGAATGCGATTTTATCAGGCGCTGGCTGGGTAAAAATATCGCCTTTAGGGATTGGCGATATGAAGGCTGCTACATATGACCCCGACAATGTGGGGGCAAATGCATTTTCTATGGAAAATATGCACGAGGGTCCTACCAAAAAGATCTTAACCACAGAGGAAAGATCAAAGCTACGATGGTTGAGTTCTACGCAGCCAACGATGGAAAAATGGCGGAGGGGAGATGAAGGTGTTTATTATCCCATATCTCCGGTAGATCTCAAAAATACCATTCGTTATTTTGTAGGCTCAAAGTCTGTTGGTATGTCAAAATCAGTTTATGATCCAGATAAAATAGAAAAAGATGCCTTTGATATGGAGAATATGAAAGAGGGGAATACGCATCTTATTTTAACCCCTCAAGAACGTGCACAGGTTGCAAAAATTGATAAAATTGAAGATGTGGCACAGCACGCACAAGAAAGTGCACAACAAGGGCTTGATGCAGCAATTGAGGCAAAGAACGTTGCAGAAAGTACATTAAGGACAGCGAAAGATGCAAAAGCTCACGCTATAGATGCGAAAACGACTGCTGAGGTTGCACAAAAAACAGGTGAGAGGGCACAAGCTGTGGCAAGTGTCGCACAAGAAACAGCGGATAAAGTACAAAACACAGTTCAAGAATGTTTCAGTGTTGTGGGCAAAGCGAAAGAGGTAGCAGAGAGTGCATTCAATACAGCGAATGTTGCAAAAACGAATGCTACGGATGCAAACGCTACTGCTGTTGTTGCACAAACGACAGCCTATAAAGCGCAAGATATAGCGCAGAGTGTACAGAAAAAAGTTGATCTCATTCAACCTCTTGCCAAAAAAGACTGGATTGATGGCACAAAGACAGTGGATGCACTTATCTCACCAGCCAAACTGATGGCTTCAATCAAAGCAAATAGTAGCAATAGCAGCGGCGGTAGTAGCGGCAACAATGGTGGCGGGGTTAGAAAACCTGTTGAAATTCTGATGACAGAAAGCGGAGATATTCCATTGCCTGATGGTATTACTGCTGACACCGATATCGAAGTATGGGCTTGGGGCGGTGGAGGTGGTGGCGTTAAAGATGGCGGCGGCGGCGGCGGTCAATGCGTGCATGTTAAAATGAAAGGTTCTGATTTAGATAAATTAAAAACAGCTTACATTGGTCGTGGTGGTAAAGGCAATGACAGTAACATTTTATGCAATGGTGGTAGAACAATGATCAAAGGACTTGTTACTGCAGAAGGAGGATATTCCGTCTCCATGGCTCTCGTTAACTTTGGAGGGAAAGGCGGCGATGGAGGAGGAAACAGAGGGGGCACTAGTGGTGAGAGCTTTATTTTTTCTGGTGGTAATGGTGGCGGGAGTGGAATAGACGGCAAGAGAGCTGGTACCGGAGGAAGTTCTTTTCTTGGCGGTGGCGGCGGCGGTGGCGGTAAATGTAAGGGTTCTATCATGGGGCAAGGTGGTGAGAGTTACAAAGGTGGTAGAGGTGGTCGTGGCGGCAATGGAGCTGGCGGCGGCGGCGGGGGATATTTCGATGGGAAATCCGGAGGCGACAAAATTGGCGGCGATGGCGGTGATGGAGCAGTACTCATAAAGGTATATTTATAAGGTGAATGGAACAATGGCACGGAAAATAAGTAAAGACTGTTTATACTGTTTAAAAAAGTGGGAAGGTTTGCGCTTACAGGCTTATCAAGATGCTTCTGGCGTGTGGACGATTGGTTATGGTCACACTAAAAAAGCCGGTAAACCAACAGTTGTTGAGGGTATGGTGATTACGGAAAAAAAAGCCGAAACCATGCTTTTAGCAGATTTGCGGCAATATGAGAGGGCGGTAGAAAAAGCAGTTTGTGTGAATTTAAGCGATGAACAATTCGGCGCTCTTGTTTCCTTTTGTTATAATGTGGGTATTGCAGCTTTCCAAAACTCTACATTGCTTAAAAGGCTTAATCGGGGGGATTATGAAGCCGTTCCCTTCGAATTACAAAAATGGACCAAAGCGGGAGGAAAACGTTTACAAGGTCTTGTACACCGGCGTGTAGCAGAGGCAGGCTTATGGGCAAAAGGGGCTTATGTTTCTTCTAATTATCAAACAGTAGAAATGAAACAACCAACAGGGTTTCTCAAAGCAGAAGCACTTGCACCGATTATTGGTTCTTTTTCTGGGCTTGGTGGTTTGTTAGCAGGCAATGGACCAATCCAATGGGCTTTAGCAACCATTATGGTTTTAGCCGCATGTGTTGGTATTTTCTTTGTTGCTAAACGCTTTCAGGAGCACCGCCTATGATCTTATGGATGAAAAGAAATCTGATGCTAACAAGCGCGGCTTTAGCCGCTTTTTTTATTGCATTAGCAAGAGCTTTTACTCTTGGGAAAAAAGCAGAGCAACAAAAGCAAACAGAAAAAGCTTTAAAAGCAGCCACAACACGGTTGGAGGTGGAAAGTGAAGTTAATCAAAAAAATGATGCTGATGTGCGTGCTGCTCTCTCTAACTGGTTGCACGACAAATAAATATGTTTCTTCTTGTGTTGGCTGGTTGCCAATTTATTTAAAACAGCAAGATCTGAACACCATTAGCTCAAACTTAGCAAGAGAGATCTTAAAGCATAACAAGCAGGGTCAACGCTTGTGTGGGTGGAAACATGGTTAGAAAAAAATCCCAAAAACACACAGAGCTTACAGAAGCAGAAAAAGAAATGCTTCAAGAAATGATCATCACCTATCAAAGCGTGAAAATGATGTCGCGTCTCATGAAGTGGATAGCATTTTTTCTTTTTTTGCTTATCCTTGATTTTGCACGCCTCATGGATGCGATAGATAATATCTTCGCACATTTAAAGCAGTGGTTTTCAAAGAACTGAACAACTGTCATAAAAGAAAAAATTTCGTAAAATTCTTTATTACTATGAATTGGAGATCCAATTATAAACGCAGTTCAGAATGGGAACCAAGTCGTAAAAGCTCTAGTGTTTTGGCATCTGGCTTTCGATAGATCAAAACTAAATCCGGCTTTATGTGACAATCACGACAATTGCGCCACTGACCTGTTAGTGCATGATCTCTCCAATGCGCCTCTAGCGGTTCATTCTCCGCTAACGCTTTGACCACAAGCAGCAAATCCTCCTCTAGTGCATTAGCATATTTACCTTTGCTTTCACGTTTGAGATCACGCCGAAACGACCGAGTATAGACAATTTCCCGCATAGCAAGCTTAGGTTTGCTTTTCAGATTTACGTGCTTCGGTTCTATCTGCACGTATCATGGTCCTTAAGCCGTCTAATGATGTACGTTTGACGCGTCCCATTTCGGCATCCTCGATAGCTTGTAATGTTTCCGGATTTGGTTGGAATAGATCAAGTGGTAATGCTCTATCTCTAGCAATGCGGGTCATAAACATGCGCACTGCATCCGATACAGTTAAACCCGTAGACTTAATAACTGCACTTGCAATTTCTTGAACTTCATCAGGTATGCGGGCTTGAATTTTTCCCATTACTAAACCTCCTACTTAATTGTACTACAATGTACTACATTTCAAACCTATGTCAAGAGATTTATCCGTCATGCTATACAACCTTGTGTATTAAGGAGGGTAGGAAGTCAATTTTTAAAAGGAGCTAACCAAAACCTGAGAATTTCTGCTAGAATCACGAGAGAGCTTCTTTTTTAATAGGATTTTTTAGATGCCAACACCATTTGGTAAAACCTTACGCAAACTCCGCATTGATCATTCAGAACGCCTTTTAGATATGGCTAAAAAATTAGATATATCTGTAGCATTTTTATCATCTGTAGAAATTGGCAAAAAGTCTGTTCCTGTAGGACTGGAGGAAAAGATAATTGAACTCTATACTTTAGATCAAGAGGTAGCAGAAATTTTGAGAAGAGAATCGGATGCTTGTCGCAAAAGTTTCACTATAAAGCCTTCTGATACATTCAGATGTGAAGCTGTTGGTATGTTTTCTAGACTGATAAACATTATTTCAGAAGAAGATTTAGGACTATTAAAAGAATTATTAGAGAAAGCTGGTAAAAAGAATGCGCTTTGTAAAGGAAAGTGTGAAAATCCTATTCCCGAACCTAATTATATGGTCCCTAACCTTAAAAAAATATAAATAAAATCAATATATTATTGCAATTAAATTTAGATTCGAATTCAGGTACCCCAGCCAATTCTAGTGAAATTAGTTAATCAAAGTTCAGCTTGAGAGTGGATTACTCCCTTAACCATTTGTTGCTATTCATAGCAAGTCTGGTAAGCTGAAAAACACCCATTTGTAGTGGGGTAGCTCTAAATATGGTAAGGTTTTCTTTTACTATAGCTATTGCTCAAAAAGCTCTTTTAAAAGATTCTTTTCTACAAGACGAGGGGGAAATGATTTATGCGCACTTGCTTTAGAAAAACTATTTGACTGGATTTTTTGCTCTATAGCAACACCAGCGGGTGATTTTCCGTATTCCACCATCTTCATTACGCCGAACAGCGTAGCAATAATGCTGATTAGGAAACACATGCCGCTGCATGTCACGTACCATACCAGCAGCATGTCCATAGGGTGCCACACAATCAATAAACCACATATATTCTCCGCCTTGCCAATTCGCATCGGACAAAAGCTCTCCCTTTTCAAGCATAGATTGATGATTTTTTTCATCTAAAAAAGCCCAAGTGATAAAGGCACAAAATTCTCCACGTTCATTTTTATAGAGTTTATATTGCCCAGTCTGTAAAGCTGGTCCTAAATTTCGTTCGATATCCCAGATTCGCCAGCGGCGGTATAAGGGAGATGTAAGCATTAAAACAACCATAGCTCCTAACGCTGTAAGAGGATCTATGAGTGATGGTGATGGATTTTCATTTACAGACATTATCTTTCCTTTAGAGATTGTTCTAAAATTTTGGTGATAGGTTCAAAGAAATAAGAAATGAGACGCCGTTTTGAGGTAATGACATCCGTTGTCACAGTCATGCCAGGGATAAATTTAAGTTGTTTGTTATTCAAAGTGATGTGATCTTGGTCAATTTTGATTAAAACAGCGTAGACACCATTAATTTCTTTATCATAGCGTGCTGTAGCGCCTACATTAACGACTGTACCGTGGATAACACCGAAACGTTCAGGCGGAAAGGCAGAAAACTTGATGTAAGCGCGTTGGCCCTTTTCTAAAAAGCCGATATCGCTGTTATCAAAAAACGCTTCGACAATGAGTCCGCCGGCACCAGGGACAATGCGCATGAGAGTTTTACCAGCCTCTACAAAGCCGCCCAAAGTATGGATACTTAAATCATCGATACGTCCATCAACAGGTGCATAAAGTGATAAGTGGTCAAGATGGTATTGAGTGCTATCAAGCTTTGCTTTTAATCCTTGAAGATTCAGTTCTGTTTCACGCGAAAGTTGCCGATAGCGGGCGATTTCATCGGAAATGAGACTTTTCCGTTGTTGGCGGAGGGTGTTTATTTCGGCGGCATTTTCTTCCAAACGTCTTTGATTGGTTAAAATTTCATGCTCGACATTTTTAAAGTCATGTAAACGCTCTAAATAAACTGCTTGGCTAATGACTTTTGTTTCCATTAGGCTTTTTGCAGCCTTTAATTTCCCTTGGCTTAATTGACGATCATCTTCCAACCTATCTAATTGCGCATGTTGTGTTGCACCGCTGCGCTCGACGCGGTCCGCCTGTGCTTTTAGCGCTCTTAATTTATCTTGGAGAGATTGAAGGGTAGCGCTAATGAGTTTTTCCCCTTCTATTCTTGCAGTCGTGTTGCCAGAAGGAGGAACTGGCAGATAGGCAAGCCCTTTGGTCACAAAATCTTTATCCAAAGGATCACTTTCATGTAAAGCTGTTAAAATAGCTGTTGCGATTTGTGCTTGAAGAGTTTGTTGCGCGATATCTGCTTGAACACGTGCGCACTCATTGAGGGCTTCACGAGGATCTAATTGAATAAGGAGATCGCCTTGATGAACAAATTGCCCTTCTTTTACAAGAATTTTCTCAATGCGTCCTGTATTTTGCGCTTGGACCAGCTGAACGTAAGCGGTGGGAATAACACTTCCTTGCCCCCGTGCAACAATCTCTGTTTTTGCGATAAAGCTGCCGATCACAATAAAGAGAAATAAGGTGACCAAAACAGCAACAACCATATGAAGCGTTGGTGACAAAGGGCGCAAATAGGGAGCTTTATCTGCCATTTTTTGCCTCCAAATCAGTAAAGTTTAAGACGGTTGCATGCCGAGGAAAGAGGTCACTTTTGTGGGTAATAACAAGAACAATACGATCTTGTGAAAGTTTATATAAATGCTCAACAATTTGTGCACTGACAGCGTCATCCAATGCGGAAGTAGGTTCATCCAAAATAAGCAGGCTTGGATTTATCAGAAAGAAACAAGCCAAAGCCAAGCGTTGGCGCTGACCACCTGATAAAAAACCACCTTGCTCTCCTACTTGAGTATTGAGTCCTAAAGGCAACTGAGCAATCAAATCATGGCAAGCACTAACATATAGTGCAGCGTCGATTTCATCTTTAGTGGCATCTGGTTTAGCAAGAAGCATATTCTCAAGAATAGTTCCGGAAAAAAGGCAAGGATTTTGAGGAAAATACGCGATTGTTTTACGCACGCTACGGACATCAAAATTCTGTAAAGGTTGGGCGTTAATCAATATCTTTCCGCTTGTTGGGGGGTAGAGTCCACAAAGGAGCTTCGCCAAGGTTGTTTTTCCGCACCCTGAAGGACCAAGTAACATAATCGGTTGCCCAGGTTGTAAACAGACATCAAGATGATTGATAATGGACTTATCTCCATAAGAAAAACAGAGATCGTTGGCTTCAAGATGAGGAGGAGCGCTGAGTTGAAGAGGCGGCTTTTCTTCTTTCCATTCTGAAGGGGAGTTAAGAATATCGCCCAAACGAAGACGAGAGATTTTCAAATGCTGCCATTCTTCCCATAGGGATGCAAGGCTTAAGATAGGACCAGAAACATTTCCAGCGAGGAGATGAAAGGCAATAAGTTGTCCTAGCGTAATCTGGTTTTGAAGAACTGCCTGAGCACCAAAAAAGATAATAAAAATAGTGAAAAGATCACCAAAAATATGACTCATGGCTCCATTGAGAAGATGCAATTTACTGGTTGTAAGGCTTTGATCTAAACTACGAGCTAAAGTTTCTTGCATGCGTATCGTATGAGCAGATTCTTTTACATGCGCTTTTATGGCTTCAAGATTGGTAAAACTTTCAATGAGGCGCGATTGATGGGCAGCTTGCAGAGTGAAAGCACGGCGTAATTGGCGGCGCAAGAAGGGACCGACTAGTGCTAAAGAGCCCATTTGCAAGGGTAAAACAATAAGGACAATAAAGGTCAGTTTCGGACTAATGGAAAAGAGTGCCGCAAGATAAATGATTGCGAACAGAACATTTAGAACAGTTGTGGCGATGGTTCCTGTTAGAAAACCGCGAATTGTATCAACCTCTCCGATTCGCGTGAACAGTTCCCCCACTTGCCAACGGCGTAAAGTGGGCAAGGAGAGACTTAAAAGATGGGTGTAAATGCGCCGTCCAAATTCTAGCGTAAGCCGATTGGCTAAATAAGCACCTAAGTAGCCTGATAGAGTGCTAAGAGCAGTGCTAAACAGCATGATAGCAACCATCAAGACAACGATAGCATAGAGACTTTCAATACGCTGAAAAGGGAGAATACGATCGATAATCGCTTGAAAAATAAAAGGATTCACCAAGCCCAGCAAACGCAAAACAACAGCAACGCAACTGAGTTCGATGACATAATAGATATATTTCTTTGTTGTTCTTGTAAACCAAGAGAACGATACTAGTTTTTCTTGTGAATGACTCATTTGAATTTATGATTTTGTTTAAGAGAAAGAGCGATGGATGTCGCATATTTAAACAGTATTGTAAATAGTATTATATTTATACAAAATATACATTTTGTATAAATATAATATAAACATAATGTATTTATTGTTTATGCAGTATTTTTATTGTTATTTATACAAATTATGTTTGACTTATTATAAAATGAATAATAATGAAATTCCCGCTGCATCATTATGATACAGTTATTTTTAATAATTAAAAGGAGACTAAAAATGGCTAGTTCAAGCTCGTCACATGATTCACACAACAGTTCACATTCAACTACAGCGTGTGGTATTAAAGATTATTATCATGCCGCGCAAACAGAGAAGATTGAGGTAGGACTCCTCGGAGGAGTTGCGGGAGCTCTGTATGGAGGATACGCTGGCTCGCGAGCTGGTGCATGGGGTACGGTTACAGGCGCTGTAGCGGGTGGATATGCAGGTTATAAAATGGGCAGAGATGCAGGGCTTATTATAGGGCCTATGAAAAAGTTTCAGGAGTGTGGTCATCACGTTGACATTTTTTGATTTGTAGATAATTCTTAATAATATATTTAAAAATCAATTTTTTAGACATATATTTATAAATATATGTCTAATTTTATTTATTTTATAGATATATAGCATTATAATATTTTATATAAAAAATTCATTTCGGGTGTTTATTATGTATATTGGTAATAATCTTATTTCACTATTAATTTATAATGTTTTTGATATTTTATTTTCAATATTTATTTTTATATTTTCATTTTCATTAATTTATAGATACAGTGGTGACAGTTGGAAAAATAGTATAAAGGAAGCAATTAAGACATTTAGTGGGTTCTTTTTGTTATTTTTGGCGTTTTGTTTTATTTATGTTGCGTTTAAATATATTAGATATTAGTATTTATATTTAAGTTATGTTTGATAAAAAATTATTTTCATTTAAATAAGTTTCTATTATTTGTAATAATATATATTTTTTTTATTATTATGAAATTTCTTTATAAAATTGAAATAATCATTTATTGTAAAATACAGATGAATTTATGTGTATTTTATTGTTTATTTTTTTCTGTAACTATATTACATATGCATCATATTTTATGATAAATGTATTTCATCTTTCTTGATGAAGATATATTTTTCTATTTTCATTGGAAAAATAAGCCTGTAAGAAATGCTTAATTTCCTTATTAGAGAAGTCTTCTTTCCTACTTTTATGATGAGATTTCTGAGCATAAAAAATATATGTAAAATCAATTATAGTATTTAAGTTTAGAATTTGAATTCAAATATTTTATCTATATGTCACGCGCTAAAAAGAGGCTATAAGTTGCTTTTGGGTGTTCAAAGAACTTGTCAGTAATGCTTATGGCCGTCGAGAGACGATAACTGATTTGTTCGTTTCCGCACGTCTCAAAATTTATTTTTGAAATAAGCTAATTTAGTAAATGTAACTTACTATACTTCTAGCCTCTACTCATTATCTTCAGAAAGAGGAAGTGAGGCGATTTCTGTATCAAGTGCATCCATAAAATTGATAATAAAAGCAGCATTCGTTCCCAAATCTCTTGGTAAATAACGAGAAGCAGAACGCATATCAACAAAAGTAGTATCCCCTTCATCAGTTAAACGAATGATAATGTCTGAAATGAAACCAAGGTAAAAAGTTTTTGCCATTGTTTCAATATAAAGCGCATTTTCTTCACCTTTAAACTCTCGTTGTGCCACAACAGGCCAATCATAGGCTGCTAAAACATTGAGAACAGATTCGCGAATACGATCAGGTGAACCATCATAACGGCGCCCCGACATTTCTGGCCATTGTGAGATCTGTATTGCTGCTTGTTCAGTCAATACACTCTTGAGCGGTAAAGCATCGCTGGGACGTATTGTGCGAAAAAAAGCTGGCGGGCTTTGTGTGTCGGTAGAAATATCGTAAAGAGCCGGTAAGGTAAACCAAAGTCCAAAAAATAACATCAATGGTGTAGCAGTTATTAATGAATAAATGATTCCTTTTAAAGCTTTCATTCCCCCTAGGGCTCCATAGACCCATAAGCTGTAAAGTGCTTTTACAGCAAGAAAAAGAGAAATAATCACACAGCCAGTAGAGATACCTATCAAAATTATGAAGTCGGTTACGTTAATGACGGAAAAACGTTGTAAAATGACTGAAAATAATAAAATAAAGAACGCCAATCCACCAAATCGAGGGGACCATACTGCTGCTCTTGCAACGAACCGAACATATCTCTTCTTCATGAAGTTTTTTCCCCTCAATTGTAAACTATAAGCCAAGTTTTTTCAGAGTGCATATCTTGCAAAAAGCTTCTGCTTATAAGAGAAAAATAAAGCACTTATTTTTGAGGTCAAGGATGCGTAATGTCTTATAAGTTTCCAGCGATTATTTTCGCACTTTATTGAAGGTAATCAGTATTTCTTCTATAGTTTATCATGTCATTGATGCGAACTTTATGGAAACGTTTGTAAATAAAAAGAAAAAACTCAAATAACAAGTTTTACGGTTGTTAGTAGCATATTTATTTAGAATTTTGATTTTTCTCTTCTGATTGCGGGGAGTTTTTTCTGTCAGATAATGCGTATCAAATAGGATATGATGATGTGCAATAGAGATTTCATTCTACCTCAATAAAAATTTAGGGATATACAATCAGACAAACCTGAATTTGAATATTCGATTAATAGAGAAAAAAGATAACCATTTTGAGAGGCTTCGTTTATTTTGTATAGAAAGTAAGATGTTGTCCAAATGAGAGGTTAGTCCGTTTTTATTCATAAAATATGCGGCAGGTCGCAGATGAAAGGAAAGCTTCACTTTCCTTTTTTGCAAGTGAAAAAGGGGCAAAAATACGTAAAATGACAAAACCTTCATTCAAATTTTTAGCAACCAAAACTGAATTGGCATTTTTTTTAGGTTTTGATTTTTTGAGTTCTATTATTTGTATTGGTTTTCCAATAATAAGATCGAGTGTATTATCAGGGGCTGTTCGGTCATTAAGGCTATAGAAAATAATTCCGTTGTGTGTGTAAGCTGCTAATGACCAAAATTGTCGTGTTTTCAAAGCTCTTAAATGAATAGGTCCATTTTCAAGATTAAATCTGCAGACTTTAAGAAGAAAGAGTGGATCAGCAGATTGTTGAATAGGATTATCGGGAGTAAAAGCAACAAATTGATAAGGGGCGCCGGATTTTTTAAGTGCTGTCCATATATTATCTTGTGCCCAATAGGGGATTAGAAAGAGAACGAAAATATGAACGATAATAGCGCCAATGATTGCAAGAAGTGCGATATAAATGAATCTAGTCACAATTTATTTGTCCTGATGGAATTTGTTCTATTGAGGGCATTGTAAGCTTTTGTAATGCCGTTGCAGAGATGATTGAGGTATCGTATAAGGTAAGGATAAGCCCGAATTCTTTTTGACTAACTGTTGCAAGCCAATTGCCGGCTTGCGGTGTAGGTGAAATATTGATGCGCAATGAGCCATCATGCTCATAGATAATATTGTCAGTGTGGAGTTCAAAAGGTATTTCTTTCGATGAAGTATAGGGTTTAAGGGACTTGTTAGCTGTATAAAGGGTAAAAAGACGGGTTTCAGGGATGGTGCCTTTGAGCAAATAATGACAGTGGGGGTGGAGTGGACGCCCTTGGTTGTCTTGCCAAATCTGGAATTGAAGACCTTCAGTGCGTCCGAGTGAAACTATGCCTCGTTTAGCGGTGTGGGCGCGGGTATAAGGATCCATATTGGCGGTTCCCATTTGTGGATAAGCATTCCATTTTCCAATTCTAAAGAGTCCAAAATGATGAAAGGAATTGAGCACGTAATCGACACTCAGTTTTCCACATAAAATGGAAAAAGCGAAGATAAAAAAGAAAATGGTGATATTAAAAAACATCATAGAATATTTTGAATTCAAAATGTTGAATCTCCAGTTGTTTTCATCTTCAACGAAATTGCAGATGGTTTTTTCAGATCTTTGTTAATCAATCGCACAATATTCAATGTTTCAGGAGAAAGCGTAGAGGGTGTTGGGGAAAAAAATTCAGAATCTACATGGGAGGAAAGTATTGGGGGATGATAAGGAAGAAGAGAATCTTTAACACCATAGAGTTGTTTGAGCATAATATTTTGGTGTGCAGCAAGCATGATGCGATGCCATATCATGGCAGGAACTCCACCCCCAAAAGCACGATTCATCGGTGAAAAGTTATCATTTCCCATCCATACTGCTCCAGTATAATTGCCTGTAAAGCCAACAAACCAAGCATCACGATAGGATTGTGATGTTCCAGTTTTCCCAGCGACAAGAGTCATAGGCAGAGCAGCACGCTTACCAGACCCTCGTGTTGTGACACCCACCATCATTTGGTTCATATAGGCAGCTGATTGTCTGCTGAGAACTCGGTGTAACTTATTTCCGTTATGCTCGAAATCCCATATCACATGTCCATCGATTGTTCTGATTTGCGTGAACCCGTGCCGATTACCAGCTATCCCGCCATTCGCAAAGACATTAAAGCCAGTTGCTTGATCCATGGGGGTCATGTTGGAAGTGCCAAGAACCATCGTTTTGTGTGATAAAATATGCGCGTTAATCCCCATATTCTTGATGAGATCTATAATGGGTTGGGTATCGCGGTGAAGATATTGATAGGTGAGATACACAGGGACTGTATTAATGGAAAAAGCTAAAGCTGTTGCTAAATCAATTTTCCCCAAATAACGACCAGAATTATTTTTTGGTGTCCACCCCCCCCAATTGATGGGAGCATCTAAAACAATTGTTGAGGGAGACAGCCCGTGTTCCAGTGCGGTTGCGTAAACATAGGGTTTGAATGAAGAACCAGTTTGCCGTCCGCCTTGTGTTGCTCTGTTAAATTGGCTTTTTTTATAATCTAGTCCCCCAACAATTGCGCATATGGCACCGTTATTATCAAGTATAACAGTGGCAGCTTGTGTTACGCGATATTGTTGACCATATTGATGTAAATGATATGCAATTGATTCTTCTGCTGCTTTTTGAATATTCGGATCAAGGGTCGTTTGAATAATTAAACTATGGCTTGGAAGTTGATTACGCATTTTTTTGACTTCCTCGAATGCCCAATCAAGAAAATAATCAGCCTGATTATTTTCTATTTGGGGAAGTGCCCTAGCAGGGTGGCGATGCGCATTGATAATCTGGCTCTTCGTCATAAAACCACTATTAACAAGATTAGAAAGGACTACATTGGCACGTGTTTGAGCAGCAAAGAGATGACTATGAGGAGCATATTTTGTTGGAGCTTTAAAGAGTCCTGCTAACATAGCAGATTCACTTAAAGATACATGACGTATGTTTTTTCCAAAATAAAATTTTGCAGCTGCTGCAATACCAAAATTGTTTCCTCCCATATAGGCGCGGTCAAGATAAAGTTGCAAAATCTGTTTTTTGCTAAAATTTGCTTCTAGCCAAAGAGCAAGATAAGCTTCTTTGATTTTACGTGTTATGGTTCTCTCGTTTGTTAAGAATAAATTTTTAGCCAATTGTTGTGTGAGAGTTGAACCACCTTGCACTACACCTTTAGCTTGCATATTTTGTGAAATTGCCCGTGTAAGTCCTTGAAAATCAATACCCCAATGATCGAAAAAACGACGGTCTTCTGTAGCAAGAACCGCTTTAATGACAGTGTCAGGCATTTCTTCAACGGGGACAGAGATCGCCGGCAGTGCACCACGGTGCCCAATGGAATTTCCATAGCGATCTAGAAAAAGAATGGAAAAGTTTTTAGGAGAAGACCAATCTGTTTTGGTCAGTTCAAAAACAGAAATGCCCAAAATAGTGAAAAGAGTAAATCCCATCAACCCTAATGTCAGTATTTCATCGAGAACTTCAACGATAAAACGTTTCCATCCTTGAAGATGAAAATTTTGTGAGATGATTTTTGCCTTTTTCCAGAAAAAACTGTTAGCAGAACGAATGTGATAAAGCGCTGTATCTAATCGTGCGTCTAATTCAATGAGAGCAGGACTGTGAAATGGCTTACGGTGTTGCCTTTTCTTTTTTTTAAAAAAATCAAACATTTAAAGAGAGCCTATGGCAAAGAAATACAACCAAACAAATCTACAATAATTATATGGAGTAGAAGTATTTTTTTGCTATAGTGCTAACAAAGAAAGAGTTTATTTTAGAATTATTCATTTTTCGTAAGATAGTGTATTAAGATTTTATCTAATAAATTTTATTCTCATTATTAAAAATATTTTGTTTTGAGTTTTTTTTAATTTAGAGTAATGTTAATGCGTTCGTCTGTAAGATAGAGGATAAATTATTTCCATTTGTGATTTTTAAATCGACTCCAAAAACCATTATTTCTTTTATCCTTTATCAAGGAAGAGAAGAGGTGGGTTATTGAAATATTTATGATGAAAAAAAATTTCTTGTTCGTAATAATAGCAGCTTTTTTAGGAGCAGATTCTGTTCTAGCTTCTGGGTGCGCTGAAGTAGGTAAGAAGGTTGCCGCGCAAGAGAGCGGGGTTCTCGTTCGTTCAAACCCAGTTATTCAGGATGGAAAGGGCATGTGTGCAATTGTGATTGTTGTACCAGCCCGTAATGGTGAAAAGTTACGTCGTGTTGAGTTTTTTGTTCCTGCTGATTAGTTTTTGGCAGATGGTGTTGTGATGCGTATCTTAATCGTTGAAGATGATCGGAATCTTCATCATCAATTAGCAGAAGCTGTAAGACGTGCAGGATATGTTTCCGATAGTGCTTTCGATGGTGAAGAGGCTTATTTTTTAGGGAGCACAGAGTCTTACGACGCGGTGATACTTGATATAGGTTTACCGTATATTGATGGTATTCGTGTTGTTGAAAAATGGCGTCAAGAAGGGCACTCCATGCCTGTTTTAATGCTAACGGCGCGAGACCGTTGGTCTGATAAGGTGCACGGTATTGATGCTGGGGCTGACGATTATGTTGTGAAGCCATTTCATTTGGAGGAAGTGATGGCGCGTTTACGAGCATTAATTCGTCGCGCTACGGGACATGCGACAAGTGTATTATGTTGCGGAAATGTTTTGTTGGATACGAAGACGTCTCGTGTTTTTGTGGATGGTCAGTTGATTAAACTAACATCTTATGAATTCAGACTGCTTTCGTATCTCATGCATCATTGTGACAGGGTCATTTCAAGAACAGAGCTTACTGAACATCTTTATGATCAGGATTTTGATAAGGACTCGAATACGGTGGAAGTCTTTGTAGGTCGGTTACGGAAAAAGCTTGGAGTGGATTTGATTGAAACTATTCGAGGAATGGGGTATCGCGTGAGAACGCTAGGTGATTAATGAATACTTTCGAAGAGAATAATTGGTGTAGGAGGTTCTTTTTTGTAATTACTCGATCTCTCAGTTTACGTGTTATGGTCTTATCAACATTATGGGTTGTTATTTCTCTTTTATCGATTTCTGCAGTAAGTATTTTATTTTATAAACGTTCAACTGAACAAAGCCTAGAGCGTATTCTTTCTGCTCAACTCTACAGTCTTATTGCAACAGTGACGGTGTCATCGGAAGGTACTTTGAGAGGAGGGGCTGGGATTGATGATATTCGTTATTCTGACCCAACAACAGGATGGTATTGGGAAGTTGTTGCGATATCCCATAATTTAAAAGGAAGATTGACATCCCCCTCATTGGGAACAGGCGAGATATTTACACCAAGTGATGTTGATATACCTTTTGACAATAAGTTCTTTCGCTCTTATCGGATAAAGGGGAACAATGGTCAAAAGCTACAAGTGATTGAAAGTGATGTTGTTCTTGATAATGAAAATCATATTGCACGTTTTCGGCTTGTTGGGAATATCGATGAAGCTCATGCCCAGGTAAAGGAATTTAAGCGAACTTTGCAAATTTTTCTTTGGAGTTTTGGTATCGGGAGTGTCCTTATTAATATTGCTATTATTTTCTTTAGTTTTCAACCGTTGAAGCTTATTCGACGCGCATTGAATGATATTCGCGAAGGAAAAGTTCACTATGTGAATACGGATTTAGTAAGCGAAGTAATGCCGCTTGTACAAGAGATGAATGCTCTCATTAATAATAATCAGCGTATTATTGAGCGATTTCGCACACAGGTTGGTAATCTTGCGCATTCATTGAAAACGCCTCTATCCGTGATTATGAATGAGATAGATAAGATGCGCGGAGAAAAGGCTTGTTTGTTGAGAGAGCAAACGCAAATAATGCAAGCTCAAATCAATCATTATCTTCAGCGTGCGCGGATTGCAGCACAATGCGATAGTATTGTCTATCATACGTCTGTTCGCAGTGTGCTTGAACGTTTAGTGCGGGTTATGAAAAAGCTTAATCCTGAAAAACAAATTCAATTTATTATGGATGTTGATGATATTGTTTTTTCTGGAGAGAAGGAAGATTTAGAAGAAATTATAGGGAATTTGATTGAAAATGCTACTCAGTGGTCTCGAGCAAAGGTTTTGATCTCTTGTTGTTTAGAAGAAAATGTTGAAGAAACAGAATATTTTAGTATCTTTGTAGAAGATGATGGCCCTGGTTTAACAGAAGACAAAATGGAGGAAGCATTAAAAAGAGGGCGGCGGTTTAATGAAAGTAAACTAGGGGCAGGTTTAGGGCTAGCAATTGTTTCAGATATGGTCAGTGAATATGGTGGCAAGCTCTTTTTATCACGTTCTGATTTGGGTGGGTTGTATGCAAAAGTTTTATTACCTAAGATGGGAGAATAACATATTTTCGCCTTAAGCAAGAAATGTCTATAAAGTTTGTAAAGCAGTATTTTCAGATAATACATAAAGAGTAGGGAAACATTGTTTTTAGTTCCTTTGTTTAATTGATATATATAAGAAAAATGGACAATAGATTTTATAATATTTTCCATGAAAAAATGAATTTTTATCAATTCACATCACTCTTCTCATGAAGATGGTGAAATGTAAGCGAGTCATTCTCTGTGCGTATTGGAAAAAAATGATATGCTCTTATTAATTTTTGCAGCATTTTTTCTGACTTTTCTGGCAAGTATTCTTTTTCTTTCACTACGTTTTGACGATGATATAAAGAAAGAATGGAAAGTTCAAACCGTGGATGGCTATAGAAGTCATAAGCATACGATTGAGTTTAACAAGCTTTATATCCATTATAAAAAAAGAAATATTCTTAAGATTTTAAGTATTTTATTTGTTCTTCTTATGACATGGAATATTTATGGTCTGACAGGCAGTCCAGAAGTGAAAAGTTATTTTTTTAGCGAATTAATGGATAAGGATCCTAAAACTCTTAGTAAGCAAGAAAAGCTTATTCGTTTACAAGTGCTTTTTTTCCGTGCACCTCATGATGGCAAGCTAGCAGATGCGTTAGCGGTAGGGTATCTCGAAGAAAGCCTTTTTCAAGAGGCTGTGAATACTTATTTAGACGCACTTCGTTTGAATGGAGAAACAGCTCCAAGGCTTGTAGGATATGGTTTAGCATTGGTTGGTTATGAAGGGGGAGTGATAACACAAGAAGCACAAAATGCTTTTCAAAAAGCAGCAGATTTAGCGCCAACAGATTTTTATCCACGTTTATTGTTGGCCGATGCATTGCATCAAGCAGGAAAAACTGCGCAGGCAGTGCAATTTTTACAAAGCTTTCTTGATACAATGCCTGAAAATTTTTCAGGACAATCACGTGTAAAAAAAATGATGATTCAGTTACGTGATTTATCGAGTGAGCATACAAAGAAAAGCAATCATCGCCAATTGAGATGATGAAATATAAAGGGAAGTGCTGTTTAGAAAGACAAGAGAAGTAATCTCTTAGAAGTAGGTGTTTGTGAAGAAGACTAAGGAATAGAAATGAAGAATGTAAAGAGCGCGATATAAGTGGTTATAGGTTAAATAAAAATTGGTTGTAAAACTAAAAAAGGAAGAAAGATATTGATAAGTTTGTTAGCAAAGGTGAGGTATTGGATAAAAAGTTGCACCTATGTAGAAGATGTGCAAAGCTCTTAAAAAAAATAAAATATTGATACTTAATTATAACATATTTAAATTTTTTTCGTAGAGTGTCTATGAAAAGTCAATTTTTAAAGAATTCTTCTTCGTTGAAGGTTATTTTAGAGCAGCGAAAAAAAAGGCGCTTGCTGATCATATTATTATGTTGTTTGGTTATGACAATTGCAGCAAGTCTTATAGTATATGCAATGCGTCATGCGGTCAGTTTTTTTAGAATGCCCTCTGAAATTACAAGAGAAGATATTTTAACAGGGCGCCCTTTGCGTTTGGGTGGCTTTGTTGAAAAGGAAACTGTTCAATATGTTGGAGAGAGAGGCGTTATTTTTTTTGTAACGGATAACAAAAAACATGAAAAAGTGGTTTTCAACGGTGCCTTACCAGATCTTTTTCGTGAAGGTCAGGGGGTGATTGTAGAAGGGCATTTCGATAAACAGGGTTTTTTTATAGGGACACGTATTTTAGCAAAACATGATGAAACTTATATGCCTAAAGAAACAGCTGATCGTTTGAAAAAACATTACGGTATGGAGAAATAATTCGATTGTGCTTGTCGAACTGGGTCATATTTTTTTAGCTGCAGCATTTTCAGTAAGCTTATTAGGAGCGTTCTTACCTGCTTTAGGTGTTTGGTGGAGAGAGCGTTTGTTAATGCAAACAGCTGTTCCTCTAGCATATATCACTTTTACATTACTGCTTTTATCTTTTTTAGTGATAATTTATGCTTATGTCGTATCTGATTTTTCTGTTTTGAACGTTGTTGAAAATTCTCATTCAGAAAAACCGATGCTCTATAAAATTACAGGTGTTTGGAGCAACCACGAAGGCTCTATGTTGTTATGGGTTTTAAGTCTTGCTTTTTTTAGTGCATTGATGGCCTTTTTTAGCCAACGTTTTCCAGAAGATTTTAAGACGCTTGTTTTAATTTGCCAAAGTTGGATTACAAGTGCTTTTCTTTTATTTATTCTTTTTGTATCCAACCCATTTTTACGTGTGAATCCACCAGCATTACAGGGAAATGGTCTCAATCCTCTTTTACAAGATATCGCATTAGCAATTCATCCACCGCTACTTTATTTAGGTTATGTCGGTTTTTCACTTTGTTTTTCTTTTGCCGTTGCGGCATTGATTATGGGACATGTTGATAGAATTTGGGCACGTGGGATTCGTCCATGGCTTTTACTTTCTTGGTGTTTTTTGACATTGGGTATTATGGTTGGCTCCTATTGGGCTTATTATGAGCTAGGATGGGGGGGCTATTGGTTTTGGGATCCTGTTGAAAATGTTTCGTTTATGCCTTGGCTTTCAGGAACGGCTCTTTTACATTCTGCTCTTGTTCTCGAAAAACGAGAAATATTGAAAAGTTGGACTTTGTTTTTAGCGCTGCTTACTTTTTCCCTTTCTCTGATGGGAACTTTTCTTGTGCGTTCGGGGCTTTTAGTTTCTGTTCATAGTTTTGCTGTTGATCCAGTACGGGGGCAAGCAATTCTTGCGCTTTTATTTTTTTTTACGGGAGCGGCTTTTCTTCTTTTTGCTTTGCGCACTCCTATTTTAAAAACAGGAAATTTTTTTCAACCAATTTCACGTGAAGGGTTTATTGTTTTAAATAACTTGTTACTTACAACAATAACAGCAACAGTATTGATTGGTACGCTTTATCCTTATTTTATTGAGATATTAACAGGACAAAAAATTTCTGTAGGGGCTGCTTTTTTTAACCTTACCTGTGGACCGCTAATGGTTTTGCTGTTGTTGTTTGTTCCGTTTGGGACAATGATGGCATGGAAACGCGGTGATTTTCTTGCAGTTTTTGAACGGTTATGGTTTGTTTTTGTATTGGTTGGCATCGTCTGTTTTATAATATTTTATGCGACATCTTTGCGTGATATTTTTGCAGTTTTAGGGATTGGGCTTTCAGCATTTGTTTTTTTAGGCAGTTTAGCGGATCTATGGGGAAAGAGTGGATATGGCAAGAGAGCTTTTTCAGTACGCGTTAAGAGATTTCTTGGATTGCCATGGTCTACTTTTGGTGCAGCAATAGCACATATGGGGTTAGGTGTTACATTATTTGGTATTGTTTGTGTGGCAAGTTTTGGGCAAGAACGTATTTTAATCATGAACGTAGGGGATAGGGTGACGATAGCGGATAAAACGCTTCATTTTGATGCAGTGTATGATGGTGTTGGTTCGAATTATTCGGCAATGGAGTTTTATTTTAAAATATATGAAAATAAAAACATTGTGGGTCATGTAACAGCCTCAAAGCGATTTTATTCAAGCCAAAATACATCAACAACAGAAGTTGGTCTTCAAAATTATGGCTTATCGCAGCTATATATTGTACCAGGACATACCGATAATCGGGGTCTTGTTGTACACATATGGTGGAAGCCTTATGTAATATGTATTTGGTTAGGGGCATTCATGATGGCTATAGGCGGATGTCTTTCTCTTCTGGGATATTGGTTTCGCATTGGCATGTATAATAGGGTACTGCTTGCTTTAAATTTTTGGAAAAAACATTGAGATGAAAAAAAATCTTTGGATTTTATTTTTTTTAATTGCAACATTTCCTTTTCGATTAGCAATAGCAGTAGAGCCGGATGAGATTTTAAAGGATAAGGTTCTTGAAGCGAGAGCACGCCATATTTCATCACATTTACGTTGTCCGGTTTGTCAAAATCAATCAATTGATGATTCAGATGCTGCTCTAGCACGTGATTTACGGCTTTTAATTCGGGAAAGGCTAAAAATGGGCTATAGTAATCAGCAAGTCACTGACTTTCTTGTTGAACGATATGGTAAATTTATTCTCTTGAAACCACCATTGAATAAAATAACTTGGTTTTTATGGTTTTCGCCTTTGATTATTATCATCATTGGCGCAAATATCATATTTTTTCACTTAAAACGGAATAATCATGAGAAAATAATGAGTTATCTGAATGAAAAAGAACAGTCAAAAATGCCATTGCATTAAAAAAGATATTACATAAAAGAAACAATCGGCTCATCTGCAATGAGCATACAATCTTATTATAATTATATTAGGGTATACTGAAACCTTACAAAACTTTAATAATTTAGACAGAAAACGGTAAGGTCTAGTATTTTATAAGTGATCGCAATTGGAATAAAGGTATGATTGAATAGGAGCATAGAGTAAATGGTTAAAAAGGCTTTCTTTAAAACGTTTGTCGCAGTGAGTTTTTCTGCGATATTGGAAAGTGCACTGTTTTTTAGTGGATGTACATCAAGCTTGTTGATGACAAAGGCTCATGCAAGTTCTGTATTTACTTCGTTAATGCAACAACAGGGATTTGCCGATATTGTTGCTCAAGTGAAACCAGCAGTTGTAGCAGTACAAGTAAAGAGCAATAAAAAGAAAGAAGATAGGTTCTTTAGCAACTTTTTTAGTGGTCCAGGACTTGATCAATTACCAGATCAGCATCCTTTGAAAAGATTTTTTAAAGAGTTTTATGATTTTGATAAACCTAAAAATAAATTTTCCCACCAATCACGGAGACTCCGTCCTATTGCTTTTGGATCGGGTTTTTTTATTTCGTCTGATGGTTACATTGTAACCAATGACCATGTGATTTCTGACGGAACAAGTTATACTGTTGTTCTTGATGATGGTACAGAATTGAACGCAAAGCTTATTGGGAAAGACCCCAAAACCGACCTTGCTGTATTAAAAGTGAGTGATAAAAGAAAATTTTCCTATGTTGATTTTGGTGATGATTCAAAGCTTCGTGTTGGGGATTGGGTTGTTGCCATTGGGAATCCATTTGGCCTTGGTGGAACTGTGACAGCAGGTATTGTTTCTGCACGTGGACGTGATATTGGCACTGGTGTGTACGATGATTTTATTCAGATTGATGCTGCTGTTAATAGAGGAAACTCTGGTGGTCCAACATTTGATCTGAATGGAAAGGTTGTTGGGGTTAATACAGCAATTTTTTCTCCTTCTGGAGGAAATGTTGGGATTGCTTTTGCTATTCCGGCAGCGACTGTAAAACAGGTTGTACAACAACTTATTGAAAAAGGTTCAGTTCAACGTGGTTGGTTAGGTGTTCAGATTCAGCCAGTAACAAAGGAGATTTCCGATTCAATAGGTTTAAAAGAAGCCAAAGGTGCTTTGGTCACTGATCCGTTAAAAGGACCGGCAGAAAAGGCTGGTATTAAAGCGGGTGATGTAATTATTTCAGTGAATAATGAAAAGGTTGCTGATGCGCGTGAGTTGGCGAAACGTATTGCAAATATTAAACCAGGAGAAACGGTAACCATAGGGATTTGGAGATCAGGTAAGGAGGAAAGTATCAAGGTTAAACTCGCTTCAATGTCTGAAGATGAAAGTAAGAAAGAGGCTTCAAAACATTCAAATGAACGGGGTGATTTAGATGAAACATTGGAAGATTATGGTCTGATTGTTATACCTTCTGATGATGGTGTAGGGGTTGTCGTAACGGATGTCGATACCGATTCAGATGCTGCAGATAAAGGGATACGCCCTGGTGATACCATTGTGACAGTAAATAATAAACCAGTTAAAAAAGTCTCTGATATTGTTAGCACAATCAAAAATGCTCAGCAGTTAGGACGAAAGGCTATACTCTTACAAGTGCGAACAAATGATCAAAATCGTTTTGTTGCTCTTCCAATTTTGAAAAAATAAGGCTTTAGTTGTAGGACAAATGTTTATTAAATGTTTGTCCTACAACATAATAAAATAATGGAGATACGTTTTATGAAGATACTCGTTATTGAAGATGATCATGAGACGGGGCATTATCTCGAAAAGGCTTTTTTGGAAGTAGGGCATTCTGTTGATGTTGCTTATGATGGGGATACGGGATACGCTTTAGCGACCACGGAAAATTATGACGTTATGGTTGTTGACCGAATGCTTTTGCATCGTGATGGTCTTTCTATTATTGCTGAATTGCGCGCTAAAGGCAATGAAACACCGGTTCTTATCCTGTCGGCTTTAGGGCAAGTTAATGATCGTGTAACGGGGTTGCGTGCAGGGGGAGATGATTATTTGACAAAGCCTTATGCTTTTTCTGAACTTCTTGCGCGTGTTGAAGTTTTACAACGGCGGAAAAATCCTAAAGAAGCAGAAACTGTTTATTGTGTAGGTAATCTTGAGCTTGATCGGTTAGCACATACGGTAAAACGGGGTGATAGAAACATCTTATTGCAACCACGAGAGTTTCGTTTACTCGAATATTTGATGCGCTATGCGGGGCAGGTTGTTACACGCACTATGCTTTTGGAAAATGTTTGGGATTACCATTTTGATCCACAAACGAATGTTATTGATGTCCATATCTCCCGTTTGAGAGCCAAAATTGAAAAAGATTTTGATGTTCCCCTTCTCCATACCGTGCGTGGAGCTGGATATATGCTGAAAGCACCAGATAACAAAGCATGAATCGTTTGATTAATATAATGCGCACGACGGCGCTAAGGCTTTCAGCACTTTACATTTTATTGTTTGGCTTGGTGGCAACAGGACTTTCTATTTATATGACGGCATTTTCTGCTTCATTGTTAACAGAGCAAACTGAACAGGCTTTACATGAAGAATTAAAGTATATTGAAAATGCTTATAATTATGGGGGATTATCCTTATTAATGCGCACTATTGATTATCGTTCAAGACAACCAGGAGCATTTCTTTATCTTGTCACGGATTCTATGGGGCGTATTTTAGCAGGAAATGTAGCACGTATTGAATTAGGTCTTTTGAATCAGAGTGGTTTTATTTCTACCTCTTTTTTGTATTCTCGTTTTGGAGAACATGGCAAAACAAGTGAACATCGCGCTTTGGCGGTTATTGTTGATTTACCTAATGCTATGAAGATTCTTATAGGACGCGATTTGGATGAGCCAGAACGTTTTGCAGTGGTTATTCGTAAAGCTGTGATCATTGCACTTGCTGCAATGGTTGGAGGCGCTTTACTCATATGGTTTTTTGTTGGCAGGAGAGCTTTACAAAGGATTGATCATGTAACGGCTGCATCACAGCGCCTGATGGATGGTGATTTCAGTGGGCGTTTACCTGTTTCTGGAGTAGGGGATGAGTTTGATCGATTGTCAACTAATCTTAATGTTATGTTAGACCGCATTGAAGAGTTAAATATTGGTTTACGTCAAGTATCAGATAATATTGCTCATGATTTGAAAACGCCGTTAACGCGTCTTAGAAATCGCGCTGAAGAGGCGCTTTCAGGAAATAAGACAAAGCTTGAATATCGTCAGGTCCTTGATAGGGTTATTGCAGAATCAGATCAACTTATTTGTACGTTCAATGCAATTTTAATGATTTCACGTATTGAGGCCAGCAGTGCAATTGAGCATCTTGAAATGATGAATATGAAACTGATCCTTGAAGATGCTGTTGAGATTTACGAACCTTTTGCTGAAGAGTCAGGTGTTTTACTTCGGTTGGGGAATATATTTGATAAAGAGCTTAAGTTAAATCGTGAGCTTGTTGCACAATCAATTTTTAACCTTATAGATAATGCCATTAAATATGCGTCTAAAGGTGAAAGGAAAGCGGAGGTTTGCTTATCAATGGAATATCGTGATGAACATTTATTAGTTGTTGTGAGCGATAATGGACCAGGAATAGCAGAGGATAAACTTGAAAAAGTGACAGAACGATTTGTTCGTCTTGAAGAAAGCCGCACACAACCTGGGTTTGGGATTGGTTTAAGTATAGCAAAAGCCGTTATGAAGCTTCATGGGGGTGAATTGTTACTTGAAAATGCAAATCCAGGGCTTAGGGCTGTTTTGTTATTTCCTTAAAGATATTTTTCTTCACTTTTCCCTTTTCATACGTAACAACTATTTTAAAAGTATAAAGCAATAGAAAGGAAGGCAAAATGCTTTTCAAGGGAGCGCAGACGAAACAAGCTTTTTTAAAAACACAGCTTCTCCCTTTATGCCCTCTCGATAAAAGTGGTTCCCAATGGTTAAAAGACATGGAAGAACAAGCAAGGAAAGAAGGTTTAAAATCGCTTCTTTCCCTTATTTCAGAGAGTGGAACGCAGATTGATTTTATCAGTTCAATTATAACCTTATCTCCTTTTTTGCGTGAGGTTTTAATTGCCAATCCATCATATCTTAGTGCTTTATTAAATGTTGATATAGAAACAAGGCTGAGCGAAATTATAGATGATATTACGGCTATTGATAAGGATGAAACTATAAATGAAACTTCATTGATGGCTGCTTTAAGGCGCAAAAAACGAGAAGCGCATGTTCTCATTGCTTTAGCTGATTTGAGTGGTGTTTTTACTTACGAAGTTTCATGTGTTTGGTTGACACGTTTGGGCGAAGCAGCATTAAGTGTAGCGCTGCGTTTTCTATTAAGAGAAGCGCATGATCATGGTAAGATCAATTTATTAAGCCGTGAGAATCCAGAAAAAGACTGTGGTTTAATTATTTTAGGGATGGGAAAATTAGGAGCAGAGGAACTTAATTATTCTTCTGATATTGATCTTATTGTTTTCATTGATGAAACATCACCTCATATTGGTAATCTTTCTGAAAGTGTTGACGTATTTTCTAAAATGGTACGCCGATTAATCCGTATCATTCAAGAACGCACTGCGGAAGGATATGTTTTTCGTCTTGATTTTCGGCTTCGTCCAGATCCAGGATCAACCCCTTTGGCCTTACCAGTAAGGACTGCTTTGCGGTATTACGAAGGGCGTGGGCAAAATTGGGAACGAGCAGCCATGATTAAAGCACGTCCAGTTGCTGGCGACAAGAGGGCAGGTTTTAACTTTCTTAAAGAGCTTTTTCCCTATGTGTGGCGGAAATATTTAGATTACGCTGCTATTGCTGATATTCATTCGATCAAACGTCAAATTCATGCGCATAAAAATTACGGTCAAATTGCAGCTTATGGGCATAATATAAAGTTAGGTCGTGGTGGTATTCGTGAGATTGAGTTTTTTGTGCAGACACAACAGCTCATTGCCGGTGGGCGTTTTCCTCAATTACGTGGACGTCAGACAGTTGCAATGTTAGCAGAACTTCACACGCTTGGTTGGATTAGTGAGAAAACAAGAAATAGCCTTATAAAAAGTTATGCTTTTCTTCGAAATGTGGAACATCGTATTCAGATGCTTTTCGATGAACAAACACACCTTCTTCCAAATGATATTGCTCAATTCACGAGTGTTGCCTATTTAATGGGTTATCAAGACAGTAGCAGTTTTATCCGTGATTTATTAAAAACACTTCAGGTTGTTGAAAAACATTATGCAGCACTGTTTGAGAATGAGCAAGAACTTGGTTTAGAAATTGGTAATTTAGTTTTTACAGGTGAAGAAGATGATCCGGAGACATTAATAACGTTAAGCCGTTTAGGCTTTGAAAGAGCAAGTGATATTTGTCGTATTATGCGTACTCTCCATTGTGGTCGTTATAAAGCAACGCAATCAGCTGAAGCACGCGAGAGATTAACGGAATTAACGCCAGCTCTTTTGAAAGCTTTTGGTGGGACAAAACGAGCTGATGAGGCGATGTTGCGTTTTGATAGTTTTTTACAGGGCTTACCTTCAGGAATTCAGCTTTTTAGTCTTTTGCAGTCTAATCCCTCTCTTTTGGATATGCTTGTCCTTATTATGGGTGCTGCTCCACGTCTTGCAGAAATTATTACACGCAGATCCCATGTTTTTGATGGAATGTTAGATCCGAATATTCTTTCAGAATTACCAACAAAAACGTATTTAGAAAAACGGCTTGAATATTTTCTTGAAAATATTCTTCCTTATGAGGAAATTCTCGACCATTTAAGAATTTTTGCAGATGAACAACGTTTTTTAATTGGTATTCGAATTTTGAATGGTGCAATTACAGGAGAAAAAGCGGGTTTTGCTTTTACTGCGCTTGCTGATCTTATGATTACAAAAACATTTGCTGCCGTTCAAGAGGAATTTTCTCGTCTTCATGGTAATATTAAAGGGGGGCGTGTTGGCATATTGGGTATGGGGAAGCTTGGAAGTCGCGAATTAACGGCAGATTCTGATGTTGACCTCGTTTTACTTTATGAACACGATGATGATGCAGAAATATCTGATGGAGAAAAGCCTCTTTATATCTCTCAATATTATACGCGTTTAGCACAGCGCCTCATTTCGGCTTTATCCACTCTTACAAGCCAAGGTGTTCTTTATGTCGTTGATTTAAGGTTACGGCCGTTAGGTAATAAAGGACCTGTTGCTGTTTCTTTTCCATTTTTTAAAAAGTATTATCGCCAAGAAGCATGGATATGGGAATATCTTGCTTTAACAAGGGCTCGAGGCATTGCAGGGGATCCTGATTTTTTACAAAAGCTAGAAAATGAAGTGTGTGCAATTATTGCTATTTCTCGTGATAAGAAGGAAGTTGCAAAAGAAGTATGTGAAATGCGTTCCTTGATTGCAAAAGAAAAGCCGCCAAAAAATCAATGGGATTTAAAAACGATGTCTGGTGGCATTATGGATTTGGAGTTTATTGCTCAATTTTCTCTTATTACGCATGTCATTGAGTTTCAAATTGGAGCAACAACAGCTGATATTTTAGATCACTTACCAAATAGTTTTCTTAATCAGTCGTGTATTGCTGATTTACATTATGCCTATCGTCTTTATACAAATTTGAGTCAAATTATACGGCTTTGTTTAAATGATTCTCTTGATCCCAATGATATGCCACCTGGATTAAGTGACCTTTTATTAAATAATGTTGGGGAACCTGATTTGCTTCGTGTTGAAAAATTAATTGCAGAAACTGGGCAATTGGTCTGTTCAGTTTTTAAAAAAATCATGAAACATTGAAATAATTCTATAAGAATAATAAAAATTATTAATTCGATTTTTATATATTAATTTTTGTCTTTTATTTCATTACACGCTTGAGAGGGTTAGAGTGAAGTTCTCTACTAGTTTCTCAAGTGTGATGAAAAAATTTCTCTGTTAATGTGCTATTCTAGGTGCCATTCTTTATACAAAAAGCGAGGTGTGACTAGTTTAGTGAATGATATTCTTTATGAGCCTTATTTCATGTGTATGATAAAAGCATATGGGGCTTTTATTAAGCAGCTGTATATCAGATACATTTATGAATTAAGAGATATTCAACACAAGAATATATGCAAGGGTGTTTTTATCGTACAGATTTATATAAAAACTTATAGAAATTATGTCTCATTACACTAATAATACCAAAATATTGAAATCAATATGACAAAAAGCTTTATTGATTACATATCTCATTTTTTCAAAAAATTGACATTATAATTATTTGTATAATTCTGGATAATAATGCTTAATATAAAGCTATAAAATATAAATGTAACAATTAATGGAAATATAAAGCATATTTAAATTTTTTTATAATATTATTTATTAAAACTACTTTTATTTTTTTTGTAAATGTGTCATTTTTGCTATAGATTTTTAAAAAAAAATGTGAAACGATTTACTAATATTTATGTATCACATTAGCTTTTAAGGGAGCAATTATGATTACAAAGTATTTAGTCTCAACATCTATCTTTTCTTTAATTTCAATTTCTGTAGTACAGGCGGCAGATATCGTTACTCCTGAACAGCCTGTTCCTGTTATTGCAGTTCCTGCTTTTTCTTGGACAGGATTTTATCTTGGAGGACAGATTGGTAGCTTTTCAGGTAAAACAACTGCAAGTTATTTAAAAGATAAGACGGGGATATGGAATCCAATTGGAAAGGAGGATTTACCTAAACTTTCTGGTTTTATAGGGGGAGTTTATGCAGGTTCCAATATTGATATCGATAATGGTTTTATTATAGGTATTGATACGGATATTATGTGGTCTGATAAAAAGAGTACAAAAGATATTAATCGACCAAAAAAAAGTCAAACTGAAGAAGCTTCTTCAGAAGAAACAAATCTAACAAGAGATTCTCATGAGGAGGATTCGACAATACCTATTGAATCTGTACGCCATACTTTAAAACAAAAATGGGCTGGTGCTACGCGGGTAAAAGTTGGTTTTGCGATTGAGCGTGTGATGCCTTATGTTTCTGGAGGGATTGCTTATACGCAGCTTCAGAATATTTTTGGGTTAGTTGCTGATAGCAACAACAGAGCAGTTAATTTTTCTGATTGGTTACATGATGAAAAAAAGACCATGATTGGTTACACCCTCGGAGGTGGTGTTGATTTTGCAATGACTGATAATGTTATTGTGCGTGCAGAATACCGTTATTCAGATTTTGGTAAAAAGAAGTTCGTGCATGATAAATTTGAAATAGGCTACAAGACAAATGATTTCCGCGTGGGTGTAGCTTATAAATTTTAATTTTTTGCAGAATTAAAAATTCAAAAGTCTCATTTTCGAATGAGGCTTTTATTGTTTAGATATGTGCTGGAAAATATCCTTTACTCAAAAGAGCTACTATTTTATTCGAACAATACTTTGATTTGTAAATATAATTTACTTTTTCATGTTGAGTGAGAGCCCCAAGTATCATAAGATTTTCTCATTTTAAACCTATACCGTGTTGAACCAATCAAAACCATGTTTTTTGTACGTCAAAGGAGGGAGAGCCGTGAGATAAAAAACATTAAAGAAAGAATAAAAATGCCTCTTATGAACCATCTCAAGTGCCAAAGGCTGTCGCTAGATTGGGGGGTAGTGAAGTGTGAGATTTGATACTGGTTTGTTTTTTCATAAATGTAAAGATGGTGCTACTAAATGGACTTATCATTACGTCATTCATAGGTGTCGTGGGGAAATGGATTTGGGTGCTTTAAAAGATGCTTTTTTTAGCAAACACATGAATTGGCAACTTAATGGCGTTTTGTTTTATTTGAAATACCTTTCATACAATCGACTTTTCTGTTTTTCGTTATCGTAAAATATTTTATTTAATAACAAAAAAATCGCAAAAAAATTCTAAATTACGTAAAATTACATCCGCAATATAACTCAATAATAATGAAAATTAATATTATAATTTTTATTATTATTAGATATTTTATGTGATATTATAAATAATAATTTATAGTAATAAAATAATTATAAATATTATTATAAAGTAATTTATAGGAAAAATAGATAGCAAATTAGAAATTTATCGAGGTACAAAAAACATTATTACCTATGCTTGTTATCGAAATAGAATCTATTATTTTTTATAAATATTGTAAATGTACGATAATAAATATCGAGTGAAATAGGAGGGAATAACTTCAAATCTATTTACGATAAATCAATCAGCATCGTTTGTTTATGAATTACAAATAGGTTGGGTTATTGAAATTATATACTTTAGTTATTATTGGGATTTTTTAGTCATTGATTTTCAGGTATAGAAGCTGAGTGAGCGTCTCTATTATTCTATAAAATATCATCACTGTAGCGGTATAAGGATTTTACGCATTAGATGCTTTTGGAGGAGTGTATGATGAAATTCAAGGCAGGATTTGTGTGTAGAGCTTTGTGAAGTAAATCACATACACAATTAGCAGGTGGAACCCGTGCGACAAGAATCTGGATTATTTATAAATCAGGTGTGGTAGAATTTTTCGTCCTTTAGGACGGGAAGGAAGTAAACCAATGAGTTTGTAAAGCCAGTCACATAAGTGGGGTAGCAGATGGAATTCTCTGAGAGAAATTGATTTATCTATAGAGAAAGTGAAACTTTGTCTTTTAAGGAGAAAAAGGGAAATAAGAATTATGATTTCCAAAGGGATATGAAATAAAAATATTTTTGTTTTTTGTTGTTTTGGCAACTATGAAGGTGTTTAAAGATTAATTGTTTCAGTACATGAAATCTCGTTTTGGGGGTTGATAATGCTATAACGTTGCAATTGGCAGTGCCATTGATTTTGTAAGCGTTCAATGGAAAATAAATTAAAGCCTGCGGGTGGTTTTTTATCACCAAAAGCTTGCGATGCGGAAGGAACACCAACAATAGGAATTTTTTTAATTGGTCCTTCAATGTAATTCAATGTGGGTAAATGAGTATGTCCGTGAAGAATAAGTTCGCAACCGTGAGATTTGATAACGTCTAGAAAACGTTTTATATCTCGTAGTTTTTTATGCCAAGATGTTGCCTTGGGAAAGGGGGGATGGTGAATCATGACGACACGAAAAAGGTTACGCTGTGCTGCTTCCTTTAAAAAGAGCGGTAAAGTTTGCGCTTGCATTTTACCAAAGTAACCAGAAGCTTGAAAAGGTGGTGTCGCGATGGCTGAAGAAGTTGCTATGATGGCGACATTTTTGCGAATGCGCATATAAGGAAAAAGAACGGCGCTTTTTTGAGGAACGTCACCTGTGATCCAAGGTTTAAAAAGAGTACATGCTTTTTGAAAAGCACCGCGGACATAGGCGTCATGATTTCCAAATGTCAAGGAAATATCTTGAGGTTGTCCTAAGTTAAGCAGCCAACGATGTGCTTGTTCAAATTCCTTATCTAGAGCAAGATTCACAAGATCACCAGAGATCACAAGATGATCAGGTTTTTTTTTGTTCAAGGCATCTATTAAAGTTTCTAGGACATTTGTTACCATTTGACTCTTACGTTTTCTTTGCCAATTCAGATAACCGGTAAGACGCTTTCCAGAAAGTTCAAAAAGGGAAGGTTGCGGGAGAGGGGAAAGATGTACATCCGATATATGGGCAAGATAAAACATAAAAGCTCGTAGAGTATTAAAAATAATTTAGAGAATAAACATAAGATAAGTTGATACTTAAAGGCAAGAAGGATTGTAAAATGAAAAATAGCTTGTTGAAAATGTGAGAAAATTCTTTGAAGAATTAACGCTGTATTGTATTTTTGAAAAAAACAGCATAATATAACATATCATTTTTGGCAACCGATATATCTTTTGTATGATGGGATAAACTTTAAAATGATGGTTATAAAGTTTTAAGACTTTTAAACAGCTTTTATACGACCACACATTATCGTAAAAAAATCTAATTATTCAGCATAAAATGCAAAAGAATGTATTGTATTTATCAGAAATTTTTACAGTTTTGGGCTGCCATGTATTGTTTTTAATGGGAGATTTTTTCACACAAAACAGAACGATTCAAGAGGAATATCCCAAATAAAATATCATTGTGTTGTACATTCATATATTGGTTTTGAAGAGATATTTCCAAGCGCGCTTGATCCCATTTCATGAAAGCTTTCAATGCTATGAAAAGCCTCATGTATAAGGCTTGTTATGCGCCAGCATCTTTATATATTTATACAAGGTGAAAAGTAAAACCATCATACTATTCCTTCCCAATTTTATAAAAATCCTTGCTTTAAGAGGATTCATAAGAGGTACTTTACTCTCTTCTTCAATGGTTTTTATTCATACAGACCTCTTTTAATGATGTGCAAGCGAGTGATTTTAACTAATTTAATATAGAAAGTATTACAAAAAAGAAAAATCTTACAGGGAATAATGAATTCAATATGACAATAATGATAAATTATCATTATAGATCAATGTTTTTATCTAATTGTAAAAGACAAGAAAATACACAAAAAAATAAGCTGAATTTTAAGACTATTATACGAAATTTCAGATTTTTCAACGGCTTTCACGATACCACATGCTGCTCAACAGTAAAAGGCAAGCAAGCAGTGCCAAGAAACTAGAAAATATCGAAAAATAAAAGGTATTAATTAAACGGGTTTCTGTCGCTTCTTTCAGAACAATTGAATGTGCTGGGGAAGAAGACGGGTTTATTTTTGATTGAATCAGCTTGAATGGAGGAAGATGAATGTTTTCTTTTCCCTCAGGGTGTAACCGTCCGATGTAACCACCGGTGTGCTTAATAATGGGGGCTAGTTTTTCTTGTGTTGAAATTAAGTCAAACAATTCAAGATTATCGAGCATCCCTACAGAAGAAAGTATTGTTAAATCGCCATTTTTAATGGTAAAAATTCCTGTTTCATCAGTAGTCCTAGTTGCGCTGAAGAGACCTTCTTGCTCTTTGGTGAGAGTGATATGTTCTTTTTTTCCAGAAGGAAAGGTAATTTCAGCGGGTTCTGGATGGTCTTTTAGAGTTTGGCGGTGAATTGTTAAATGATGATGGCTGCTGGTTGCACTTAATTTTTCTTCCTCAAGCTCTGGTTCTTTCATGAGCCAATGGGCAATACGACGATAAAGAGCTGCATAAGGACCGCCGCCTTCAAAACCTCGTGCCCAAAGCCAACTTTCATCGGAGAGCAACATGCCTACACGTCCTTTATCAACATGCGCGAGAAGTAAAAGTGGTTGTTCATCGGCTCCTTTCATGAGAGCGATTCCGTTATTTATGTTTTGAATAGTAATTTGTCGCAACCATTGCCCCCATTGAGAAGCTGGAAGGTTAAGTGTTGCAAGACCCCTTGTGACAGGATGGCGCTCACCTTCTTTGGTTAATGTGGGGCGAAAAGGCTTTTCAATAATAGTTCCATTGGGCAATGCCGGTAGAATGCTTATTAAAGGTGTTTTCGCAAGTGAGTTGTTTTTTGTAAATTCAGGTCCTGTTACCATTAGCAATGCACCCCCCTTTTGTACATATTGGGCGATATAATCATAATAGATTAAGGGTAGAGCAGCAGAGTGCTGGTAGCCATCAAGGATGATGAGATCAAAGTTATTAATCTCTTCAACAAAGAGTTTTCTTGTCGGAAAGACCACCAAGGATAATTGGCTTAAGGGCGTATTATCTGCTTTGGTGGGAGGACGCAAAATAGTAAAGTGAACAAGATCAATATTGGAGTCACCTTTCAAAAGGTCTCGCCATGTCCGTTCTCCATTATAAGGAGCACCTGAAATAAGAAGAACGCGTAAATTTTCTCTGATTCCTTCAATGATTGTTATGGCGCGGTTGTTTTCAAAGCTTAGTTCACCTTTGTGTGGATCGGTTATTACTTGGATAATATTTTTTTCAGCATGAGGAAGGGTAATTTCAGTTTGAAAAATCACGCCAGGAGTTACAGAATAATGGCCAATGTCTTGTCCATTGACGCTTAGTGTAATATTTGCTTTCTGTGGTATTGTTTTTTTGGCGTGGCCTTTATCTTCTACCAAAATGGAGAGCGTTTGTGGTTTGTTGACAAGGGCGAAGCGTGGAGGAGAAATAAACTTGATTTGGCGATCAAATTCATCTGAGTGTCCTGTGATCAGAGCATTGAGAGGTGCTTTATGATGAAGGTCTGAAATGGAAGGTATGTCATGTACTTGTCCATCGGTGATAAAAATGGTTCCTGCATAACGAGAGGGCGGTACATCAGATACTGCTTGTGTTAAAGCATCAAACAAATTCGTTGAGGGTGCATACTGATTATCAGCAAGTTTTCCAGATTCAATAAAGCGTGGTTCAAATTGTGGATAATGCGCCAATGCTTGAGTTAATTGCGCGCGCGCTTCATCGCTGTCGTTTGTACGTGTTCCAAATGTTTGGCTTTTGCTGCGGTCAATGACAATTCCTACTGTACTTTTCAGTGGTTCGCGCTGTTCCCTTATGATCATTGGATTGAGCAAAGCAAGGATGAGGGCGCTTAATGCCACCAGACGAAATAAAGAACCTTGACGTTGCGTAACAAGACCAACAACGACAAAAAGCATTGATATTCCACATAAGAACAGAATCCAAATGAGTGGTAAAAAAGGCTGAAAAGTGAAAAATGATATCATTACCTTCTTTCTCTTTTAAAGCGTTCCAAGAGTGCTGGAACGTGAACTTGGTCCGCTTTATAGTTTCCTGTAAGAACATAAAGGACAATATTTAAACCTGCACGAAATGCCCATAGACGTTGCATTGGATCATTGGGAACAAGGGGATATTTCCATGTCCCTTTTTCATCGAGTGCCCAAGCTCCGGCAAAGTTATTGGCGGTGATGAGAAGAGAACTTACATTATCGCCGCTAGCAAGAGAATTTTTATTTTTTTTGTTTGTTGATGAGGATTCAATCCATAAAGGTGAACCACGGTAGAGACCAGGAAAATCTGGCATAATATAAAAAGAACGTGCAACAACATGATCCGTTGATGCTGGCTCAATGGATGGAATATTTAACTCTTTTAAGATATCTCGTAATCGTTGCGTTTCTGGAGTGGCATCTCCTTCAAGATTAAGATTGCTCTTTATCTGATCGCGCGTGTCAAATAAAATCGTTCCCCCATGTTTCATAAAGTTATTTATTTTTTCAAGACTTTTGGGGGTTGGTATAGGACTCTTAACATCAATTGGCCAGTAAATAAGAGGGTAAAAAGAGAGTTCATCTTTATCGAGATCAAGTGCTGTAACAGAGCCTGGGGTAAGCATTGTGCGCTCTGCAATAAATTGACTTAACGCTTCTAGACCACGTTTACTCGTTGTATCAATTTCATGATTATTGGTTATAACATAGGCAAGATGTGTTGCACCAGCAGCTTGTACACTATCATGATGATTTTCTTTCGTTTGTGCATGAAGAGTTGGATCATATGAAAACAAGGCAATAAGACTTATAAAAGGGAGGAGAAACATATTACGCCGTTTCATGAAAGAAAAAATATCTCCCATCCATAAAATGAGAAAATTGTCAAAGGCGAATAATAAGATGGCTAATCCTAAAAGTGGACCGATAAGATTTTTTTCTTTTGTATCGTAAGATAAAGGGCTTTTATTAAGAGAAGTTGGCAATAATGATTGTTTCATCAAGTGCGACGAATGAGTTAAGAGATTGAGTGCATAAAAATCGCTTTTGACACCATAAAGCCCTGGGGGAGTATTATAGGAAGGATGGGGTGGATTTTGAGCGTCAAAGACCAGTGGAACAACATCAGAGGGCGGTACTTGTAATTGTCCATCAGCGGTTATGGTTCGCCACGGGTTTTGTACTATTGTTCTTTTTTCTCTGTGTGTTAGGTTTGTGTTTTCGTTAGACCCTAATGTGATTAGTTTTTGCAACATTTGTGCAAAAAAGCCAGAAAGAGGAAGATTAGACCATGTGGGGTCAGGAGCAACATGAATGAGAATGATGGTTCCTTTACCACGTTTTGCTGCGGTAATAAGAGGCGTTCCATCCGAAAGGCTAAGCCACGTTTTTTCAAAAAGATCTGGGGTTGGTTCTGCGAGGATTTGGCGCGAGACAGTGACATCTTCTGGAAAAGGAAGATCAAAGAAAAAGCTATTTTTTGCAAAAGGGGCAAGCTTTTGTGGTTTCGTCCAAGACATAATACTTCCAAGGAAACGTTGCCCCTGACGTAGCGGTATCGGAAGGAGACTATCGTAATGTTCTGCACTACTGAGTTTTTCTCCTGCAAAGCGGATGAGTGTTCCCCCTTTATTCACAAAATCAGAAAGTTTTTTTTCTGCTTTTTCAGGCATGTTAACCATGTCGCTCATAATGAAAACAGATGGATTTTGTTTAAGCAAATAATCAATATCCATTGAAAGCTCTCTTCCACCGGCGGTTATAAGCTGTGTATATCCCTGTAATGCTTTGATAATGTAATAAAATGGAGAAAGTAAAGGCTGTGCCATTTCATTGGTATCGGGTGATAGAAGAGCAACACGGCTTATCCTGTTATGGCTGTCTACCAAGAAGGTTGCAGCAGCATGGTTTTGATTATTTATTTTTATCCAAGCGATATCATTGCGTAGTTCAAGTGGTACATCAAAAGGAACAAGAGCTGTTGTTTCTCCTTCAGAGAAATTTTTCGTAAATTGACCGAGAAGTTGATTATTTGAATCGTAGAGGTTGAGTGTAGCGGAAGTTTTGCCGTGTGTTGTTGAGCGGATAATACGCGCGACCATGCTTCCATTGTTATTTTCTACGGATGTTATGCCGATTAAATCGGAAATATCAGCCAAATACCATAAGAATTTTTCAGGTTTTAATTCTCCAAGCAAAGCAAAAGCTTGCTCATCTTCATTTGTTTGTAATCCATCACTTAAATAAGCAACATCAAGAGGTTTTTCTTTGGTTATTTTTCTGAGTTTTTTCAGTGCATGCACGCGGTTGACAGGCCAAGGACGCGGTTGCAAATGCATTAAATGCTGTTTTATAATCTTGGCCGGTTGCGGCTCTATATTGGAGATATCATTTTCAGCCGTTGCAATAAGATAAATATTTTTTTGCTGTTTTTCTGCCTGAGCAAGGAGCATTTCAGCGATAGAGATGCGCTTTTTCCATTCTTTTACAGAAACCCAACCATTATCAATAATGAGTGCAAGGGGTTGAGATCCGGAAAAGCTTATTGGGTTTTGATCCCACGTGGGACGTGCTAACGCTATGATAACAAGTGCCGCTATGGTTAAACGCAACAAGAGCAACCACCAAGGTGTATGTTTTGCTGTTTCCTGCTGATGAGTTGGTTTGGGTAAGAAGCGTAACGGAGGAAAAAGCTCTTTACGCGGAGATGGAGGAGTTATTCGTAACAGCCACCAAATGACCGGTAGGAACAAAAGCCCTAGTAACAGAAAGGGAGCAGCAAAACTCAAAGGGCCCTCCTTTTTTGCAATGGAGAGTCGCCCATTGTATTTGCAAGATGAAAAATGGTCTCTGTTAAAGGTTGATCCGTTGTACTAACGTGATAAGACCATCCTTGGCGTGCGCAAAAATTTGCCAATTCTTGTCGCCTTGCGTGATATAGTTTACAATAGCTCTTACGAAGATCTTCTGCTTTTGTGGAAACATGTTTCTCTTTCGTTTCAGGATCAAAAAATTCTGTGTGACCTGCGTAGGGAAAGCTTTCTTCTGCGGGATCAGAAATTTCAATTAAATGAGCTGTCACCTGTTTTGTAGTTAAAACGGTTAAATGTTGGATGATTTTTTCAGGATAGTCGAGAAAATCACTCATTATAACGACATGTGAAAAGCGTGTAATCGTTGAAAAATCCGGAAATGAATTTTTATCTGAATGATTTTCTAAAGCAAAGGCTATTCGCTCTACGACATTGGATGTCATTGTGGGGGACATTAAGTTTGGAATAGCAATATGTTCGCCACTGCGTGCAAGAAGTGATGCCAAGGTAAGGGTAAGAATAACGGCATGATTACCTTTAGAGATTTTAGAAAAGCGCGAACAGTAATGCATTGATGCGCTCTGATCAGGAAAGAGCCAAACGATTTGTGTCATTTGCCATTCGTGTTCGCGGAGATACGTATTTTCATCACGCGCTGAGCGACGCCAATCAATGCGGGTAATGGATTCTCCTTCAACATAGGGACGAAATTGCCAAAAGTTTTCCCCATTCCCGCGTTTACGTTGTCCATGCCATCCGGTTATCAGTGTATTAGCGATATGACGCGCTTGTAAAAGGAAATATGGCATTTTGCCAGTATCCTTATGCAGTTCATTTGCCAGCGACAATGGAGGCTTTTGTAAAACTTTTTTGCCAATAGCCATTCTAAAGAGCATCTTTCACAAGGTTATTGATAATATCTTTTACAGTTACATCTTCAGCACGGGCAGAAAAATTAAGAGCCATGCGGTGTTGTAATACGGGATAGGCCAATGCTTCAACATCATCAAGTGAGGGGGCTAAGCGTCCATAATAAAGAGCACGGGCGCGAACACAAAGTGAAAGGGCTTGTGATGCCCGTGGACCAGGTCCCCAAGAAACATAAGTATTAGCAAGGCTATTGTCTTTATGAGGGCGAGTTGAGCGGACAATTTTTAAAATAGCTTCGATCACATTTTCTGAAAGAGGCATTTTGCGAACGATATTTTGAATTTTTTGCAATTTTTTGGCGGATAAAATTGGTTTTGCATTTGATTTCTTTTCTTTTGTTGTTTCTAAAATGATCCGTCGCTCTGTTGTGAGGTCAGGATAGTCAATATCGATTTGCATCAAAAAGCGATCCAATTGTGCTTCAGGAAGTGGATAGGTCCCTTCTTGTTCGAGAGGGTTTTGCGTTGCAAGAACATGAAAAGGTTGTGGTAAATCATAACGGTTACCTGCAACAGTAACATGATATTCTTGCATAGCTTGTAAAAGGGCTGACTGTGTCCGTGGAGAAGCACGATTAATTTCATCGGCCATGAGAAGTTGCGTGAAAATAGGACCTTGAATGTATCGAAAAGAACGTTTACCGTCTTTATCGGAATCCATAATTTCAGAACCAATAATATCCGATGGCATTAAGTCAGGAGTAAATTGGATGCGTTTTTCATCAAGCCCTAAGACTGTTCCCAATGTTTCAACAAGACGTGTTTTTGCAAGCCCTGGAGCGCCGACAAGAAGGGCGTGACCACCAGCAAAAATAGCGATTAAAGCATATTCGATTACCTGACTTTGCCCAAAAATAACTTTGTCAATTTCTTGTTGTAAAATATCCAATTCTTTGTGTGCTGTATCAATATCATCAATAATGACTTGAGCCTCATGATTGATATTGACCTTTTTTACAGAATTGGATGATGGATCATGTTGACTCATATTTCTTCCTTAAGGCGTTTGTCGCAAAAATGGTAATTTTCTCTGCATGATAATGGATATCTTATTGTTTGTAACAGAAAATGAGAAGAAAAGAAGTATCATATGCCATTTTTTTCATATTCGTATACAAGAAGAGAAAAGTTTTTTTGGAAGGAATAGACGTGTTTTATAAGGAATGTCTTAAAAATTTTGTTTTATGAAGAGAATTTTTTAAAGCAATGAAGATAACTTTTTTGAAAGGTTAAAGGGTGAATATAAGACAGGACTTCAAACAGGTTGCGTGGTTACAACAAAGGGATATTCAAACACTTCTTCGTGTTTTGTCTTTGGAGGGAGAAGAGGCGCGTATTGTAGGGGGAGCAGTGCGCAATCAACTGCTAGGGCAGCCTATTAGTGATATTGATATTGCAACAACCTGTTTGCCGCAACAGGTTATTGCACGTGTAGAAGAAGCAGGATTTAAAGCTATTCCTACAGGGATTGCTTTTGGTACAATAACAGTAGTTGCTCATTCATGTTCTTATGAGGTTACAACGCTTCGCTGCGATATTGAAACAGATGGTCGTCATGCAAAAGTGGCATTTGGTCGTGATTGGAAAAAAGATGCTGAACGGCGGGATTTTACGATAAATGCGCTTTATTGTGATGCTGCTGGCAATCTTTATGATGATGTAGGAGGTTTGAGTGATATTGCTAGCCGAACAGTTCGTTTTATTGGGGTTGCAGAAGATCGTATTTGCGAAGATTATTTGCGTATTTTACGTTTTTTTCGCTTTTTTGCGTGGTATGGAGCAGGGCGGCCTGATGTACAAGGATTGAAAGCATGTGTTAGTTTAAAACACGGTTTAAAAAAACTTTCTTCTGAACGTATTTGGGCAGAAATGAAAAAGCTTCTTGCGGCGTTTGATCCAACGCGTGCTCTTTTATGGATGCGACAAAGCAGAATTTTGGCACTCATTTTTCCTGAAACAGAACGATGGGGTATTGATGCAATTCACGCATTAGTGAAGACAGAACAGGCTCTTGGTTGGAAAATTGATTCATTGTTACGGCTAGAAAGCCTTCTTCCTCCTGATCCCATACGTCTTCATGAAATGGCACAGCGCTTGCATTTTTCTCATAAAGAAACAACACGATTAAAAAAATGGGCAGAGTTAGAAATAATAAACCAAAACTGTTCTGATCATTTTGTGCAAAAACTGATTTATTTTTATGGACGACAGCCAGTTTTAGATCAATTATCGTTGTCTGTCGCTGCATCACATCTCGATAACCTAGAAAAAAGTGATGCTTTGCAAAAAGCAGAGGATTATGTCAAGCTTCATCAGCTTGCCAAAAAATGGCAGATTCCAACTTTTCCCATTAATGGTAACGATTTAATAAAGAAAGGTTTTGCTAAAGGTGTGCTTTTAGGAAAAAAGCTTAAAGAGTTAGAAATGATATGGGTCGAAAGCGGATTTTTAATGGATCGTCATGCATTATTAGAAAAAATTGATTTATAATAATAATTCATTATTCGTCATGTGAAATAAGAGCTCCGAATATTGTAAGGTTATTTCAAACCTGTTCATATTACATCAATCAAAATTATAGCCTTACACGTTACAAGTGGGGAAGTCGTGTGAGGAAAAATGATTACAGAGAGAAAAAATGTCTTTTATGAACCATCTCAAAGATAAGGATTCTCGAAAGTGAAAACGAATAAAGAGAATAATGATAGCGGTTTGCACTTTATATGAGCATAAAGAGGGGAATGTCCAATGGATTTTTACTATGAGGAGTATTTAATCATTCATAGGTGGTGATATGAAATGGATGTGATGGGCACTAAGAAATATTTATTTTATCAGCACTTGATTGTTGGAAAATGATAGGCGTTATACGCTCTAACTGTTCTTTATATGTTGTATATTGTTTTTCGTAATAATTTATGGGTTTTTATAAGCATTCTGTAAGTTATTCCAAAAGTATTAGTGAACTTTATGCACTTTTAATTACTCATTATATTCTATAAAAAAGATTTTTTTAATTATTTAAAACCATATTTCATGCATTTTTATTGTTCTATTAATTATTTTAAGGGAATTGTTGTGTTTTTATAGATTACAGTTTCTTTCATGATAACCAATTTGGCGTAATGCTTCTCCCGTTGTTATGGCTACGCACATGGCGAGATTTAGAGAGCGTGCCTGTGGTTGCATGGGAATTTTCAATGTGTAATCGGCAGCTTCATGAACATAATCGGGAACCCCAGCTGTTTCACGACCAAAAAGTAAAACATCATTTTTTTGATAGCATATCTGCGTATAGCATGTTTTTGCTTTTGTACTTAAAAGCAACAGACGTCGGTTAAAATGTTTCATGGCGCTTATAAAATGTTGCCAATCAATGTGTCGTTCTAAGGAAGCATATTCGAGATAATCTAATCCTGCGCGTTTGAGATTACGATCCGACAGATTAAAGCCTGCGGGTTCAATAATGTGCACATGTAAACCAAAACAAGCGCTAAGACGTAAAATCGTTCCAGTATTACCAGCAATATCAGGTTGGAAAAGAGCTATATGAAGTGTCATGTTCTCTGTAATATGATTTTTCTTTCGACTTTGTAAAGAAGCGCCTCAATTTATTCGAAAAATATGTTTTGAGAAATACATGTTTTTTACGTTTAATTTTTATTCACTTTAAACTTCAGCGAAAAAGTTATGTACACAGGTTTGTTTGGGATAAGAGAGAATTTCCCTATTAGGGACTTCCTTTATATTGAGCGATACATGAAATGGATTGGCTCATTATGTTGAAAAGTGGAATATTTAATAAGGCTAGATCATCCATTTTAATGAAAATCAACAAAATATGCTTTTTATGCAAAAGCAGAAGCGGAAAAAATACTCATTCAACCAGTTGGAATTGAGGGAGGGAGAGATGCTGTAAATGTGTTAAAGAAATAACCGATAAGCTCAACTTATTTACTGAGATCTGGTCATAACAAGACGGCGTTTCGTTCTTTAGGAGTGTTTATTTCCATGCTATCTCCGTTTTTCACAGGCGGGGGAGTAATTTTGATTGATTAATATGAATAGGTTTGAAATGAAAGAAACTTACGGTGTTTCAGGATTTCATTACACTCTGTAAAACGATGAATTATCATTATAAAACAGTTTTTTGTGTAGACCATATAAATGGCAGAAGTTTTTTACGGGGATGTTTTTATGGTTGAGGCAACTGAGTGATCAAGCATTGTACAATGGGAGAGGGTATGGTAGAAGAATGTTTTAGCAAATAGTCTCTTTAAGTTAAGTCCATGGGTGAGCAAACGAGGCGGGATTTTCTGTTTTTGGTAACAGCTGTTGCAGGAGCAGTTGGAATGGGGGCGGTTGCGTGGCCTTTTATCCGTCAGTTGCGTCCAGATGAAGCTATTTTGGCATCTTCCTCTGTTGAGGTTGATCTTTCTGGTATTGAAGAGGGGATGTCGGTGATGGTAAAGTGGCGAGGGCAGCCTGTTGTTATTCGAAATCGTACGACAAAAGAAATTGCCGATGCACGCGCTACTGAATTGAGTCTTCTAAAAGATCGTCAAGCGCGCAATCCTAATCTTGAAGGTGAAAAAGAAGCAACAGATTTTGCGCGTTCAGCAGGTAAAGGACGTGAAAATTGGCTTATTGTCATTAATCTTTGTACGCATCTAGGCTGTGTAACACTTGGGCAATCGGGTAAATTTGGAGGATGGTTGTGTCCCTGTCATGGGTCTGTTTATGATACCGCTGGAAGAGTGCGGTCAGGTCCAGCTAACTATAATTTGGCTATTCCACCTTACCAATTTCTTTCTGATACTTTGCTCAAAATAGGATAAGGTTATGACAAGGTTTCCTCCTTATTGTCCTAAAAATGCTCTTGCTCGTTGGTTTGATAAGCGTTTTCCTCTTCCTCGTTTTTTTTATAATACATTTGTTATTTTTCCTGTTCCGCGTAATCTTAATTACGTTTACACATTTGGCGGTATTTTGACCATTATGCTTTTATCACAGCTCTTGACTGGTATTGTCTTGGCTATGCACTATGTTCCAGATATTCATTTGGCTTTTGAAACTAGTGAACGATTTCGACGTGAAGGGCAGTTTGGCTGGCTTTTTCGTCCATGGCATTCTGTAGGATCTTCGTTTTTTTTTATTGCTGTTTATATCCATTTGGCACGTGGACTTTATTATGGTTCTTATAAAAATATGCGAGAAATGGTATGGGTTACAGGTATTTTTATTTATATCATCATGATGGCAATAGCATTTTTTGGTTATGTGCTTGTTTGGGGGATGATGTCTATTTCAGCGGCTTCAGTAATTGCAGGGCTTTTAAAAACAATACCTTTGGTGGGGACATGGTTGCATGAGACACTTCTGGGTGGTTATGGCGTAGGACAACCAACGTTGAATCGTTTTTATGTTTTCCATTATGTTTTATCATTTGTTTTGCTTCTTTTTGTGGGGCTGCATATTTGGGCAATCCATTGTGTTGGGCAAGGCAATCCAACGGGTCTTGCTATACAATCAGATAAGGAAACGGTTCCATTTTCACCTTATGCGCTTATCAAAGATATTTTTGCTATTACTGTTTTTCTGATCTTCTTTGCCTGGTTTTTGTTTTATATGCCCGATTATATGGGGCAGGCTGAAAATTATAATGTGGCAGATCCGTTAAAAGCACCTCTTCGTGTGGTTCCAGAATGGTATTTTTTGCCTTTTTATGCGATACTTCGTGCTATAACTTTTGATATTGGTATTTTCCCTTCGACTTTTGTGGGCTTTGTTTTATTCGTCAGTTCGATTTGCATTTTAATTTTTGTGCCATGGTTAGACCGCTCTAAAATATGTTCAGCAAGATATCGACCTGTTTATAAAATTTTCTTTTGGGCGTTGGTTATTGATGTCGTTTTCCTTGGTTGGTTGGGGTCAAGAGAAATAAATGACAAAATCCTTTTATGGACGCAATTGGCTACGGTTTATTATTTTATATTCTTTTTGGTTATTTTGCCGACTTTGCCAGCCTTTGAAAAAAAATGTTCTCTTCCTTCTTCAATTATGCAAGATTTAAAACAGAAAAAAAAGAGACTATGGTAAATGTTTTTGTCGGACTGATTGTTATCGTTGCTATGAGCTTTTCTGCTCAGAGTTTAGCGAGAGATGCCTCTGTTCAGGAGGAGGAATTTATTTCTTTTCCTTTAAGGATTCCTAAAAAACAAGAATGGAGTTTTTCAGGTCCATTTGGGCTTTATGATAAGGCGCAATTGAGGCGTGGATTAAAGGTTTATAAACAAGTTTGTTCCAGCTGCCATGGGCTAAAATATGTGGCTTTTCGCAATTTAAAAGCTCTTGGGTATGATCAAGAACAGATTAAAGCTTTGGCGGGGCAATATGAAGTGCGCGATGGTCCTAATCGAGAAGGAAAATTTTTTAAACGTGCTGGGGTTGTAACGGATTATTTTCCTTCTCCCTTTGCACATGAAGAAGAAGCAAGATTTATTTTGAATAGTGCTTATCCTCCAGATTTGTCATTGATGGCACGTGCACGTGGTGTATCTTTGCCGTTTCCTGCTTTAATTACTGATGCGTTGTCTCATTATGATACATATGGTCCAGATTATATTACAGCTCTTTTAACAGGATATCAGAAGGAACCGAAGGAGATAAAAATTGCGGATGGTTATTGGTATAATCCTTATTTTATTGCCGGTAACTCTTTAACTATGGCTCCTCCTTTGAGTGATGGTATGGTTTCTTATGAAGATGGAACCCCAGAAATCATTGAACATTACGCGCGCGATGTTTCTGCTTTTTTGATGTGGGCTGCCGATCCTCATATGGAAATTCGTAAAAAAACCGGTTTTCGTGTTATTTTATTTTTAATCATTTTTGCAGGGTTTGTTTATATTTTAAAAAATCGTATTTGGTGTAGTTTAGAAGAAGAGTTAGAGAAAGAAACAAAAGACGAAATAAAGAGAAAATGGTAAAGCAACAAGGCTTGAAAGAGTATAGAGTATAAAGAGCATAAGGAACAAATCTGTTTATGATGCATTGAGGTTTTATAAAGTAAAAGCAAAGTAAAAACGGAGATGTTAAAATGAAAAAAATTGTATGTACTACTCTTATGTCAATTTTAATGGTTTCTAGTACTTACGCCCAGTTTTTTGAAGTGCCTTCAAAACCTGAAATGATCTCTTCGACGGGTATTGTACAAGTGGGGGTAGATAAGTCTGTGCGTTATGTGACACCTTTAGCAACCGATTTTGTTGCTTCCAGCCTTATAGGCGCCAATGTATATAATATAGAAGATGAAAATATTGGTGAAGTAAAAGATATTATTTTACGTGAAAATAATATTGCAGGGTTTGTTGTTGCTGTTGGAGGTTTTCTTGGCATAGGCGAGAGTTATGTGGTAGTTTCTCCAGAAACAATCCAGATGACAAATGATTATGGTAAATGGAAACTCATTACAAATGCGACAAAGGATTCTTTAAAGGACGCTCCATCATTTAAATACGAAGGGCGTTGGACGCGCTAATTTTATATTTCCATTCTTTAATGGATAAAACTGTTGCTATCATAATAATATAATATGCTAGCAACGTTTTTTTGTTCAAAAAATTCTTGGGAGCTTTTGCGACAAGATTCCAAGGACCCATTACAAAGTTTTTAAGATAAACTATTAAGACAGAGTGAAGATTTAAGTATTATGTTTAAATAACATGACATCGCCATCTTGCACAATGTAGTCTTTTCCTTCATCGCGGGCTTTTCCTGCTTCTTTTGCACCGCTTTCTCCACCCAGAGCAATATAGTCATTGTAGCTGATGGTTTGGGCACGAATGAAACCGCGCTCAAAATCTGAGTGAATAACGCCAGCTGCTTGGGGAGCTTTTGTACCACGCGTAATTGTCCATGCTCGTGTTTCCTTAGGCCCACAGGTGAAGTAAGTAATGAGATCAAGTAAATGGTAACCAGCACGAATAAGGCGATTTAAACTTGGTTCAAAGAGTCCAAGAGCATTGAGATATTCTGATGCTTCAGCCTCACTCAGTTGTGTGATTTCCGCTTCGATAGAAGCAGAAATGATAATGCTTTGCGCATTTTGCTCTGTTGCCATTTTTTCAACTGTTTGGGTAAAGCTATTTCCATGAGCGGCGTCATTTTCGCTTACGTTACAAACATAAAGTACAGGTTTGGAGGTTAAAAGATTCAAACTCTTAAGAATGTGGTGTTCATCGGAAGAGATATTTTTGAGTAATAACCGGACAGGGTTTCCCTGTTGCAGTATGTTTAATGCTTTTTCCATAATGGGTAAAATTGTGAGAGCTTCTTTGTCTTTTCCGGTTGCACGTTTACGGATTTGTACGATTCGTCGCTCAAGGCTCTCAAGATCGGCAAGCATGAGTTCGGTTTCAACGGTTGTGGCATCAGAAACAGGATCAATACGTCCTTCTACATGGGTAATATCTTCATTTTGAAAACAGCGTAAAACGTGGACAATGGCATCGACTTCGCGAATATTGGCTAAAAATTTGTTTCCTAAACCTTCGCCTTTTGAAGCTCCTCGTACAAGCCCCGCAATATCGACGAAGTTAATGCGTGTAGGAATTATTTCTTTTGAACCAGCGATTGATGCAATTTTTTCCATTCGTAAATCTGGAACAGCAACTTCACCGGTATTGGGTTCAATGGTACAAAAAGGATAATTGGCAGCCTGTGCAGTGGCTGTTTTTGTTAATGCATTAAAAAGAGTTGATTTCCCAACATTAGGTAATCCGACAATACCGCATTTAAAGCCCATGAGAGTCTTTCTTTTCTTTTGATTTTATAGTCAAGATAGCTTCTTTTTTATAGCATATTTTCAGAAGAGTTATAGTCTTTGTGTTGCGATAAGTGAGAAAAAAGTCTAAAGTAACAGATAATCTGCTTTTTTTACCTTAGTTCTTCTTATCTTAATGCTCTCCTTAGTCTCAAGGATAAGAAAACTTCGAATTAATGTTAATAGTGTGCTAAGTTTTTCATGGTATGCAAATCTGCATAAATAATTAATCGGAGAAAATAGAAGAGTGTTATCTCGTTGTGCCTTTTTAATCGCAGCACTTTTGGCTTTAGCTGGATGTGCTACACATCAGTCAGATATGTCATCGGTTCCTTTTCAACAAGTTCGATACATTCCACCAGAAATACAGGCTTTGTACGGTCCTGTAACGAATGAGACCTATTCGTTACCTGCTGTTGATCTTGCGACAATTGATCCAAAGTTTTGGCGACAAGAAGTGATTTATTATACATCTTATCCACCTGGAACATTGGTTGTAGATACGCAAGAGTGTTTTCTTTACCTTATTGGTGAAAATGGAAAGGCTTTGCGTTATGGGATTGGGGTCGGTAAGGAAGGTTTAGCATTTGAAGGTGAAGGGGTTGTACAGCGCAAGCGTCGGTGGCCAAATTGGGCTCCTACTGCAGCTATGATGGCTCGAGAACCAGAACGTTATGGTCATCTTGGGAAAGGAATGCCACCAGGACCCGATAATCCGTTAGGTGCACGGGCACTTTATTTGTTCAAAAATGGGAAAGATACACTTTTCCGTATTCATGGCTCACACGAATCGTGGTCAATTGGGCGTGCTATTTCAAGTGGGTGTATTCGTTTGCTTAATCAAGATATTATTGATCTTTATGATCGTGTTCCTGTTGGTTCGCGTGTTGTGGTATTGCAAAACAATAGTAGTATTCCTACAGTTTATAGTCAACAATCAAATGGCTACGATCCGCTACAGTCGACCATTCAGCCAAATGAATTTTTTTAATTTGGGGGAGAAGATTGAAGAGAGCCGTTTGAGTATTTTGGTTTTCTGTTCAATATTCTCTTTCTCTCAAAAGAGAATATAAGCCTTTCTTTTTCAAAAGTGTATACAAGCTTGTATTCTTATTTTATTTTCTAGCTTCTCAGGTTGCCAACAGATTTTGCCTTTGAGAAAGTGTATAAGAGGCATTTTTTTTCAAGAGTTCTTATCCATATGCTTCACGCGACTGTGACACGCAAGTTAATGGTTTTGATTGTTTTTTATCGTTTGTGAAATTTCATTCATAAAGAGGGATTTGTCATCTTTTATAAGGAGAGCGATATGTTTTGCAATTGTCTCTAAGAGAGGGGATAACCACTCTTGATCAGATTTGGTAAAATTTCCCAGAACATGCTGATGAACAAGTTCTTTGCTTCCAGGATGACCAATTCCTATACGTATACGACAATAGCCAGTACCACAATGGGCATCAATAGACTTAATACCATTATGCCCATTATTTCCTCCACCAATTTTTATACGAACTTTTCCCGGTGACAGGTCTAACTCATCATAAATGATGATCAAATTCTTCAGATCTAATTTATAAAATCGCAAAGCTTCACCGATAGCTTGACCAGAGAGATTCATGAAAGTTTGTGGTTTTATAAGAAAAATTTTCTCATTATTTATGAAACCATTAGAGATTTCTGCTTGAAACTTCTTCGACCATGGAGAAAAAGAGAAGGACTGATAAATGGCATCAACAGCCATAAAACCGATATTATGGCGGTTATTTTGATATTGTAAACCAGGATTGCCAAGACCAGCAATAAGCCACATGTGTATCTTCAGTCAAAGTATGAGTAAGGGTAATGTCTCATAAATTAAGGCGGAAAAAATTCCCGCCTTTTGAGTTTTATGAAGTTTGCGTGTCTTCTTCATCATCTTCTTGTTCAGAAGTTTCATCGCTGACATCCATGCCAGCAGGAGCTGCAATGGTTGCAATGGTAAAATCTCGATCTTGGATGATGGGAGTCACATCTTTTGGCAGTTGCACTGCTGAAATGTGAATAGAATCACCAATAGAGTAGCTGGAGAGATCAATTTCAATAGCTTCAGGAATAGCACTTGCTGGAGCCGTACATTCAATTTCGTGCCGAACAATATTGAGGACACCACCCTTTTTAAGTCCAGGTGCTGTATCTTCATTGAGGAAGTGGACAGGAATATTCACTTCTACAACGGATTTTGCTGAAATGCGTAAGAAATCTACATGGAGGGGAAAGTCACGCACGGGATCTAATTGATAATCTTTTGGCAAAACCATAATTTTTTGCTTGTCAAGAATAATCGTTGCAATGGTGGTACGAAAGCCACCGGCATGAATTTTGTAGAAAATTTCTTTATAGGGAACTGTTATTGCCAAGGGAGGTTGTTTTTCACCATAAATGACAGCAGGAATAAGACCGTTGCGGCGAAGTTCACGGGAGGACCCCTTACCAACCCGCTCGCGTTTTTCGGCCTTAAGAGTGTAGCTTTTGCTCATAATTTAAGTCCTTTTTACATGATTGGAGATCCTTCAAAAACAGTAATAGTTTTTGCATGGATATGAAGATATGCGCTAACCAACAGCGATCGCTCCATTCTGCGTTGCCTCCAAGGGTGTCTACGCAGAAGCTTGTTCTATAATTCAAACTATTCATAGATGCAAGAGTTGTGGGAAAAATCGATGATTTCTACCGTTAAAAAGGAGGAAATGTTACAAATTATGGTGTGGATGGAGAATCAACCAATATGTGCTGGCACTGATATGTTCAAAATCAAACACTGGAGATGTTATGAAGGTTGAGATTGCCTTGGGTGAGATGTCAGAGAGTCGTGCTTTGCATAAATCGATGCCAGCACTTCTTGATCTGGAAGAATTATTGGCGACACGTCTTCTTGTACAAGGTAATTCTGGTTCAGGGAAATCACATCTTTTACGCCGTCTTTTAGAGCAAAGTGCTAAGTGGGTGCAGCATTGTGTAATTGATCCAGAAGGCGATTTTGTAACTTTGGCAGATAAATTTGGTCATGTTATTGTAGAGGCTCAACGTAGTGAATTAGAATTGACTCGTATTGCCCATCGCATTCGACAACATCGGGTTTCAGTGGTATTCAATCTTGAAGGTTTGGATACTGAACAACAGATGCGTGCTGTAGGGGCTTTCCTTGGGGCACTGTTTGATGTAGAACGTGATTATTGGTATCCTATGCTTGTCGTTGTCGATGAAGCACAATTGTTTGCTCCAACTGCGGCAGGAGAAGTTTCTGATGAAGCACGTAAGATTTCTCTTAGTGCTATGACCAATCTTATGTGTCGAGGGCGTAAACGTGGTCTTGCTGGTGTTATTGCAACACAACGTTTGGCTAAGTTGGCCAAAAATGTTGCTGCTGAAGCTTCAAACTTTTTAATAGGGCGGACTTTTTTAGATATTGATATGGTGCGTGCTGCTGATCTTTTGGGAATGGAGCGTCGCCAAGCGGAAATGTTTAGAGATCTTGAACGGGGGAATTTTATAGCTTTAGGCCCCGCTTTATCACGACGTCCCTTACCAATCATTATCGGTTCTGTTGAAACTTTGGCACGCTCTTCTAGCCCTAAATTAATGCCACTTCCAACAGAGCGGGATGATGTGCAAGAGCTCGTTTTTACTGCTTCACCAGAGGAAATTTTAACGCCATTTAAACAAACACGAGAGCCGATGAGGGAAAAATCAATGCACGAGATGTTAGAGGAGGTAGTGCATAAAAAACAAGAGTTGTTGGAAGAAAACCCGAGTTTATTTCCTGAACTTTCTGATGTTGAGCGTGACGGGCAAGCAGAACATATTATTCGGGAAATTCTTGAGGATTCAGAGGCTTTTTATCGTTCAACAGCGGTGCTTTATCAAGATTTTTCAGTTCGTTGTCGTATCCATGGTATGTCAAAGGTTCCTTTTAATCTTACACAATTTCGACGTAAATTGGCTATTGCTCAGGCTTTTGTTGATGAACAAACGGCTGTCAGTGAACATTGGAAACATATTTTGCAGATATCAGAAAGTTTAGAAGAAGATGTCCAAGGAGTCTTCTTGAATGTAGCACAGGCCGCATTAAGGGGAAAGCCATGTCCATCCGATGCATTTTTAGCACGTCTTTATGGGACTCATTCTTTAAGCCGTGCACGCCGACTTTTAACCTACTTTGAAGAGCGTGGTCTTATTGTTATTCATACGCATTTTAGTGGTCAACGTATTGTTGCATTTCCTGATCTTGCTGTTGAAACAGCACCAGGAGACCCCAAGGAACCACTTTAACCAAATAAGCTGGAAACCGATTGTTCTGCTGCTGTTCTTGCTATTGCTTCCCCAATAAGGTCGGCAATGGGCAAAACACGAATATTATGGGCTTTCTCAATAGCTTGTGTTGGCATAATTGAATCTGTAATAACCAATTCTTTCATCTCTGAATTGGTAATTCGTTCGATTGCATTACCAGAAAGAACACCGTGCGTGATATAAGCCGTGACACTATTGGCACCATGTTTAAGCAGAGCACTTGCTGCATTGCATAAAGTTCCACCTGAATCAACAATATCATCAAGTAAAAGGCAATCTTTTCCCGATACATCTCCAATGATATTCATAACCTCTGATTCACCGGGACGTTCACGACGTTTATCTACAATAGCAAGCAAACTGTTCAAACGCTTGGCGAGTGAGCGTGCGCGTACGACTCCACCCACATCAGGTGAAACAACGATAACATTTTCAAGAGAATAATGCACTTTGACATCGCGAGAAATAACAGGAACAGCATAGAGATTATCCGTAGGGATATCAAAAAAACCTTGAATTTGTCCTGCATGAAGGTCCAATGTTAAAACACGATGGGCCCCTGCTTCAGTAATCAGGTTGGCAACAAGTTTTGCGGAAATGGGAGTACGCGGACCAGGTTTTCTATCTTGGCGGGCATAGCCAAAATAAGGGATAACAGCTGTGATGCGACGTGCCGAAGAACGGCGAAGCGCATCAATCATGATGAGTAATTCCATCAAGTGATCATTGGCTGGGTAGGATGTAGATTGCAAAACAAACACGTCCTGTCCACGCACATTTTCATGCAATTCTACGAAAATCTCTTGATCAGCGAAACGTTTTACGGTGGCTTTGCCTAAGGGGATGTTCAAATAATTTGCAACATCTTCAGCTAGGCGTGGATTAGAATTTCCGCAGAAAAGTTTCATAGTAGAACCTCTGAATTATCATGGTGGGAATGCGACACGGTTTTTAATTTCTTTTTATTAAATTGCAAGAGAACAATTACAAAAGCCTTACAATTTTATTGATTATTGTTAAAGAGCTATGCCGTCTGTTTTCTCTTTTTCCAAAAGTTTGTTTCTTTTAGAGCAAAGTTTTTTCTCCATGCGGCAAAGAAATACGTATTGATTAAGCTTTTTGGTTATTACTTGATAAAAAAATGCTTTCAATATGGGGAATGCCTCATATTTAAGATGAATGAAGGGGAGTAAATAAAAAGAAGTATCATCTTTCCTTCAATCATTATAACCAAACATTGAAAATGATTCAGAGCAGAAGCTATCATATTTTATGGGCTGGTAAATGATTTTGTAAAAAAAGCAAAGTACAATGGAATTTATTTTTACATTTGAGTAAAAAGTTTAGTTTTGCAGTTTTGGTATTGTTTTAAAGCATAAAAGAGGATCATCTTTTATTTTTTAGCATAATAGCAGAAATTTGCCGTCCGTAATCAGGTTCGCTGCGGTGTATTGCACGGCGATAGGAGAAAAAACGCTTTTCATCTTTGTAGGTACAAAGCTCTACACAAGAAGCTTTAACGCCTGCTTCTATGAGTTGATTTATAATGAATGCCCACAGATTAAAGTAAAAGTGATTTATTTTATCTGTTTTTATAAAATATTTTTGGTATTTGCTATGGCAATCAATAAATTGGTCGTAAAATTCACTTGTTACTTCGTAGTGACAAGGACCAATACAAGGTCCAAGGACCGCTGTTATTGATTGTCTTTTGGCTCCTTGTTTTTCCATAACAGCAATTGTTTTCTCGATAATTCCATTTAAGCTTCCGCGCCAGCCAGCATGAGTTGCAGCGATGACCCCAGCTTGTGGATCAGCAAACAGAATGGGTCCGCAATCTGCTGTAAGAATGCCGATTACGAGTTCTTGTGTGGTGGTAACGAGAGCATCGGCTTTAGGAGGGGAGTCGATAAAAGCTTTATCAATGACAACGACTTCACAAGAGTGTATTTGATTGACAGTGACTAAATTTTGTATCTCAACATCAAAATAATGAGCGACCAAAGTGCGGTTTTGTGTAATATGTTCAGGGTGATCATTTGAGCTTTGGCCAACATTAAGGCTTTTGTAAAGGCTTTTTGAAACACCACCTTGACGAGTAAAAAAACCATGTTTTATCCCATGGGTGTGTAAAGTAGAAAGATTTTTTGCAAGAATGGGATGAGGGATAGATTTCATAAAAGTTCCTTATGGAGATTATTTGAAGTAAGGGTGGAGATGTTCATATTTGTCAATGAATATTTCAGATAATGATGTGCTTATTGACAAAAGCGCCGATCATCAAAATTGGGGAGGGATGGAGATGTTTTTATCACTGAAATGTAAAACTTTAAATAATTTTCCCATTTGATCTTGACCAGCGAGCCGTTCGATGTCTTGGCGAATTTTGTTTTGCACAGGAGCACTTTTGCCAACTCCAAGCTGTTTTGCGCGTTTCAGCAGCCCCATTTTTAAAAGAAAATCTCCTTGCTCGAAGATTTCAGCAAAACAACCTTGTTCAAGGGCTATTTTTTTTAAAAAGAAAAAACCAACATGCGATGTTAAATCATGTTCACCAGGAGCATCAAAAATATCACGGAATCTGTGTTTTGACAGCGCTTGCAGGGTATCGCCAAATGCAAGATCAGCAGCACCATAGTCGATAAGTAAAGCAGAACCTGTCACTTGCACTAAATGGTGGCTGATTTGTTGCATGAACTGATGCCGTAAGGGGGCATATTCAAAAATTGTTCCGTCAGGCATTTTGGAACAATGGGTTTGTAGATAAGAAGAGAGAAGTTTATGCGGGGCAGCAATAAAGATGAGATCTCCATCTTGATTGACTGTAATGCAGCGCTCTTTCCATTCTCCATTGACTTTAATATATTGGTTGATAGGGAGTGTATCGAGAAATTCATTAGCTATGAGGAAGAGAGGTTTTGAAGGAATTTGATTAAAATTTTCAATGCTATGGATTTGTTTTTGATAAGAGCAAAGGCGCTTTTTTTGTTCTTTTGCGAGTTTTTTACTTATTTCAAGGAGAAAAACTTCAGCAGATTCAAATGCTGTCGTGGATAATTTTTGAATGGTACGCAAAACATCATCCATGAGAGTTCCACGTCCTGGACCTATTTCAGCGAGGATAAAAGGGTGAGGACAGCCATGAGCGTTCCAGCTTGCGAGAGTCCAAATGCCAATCATCTCTCCAAATAATTGGCTTATTTCAGGTGCTGTAATGAAATCACCGGTACGCCCAAAAGGTGTTTGTGTTTGATAATAACCAAATTGAGGATCGGTAAGTGCCAACGTCATATATTGGCTAACAGTGATTGGTCCATTAAGGGCAATAATTTCTTTAATTTTTTCTTTTAGATTGGCCATTTTCTGTCGATTTATATTTAAAGGCGTGGAGAAGAAGATAAAACCCTAAAAGAAGCATGGGAACAGATAAAGCCATGCCATAGGTAAAACCTGTAGAATGGAAAAGAGTCGAAAACCATTCTGGATCTTCTTGAGGCGCACGGTAGACTTCAGAAATGCTGCGTGCTACTGCGTAGCCTATAATAAATGTTCCTGCAACAGCTCCAGGGCGCTTTAATGCTTTGAAGGCAAAAATGATAAGGCATAAGATGATGAAGAGAAGAAATCCTTCCATGAAAGCTTCGTAAAGTTGGCTTGGATGGCGCGGTAGATAGTGAGGATCGAGAGGAAAACAAACAGCCCAAGGACGTGTAGTAATATTGCCCCATAACTCTTGGTTAATGAAGTTGCAAATTCGTACAATGCCGATACCAATAGGAGCACCTGCAGCAATGATATCAAACATGGCTCGTATGTTAATATGATTTTTACTGGCAAACCAGATCATAGCAATGATAATACCAATAAGTCCGCCATGAAAGGACATTCCCCCATCCCATACGGCAATGATAGCACTTGGATGGTTAAAATAGTAAATGGGATCCCATACAAGAACTTGTCCTAAACGCCCTCCGACAACAACACTTATAGCAGACCAGACAACAAAATCTCCGATCTTTTCTTTATCCATAGGAGGGTGGTCTCTATACCATAGAGATGTTTTTTTTAATAATTTTTGCGCATACCACCAAGCAAAAAGAATACCCACCACGTAACCAAGTCCATACCAATGAAGTGCTATGGGACCTAACTGGATAATGACAGGATCAAGAAAAGACGGAAAAACAATGGCTGGACAAGACAGATTGTTCATGAATTAAGCATCTTACATTATACGAGATGAATATGAAGTGACTCTGATGGTTAGAAATGACAGATGAATGCACAATGGTCAAGTCAGTAGGGAGGCTCGTCAGAAAGGGGGATAGATTTCCACTGGTTTATCGCGGTAAAAAAAATATGGTGATAAAAGAAATCTTAAAAAATCGTCATGAAAAATCTGCACAGCATGTAAAATATAGGGTAAAAGGAACAAATTACAGTATCTAAATGTTATGAGAATACGCTATAATGCGTGCATCAATAATTAAAATTTAAGGAAAAATGTTATGCGTAATGGATCAAATCGTATTCTTGATGAATTAGCAAAATTAGCAACAGATGCTGCTGACGTCGCGCAAGGTATACGACGTGAAGCTGGAACAGCTTTTCGTGTGCAGGCTGAAAAGATAGCAAACAAACTTGATCTTGTTTCTCGCGAAGAGTTTGAGACTTTTAAGGAGATGGTGCTGAAAATCCATGCTGATAATGCTGATTTGAAAAGGCGCCTTGATGATTTAAAAAAAGATGATTTAAAAAACGCAGATACAAAAAAGTAAGATAGTTTCTTAAAAAAAGAATCTTCAAAAAAATATCCCCAATTTTTCAATATGATGCGTGAAACTAAAAAATGCTTAATCTTGAGTCTGTTAGAGCGGAGCATTTGTTTATTTTTGATTTTTTTTTGGGGTAAAATACATTTTTTTGAATCAGGGGGGCTGGCGCTATGAAATTGTATCAATACACTGAAAAGACTTGATGATTCGTTTTATGACTATCAGGTTGCCCTAAACAGCGCGATTGTGTTCTGGGTGTTTGTGTACTGTCGATGTTTTATGTGTATTTGTTTGGTGTAAAGGTCCTGATTGTAGCAAAATATTGTTACAGTTTAGGCGGTTTATATTCTGTTGACAATGTTTTTAAGATGATTGAGGATTGTGATGAGGCTTGCATTTTGCGCCACAGAGAGAAAAGAGCACCCTGTTGACTTTATCGAACAGATTGCCTGTGAATATGATTGGTCGTTTGAGCGGGATGCGCAAGATGAAATTAGCGTTTGTGTGGAAGGAAAGCGCGCAAATTATCGTCTTGCTTTTTCATGGATGGAAGAGCATGAAGCACTTCATTTGGCTTGTTCGTTTGATCTCTCTATTAAAAATGCTCGAACAGCTGAAATACAGCGCTTATTGCTAGCAATTAATGAAAAGTTGTTGTTGGGACATTTTGATTACTGGCAAAGGAATAATTCAGTTATTTATCGGCAAGGTCTTCTTTTGGCTGGTGGGATGCATCCATCTCATATACAGGTTGAAACATTGTTGATACATGCACTTAAAGCCTGTGAAAGCCATTATGTTGCATTTCAGATGGTTGCTTTGTCGGGAGAAAGTGCTTACAAGGCACTGCAGTACACTTTGTTTGAAACTGTAGGGAATGCCTAAATACACAGTCTGTTATTTTTACAGACTGTTTGCTGAAATATTGCTCATAGGGGGATATCAAGAATAGCGCGTAATCCCCCCAGTGGGCTCTCATCTAATTGTATATTGCCACCATGGCTGCGCGCTATGTCTTGAGCAATAGAAAGACCAAGTCCTGTTCCACTTGCATCTTGATTTCGCGCCTTATCAAGTCGAAAGAATGGCTTAAAAACTTCTGTGCGCATATTTTCATGAATTCCAGGTCCATTATCATCGATTATCAATATAAAAGATTCTTGTTGAGAGTTAGCTGTTAGTTTAACGGTTGTGCCGTAACAAAATGCATTCGATACAAGATTGCTGACCAAGCGTGTGAAAGCACGGGGACGTACTTGTATTTCTGTAGGACCTTCAATAGTGTAAGAGAATTGACGTTTGTGAAGATGAGCATCGGCGGAGAATTTTTGCATAAGAGCATTTAAATCAAAAGTCTTGACACTTTCACTTTTTTCACCACGAGCAAAAGCAAGATAATCTTCTAACATATTTTGCATGTCACTTACATCTTGCTCAAGCGGTTTAATATCAAAGTCAGTATTTACTAATGCTAGCTGAAGTTTAAAGCGTGTAAGAATGGTTCTTAAATCATGACTTACTCCTGAGAGCATCATGGTGCGTTGTTCGATTTGGCGTTCAATACGTTCTCGCATACGTAAAAAAGCAATGCCAGCACGACGGACTTCATCAGCTCCTTGTGGTTGAAATCCTTGTGGTAAAGGACGACCACGTCCAAAGCTTTCTGCTGCTTCAGCCAATTGTTGAATAGGTTTAATTTGATTGCGCAAAAAGTATATTGCTATCAGCAATAAAACAAGAGCTGTTCCTACCATCCAGCTTAAAAAAATAGCAGTATTGGAAGCGTAGGCTTGGCTGCGTGGAGCAAAGACGCGTAAGATGTTGTGACCAAGGTGGATACGGATTTCAACAAGATCAGAATCTCCTACGGTATCGATCCAGAAGGGACGGTTAATTTGGCGGGTGATTTCTTCACTTAAAAAATAGTCAAGAATTGCAAAAAATGGCTTAGGTCCTGGAGGGGGTAAGGAGGTAGGAGATAGAATAGAAATGTTTAATCCCATACGTTGTTGTGCAATACGCTTAATATCTTCATAGTTATCTTGTTGGGGATATGTTTCAAGAATATCAATAATGGCTGAAATGTCATGCACCACAGCCATTGAAAGACGCTCGGTTACCATTTGCCAATGGCGTTCCATAAAGACATAAGCAATGACTGTTTGCAGAAGTACCATGGGAGCGATAATAATGATCAAAGAGCGAGCATAAAGCCGTTTAGGCATTTTTTTCGTTAACCATCGAAGAAAAAATCTTAAAGGCTTGATCATTCTTGTGCCTATTCAATAGAGAGTTTATACCCTATTCCTCGCACGGTTTGGAGCCATATAGGCAGTGTTGGGTTTTTTTCGATTTTACGACGAAGGCGGTTGATCTGTACATCAATGGCACGTTCACTTATATTGCTGTCATCGGTCGCGAATTTATGGCGCGGAATTGTATCGCCTGCATTTTCGGCAAAAATGACCATCATTTCTTGTTCTTTATCTGTTAATTTAATAATTTCTCCTCCTTTTTTGAGTTCGCGCCGTGAAATTGAAAATATATAAGGTCCAAAAACGATCTGCTCAATTTTGGGTTGGTGAGAAGGAAAACCACGCCGTAAAATGGCATTGATACGAAGGAGAAGCTCACGAGGGTCAAAAGGCTTAGCAAGATAATCATCTGCACCCGCTTCTAAGCCATGGATACGATTGTCTATTTCTGATAAAGCTGTTAGCATGAAGATAGGAACATCCTTTGTTTGACGGAGTGAATGAGTAAGATCAATACCGTTTTCACCAGGCATCATGACATCAACAATAAGAAGATCAAAATCTAAACTTGCCAACAGTCGTCTTGCTTCATTAGCATTGGCTGAAACTGAAACACGAAATCCATTTTTAATGAGAAACTGAAATAAAAGATTGCGAATACGAGTGTCGTCATCAATCACAAGAAGGTGAGGTGCGTCATCACACAAAACTTGAACATGATCGGACATTCTTAAAAACCTTGACAAAAATTTAGTTTACACAAAATGCAAGTTTACATAAGTTGTATAAAGCTGTCGAGCAGCACCTTTAGCTTAAAGGAGAGAAAGTTTTATTTATAGATTTAAAAAAGTTATTTTGAAAAGGATATTATGGGTAGTCTTAATATACATATTATTCCAGTTACGACATTCCAACAAAATTGCACTTTGCTTTTTGATAGTGAATGTAAAACGGGGGTTCTTGTTGATCCTGGTGGTGATTGGCCGCGGATTCAAGATGTAATCGAAAAGAATGGCGTTATCGTTGAGGCTATTTGGATAACACATGGTCATTTTGATCATGTGGGAGCAGCAATGCAAGCGAAAGAAGTGCTTAATGTAAAAATTATCGGTTCACATCGCGATGATAAGCCTGTGATGGATGCCGTGAGCGAAAGCGCAAAAAATTACGGCATCACTGATGCTTGCACCTGTATTCCTGACCAATGGTTAGAAGATGGTGAGTGCGTTCATTTTGCTGGACATGTGTTTAAGGTTTTTCACACCCCAGGACATTCTCCTGGTCATGTTATTTATTTCAATGAAAAAGAACGCTTAGTCCTCTTGGGTGATGTTCTCTTTCGTGGTTCTATTGGACGTACGGATTTTCCATTCTGTTCTCATGAAGAGTTGATGAAATCTCTTAAGGAGAAAGTTTTGCCATTAGGCGATGATGTTTGTTTTATCTGTGGGCATGGTCCCAAAAGTAGCATAGGCTATGAGCGCCAAAATAATCCTTTTCTTCAAGATTTTTATATATGAGCAAACAAAAAAACGCTTTGAAGCGTTTTTTTTTGCCATTTAAGACTTTTTTAGTAGGACCGAACAGAAGTTAATTTATTGGAGCATAACAAACGTGTTCCAAACCATTACGGTCTCGAAAAGTCCCTGTTTTAGGGTTGAAGGAACGATATTTTTTCTTGCAATAGTTAAGCCAATCAGATTCTAATGATTGTTGGAGTGGCTCATATTCCACCGTTTGCTGCACTTGATAAACTCTTTGATTTTGCGGAACTTTTTGATAAATTACCTGCTTTGGTGGTACTATTTGATAAACCACTTGTGGCTGTTCTGGTTTTTTTAAAATTGTACCAAGAATCGTACCTGTTGCAAGACCAAGAATACCCACCGCTAAAGCATCTCCTGAGTTGTCTATATGAATATTACTGTGTTTTGTCTTTTTGCGCTCGACGTAATGATATGTTTTGTTTTCAACATGATATTGATGATATTGATGATATTGATGATGTTGATGATGATGTTGATGATGATGTTGATGATGATGTTGGTGATGATGTTGGTGATGATGTTGGTGATGATGTTGATGTTTCTTGCTTTTGTCGTTGTCATTAGAACAGCCGTCGAAATCATCAATAAACTTTTGGGAATCATCAGGAAAAAAGCCACGTTTTTTAACAGAACAATGGGAGCGAGAAAAACCAGAAGGACGGATACCAGCTTTCTTCCTCATTTCCCTTATCGCATCATCTGTTTCTTTACGCATCTTCCTCATCATATCATCTATTTCTCTCGAGATAGAGTTACTATGATCCCATGTTATATCCGCAAGCGTTGCATTTAGCGGCATCAAAACGGTTGCAGTTGACATTGCTGATAATACCGCTAATCTGATCACCTTTTTCATAATGATGCTCCTTGTATAAATTCGTATTTTTCACATCCTACACGTTTCAAACTGAATAGAGCCTGAATAATTTTGGACTTTATTGTGACAAAACAAATGAAAATTCATTTAGTTAAACCTATAAAAAATACAGTAAAATAATGACAGAATTTTGATTTCAATAAATGTACTCTTCTTGAGGTTAATTAATAAGTTTGTATTGAGAGTCCCGATTTTTTTACTATGGAGCAGTATCCTGTTTGAATATTCTCTTGTGAGGCTAAATAATATTTTCGTTCGATATCAGAGTATAACTGTATAAAGATAATATATTTTAGGAATATATATATATAAGACATTCTTTTTAAATTTGTCTGCTTTTTTAGAGTTTAGAAGTTTTTTACATTTTTAGGGATTTTTTATAACGCGGTTTAACAAGAAAAATTGCTTAAAAAGTCAATAAAGTTTAGGAATTTTTTGTAAAACGCTCTCTCTCATGGTGTTTTAGATAAATTCGAGCACCCTTGATGTTTGAGGTTGTCTGTTTTGCGGATAATGCTGTTTGCTTTTGAGCTTTAGTCGTTTTTTTAGAAGAGCTGAAGATTACTTTAGGCGGTTTGAAATTTCTTTCTCCTTTGTTGATTGCGTTTTTTTTCGTTTTATGGTTGCTTGATTAGGGGTGTTTTTACGAGATTTTCCTTTTCGATTTTCCAAAATACCAGTGTCCATGGTTGGTCCCATGTGTGCAAGGTTTGGTTTGGAGAAAAGACTTGGTTTTAACACGGGCTCATGGGTAGATTGTTCGCTATGATGTGTTAAGGGGTTCTCAGCGATTTCTAGTTCTATCTTTTGTAATTGTTTGATTTCATCGCGAAGTCGCGCTGCTTCTTCAAAGTTGAGATCAGCAGCTGCTTCATGCATTAATTTTTCAAGGTATTTTATATGAGATGCTAAATTGTTGCCAACCATATTTTTTTTCTCGATGACATCAGGGATACTTGTGCGAATATGGTTGTTTTCATAGCCTGAATTGAGAATATCTCCGATATTTTTTTTGATACTTTTCGGTGTGATATGGTGTTCTTCATTATAGGCTATTTGTTTTTGTCGACGTCTTTGTGTCTCCTGTAAGGCTCGTTCTATGGAGCCTGTGATTGTATCTGCATAGAGGATAACGTGGCCATCTACGTTACGTGCAGCACGTCCGATTGTTTGTATGAGGGAAGTTTCAGAGCGCAAAAAGCCCTCCTTATCGGCATCTAGAATGGCAACAAAGCCACATTCTGGAATATCTAAGCCTTCTCGAAGCAAGTTGATACCGATAAGGACATCAAAGGTGCCAAGCCGCAGATCGCGTAGAATTTCAATGCGTTCTAATGTATCAATGTCAGAATGCATATAGCGTACACGAATATCTTGTTCGTGGAGATATTCAGTTAAGTCCTCTGCCATACGCTTTGTGAGAACTGTCACCAATGTACGGTAGCCTTTTTGAATTGTTTTACGAATTTCATTCATAACATCATCGACTTGATTGCTGGCTGGACGAACCTCTGTTGGCGGATCAATGAGCCCTGTTGGACGAATAATTTGTTCTGCAAAAGTGCCGTGAGATTGTTCTATTTCCCAGCGTCCTGGTGTTGCAGAGACGGCAATAGTTTGTGGGCGCATGGCATCCCATTCTTCAAAGCGTAAAGGGCGATTGTCCATACAGGAAGGTAGGCGAAACCCATATTCTGCTAGGGTTGCTTTTCTTCGAAAGTCACCTCGGTACATGCCTCCAATTTGGGGAATGGTTACATGGCTTTCATCGATAAAAACAAGAGCATTGTTTGGAATGTATTCGAACAAGGTTGGTGGTGGTTCTCCGGGTTTTCGTCCTGTTAAATAGCGTGAATAATTTTCGATTCCAGAGCATGAGCCGGTGGTTTCCAACATTTCCAAATCAAAAATTGTACGTTGTTCTAAACGTTGTGCTTCTAAAAGACGTCCAGCTGCGTTCAACTCATCAAGGCGTTGAATGAGTTCTACTTTGATCGATTTCATCGCTTGATTGAGTGTTGGGCGTGGTGTTACGTAGTGTGAGTTGGCATAAATTTTAATCGATTGAAGGTCGCCTGTTTTTTGACCCGTTAGAGGATCAAATTCCGTAATTGTTTCCACTTCATCGCCAAAGAGCGAAATACGCCAAGCACGATCTTCGAGGTGGGCAGGGAAAATTTCAATTGTATCCCCTCGAACACGAAAAGAACCACGAATGAAATTAATATCTTGTCGATGATAGTGTTGAGAGACTAAATCAGCCAAGAGTTTTCGTTGATTGAGTTTATCACCTTTTTCTATTTTGAAGGTCATAGCAGTATAAGTTTCTACTGAACCAATCCCGTAAATACACGATACAGACGCGACAATAATGACGTCATCACGTTCAAGGACAGCACGTGTTGCTGCATGGCGCATACGGTCGATTTGTTCATTAATTGAGGATTCTTTTTCAATATAGGTATCAGAGCGTGCAACGTAGGCTTCTGGCTGATAATAGTCATAATAGGAAACAAAATATTCGACGGCATTGTGGGGAAAAAAACTTTTAAACTCTCCGTAAAGCTGCGCCGCTAGAGTTTTATTTGGTGCTAAGATTAAAGCTGGACGCTGTGTTTCTTCAATGATTTTGGCCATTGTATAGGTTTTTCCTGAGCCGGTAACACCCAAAAGCACTTGCGTACGCTCATCTTTTTGAATTCCCTCAACCAGAGTTTTAATTGCTTGAGGTTGATCCCCCGCAGGTTCAAAGGGTGTTTCGAGTTGAAATGGAATACCACCTTCAGATTTTTCAGGACGAACAGGGCGGTGAGGTGTCCATAACGCGCCATTCTTAAAAAGAGGATTGCCTGAGGCAATCAGAGCAGAAAGAGCCTCAACTGTTGCTGTAACACCATTTTTCATTGTTGTATCCTTTAATAGAAAAGTGCTGGTGATTTTAAAGAAAATACTAATTTTTACAATTTCATTACGACAACAGCAAAACGTTATTGAACAGATTTATTTTGGTTTATTGGAGCTTTCATTAGGATATTGATCAAGTTTTTTCTATGAGACGAATTCTTCGAAGTGTTTCTTTGGAGGGGGCATATTGTGGTTGTTCGTGGACACTATTGCATTTTTGCCATGATGATATTTAAGATGGCATAAGTTATTATGGCTGTTATGGAGAATAATCGGTACGTTTGGGCACTAAAGACATCGTGTATGTGTGATAAAGATCATTTCCATCTTTAAATGAAAGATAACGGGATGACACCCAACCTATTTGAGTGTTATATCGGATATGGCACCAATTGCCTTCACAGTTTTTAACAAAAACCAATTCTCCAGCAGAGATTAAGCCGCAAAGCGCATACTGAGTGCTGGGACCTGTTCTAAAATTAAGATTTCTCGTAACAAAAGCATCCGCAGCTTCAGATACTGTTGTGGCGAAAAAGAAAGAGCCAAACATAAAAAAAATGACGATATTTTTCATTTTTCTGTAAAGAATTTCTTTAGAGATTTTCTATCCTTCTCTTTGCATATCCCATATGATTTCTTTTGCTAGATTATGATAAAACAGAAAAAAATACAATTCTTTCTTCTTTAGGAGATTTTAAAGAGAAGAGTGAAGTTTAACGGGTTAAACACCAAAATGAGATGTTTTAATCACTATTTGTGCATGTTTTGTTTCCTTTATTTATTTTTGTATGGAAAATAGCGATACTGTACTATATAATGAAAAAGATCGTAGTTTTCGGATTCCAAAAGTAATTTTGGAAGCCGTTTTTTGTATTTTTATTAAACCTTCCGTGTAATAGAAAGGGACGGATTATGGAAAAAGTTCCGATGACTACAGCTGGTTTTGAGAGTCTTAAAGAAGAGTTGCGTTGGCGTCAACAACAGGAGCGTCCGCGAATTATTGAAGCAATTTCTGAGGCGCGTGCACATGGTGATTTATCAGAAAATGCTGAGTATCATGCAGCTAAAGAAGCGCAAAGCCATAATGAGGGGCGTATAAATGAGCTTGAAGATTATATCGCACGAGCAGAGGTTATAGATGTCTCGCGTCTTTCAGGCGACAAAATAAAATTTGGAGCAACCATTAAACTCTTGGATGAGGATACTGAAGAAAAAAAAGTGTATCAGATCGTAGGAGATCAAGAAGCTGATGTAAAGGTTGGTAAAATCTCTATTTCTTCGCCTATCGCACGTGCACTCATTGGCAAGCAAGAAGGTGATGTGATTGAGGTAAATGCACCCGGTGGTGCGCATAATTACGAGATCATTAAGGTTCAGTACATCTAAATAACATATGGATTATTATGCGTGTATCTTTGGATGAAACTGAGATTATTGCGCCTCACTTTAAAAGGCGTTTATCGGGAGTAACATCTACGATTATTCAGCTTATTCCACTGCAACGCGAACAGGGTGTGCGTATATCCACTTTGGGGTTTGGTTTACCACAAACTTTGCCGGCTCTTGCCTTTAGGGACCTTTTCGGACTTTGGAAAAGTCCGAAAGGGAAGCCATTTCGTATTTGGCATGCACGACGCAATATTGAGATGCTTTTTGGGATCTTTTTGCGCGATATCTTGAAAATGAAGCTGAAACTTATCTTTACATCGGCTTCACAACGCCATCATAAGCCTTTTACCAAATGGTTGATTCGCTGTATGGATAGGGTTATCGCTACCAGTACACATACGGGCGCTTATCTAGAAGTGCCTCATAAGGTTATTATGCATGGGGTGGATGTGAGGCGTTTTACTCCACCACAGACTCTTGATGATTGCTTTTCTTCGACAGGATTTCCAGGAAAATATGCGGTAGGGTGTTTTGGGCGTCTGCGTTACTCAAAGGGAACAGATTTATTTGTTGATGCCATGATAGCATTATTGCCTGACTATCCTAAATGGACAGCACTTATCGCTGGTCGTACGACAGAGCAATATTATCATTTTGAAAAAGAATTACGCCAAAAGATTGCTAAGGCTGGTCTGGATGATCGCATTATTTTTCTTGGTGAGATTCTGGATATCCCTTTGTGGTATCGTCGTTTATCGCTTTATGTTGCACCTTCTCGTACAGAAGGTTTCGGTTTAACACCATTAGAAGCAATGGCATCACAGGTTGCGGTTGTAACGAGTGATGCAGGAGCTTATAAAGAATTGGTGGTCGAGGGAACAGGAACAGTTGTAAAAGCAGGAGATGGAGCGGCTTTAACAGCAGCAATTGAACCTTATTTTGCTGATGTAGAAAAAACATTGGTAGCCGGAAAGAAAGCTTTAACCCATGTTCGTACACACTTTCCTTTGGAAAAGGAGACAACCGAGATTGAGCGTGTTTACAAAGAACTGTTTGCGGAAAAAACACTTTGATTATTATATCAAAAATCTTTTTGAGGAGTGATAAAAAGTGTTTTCCTTAAAGGTTTTTCATAGTCATCAAGAAAACAGCTCAATGATATAAATGTTATTTTACAAAATTTATATTGTCTTTAGTAGAACGCTATAAGAAGTTCTCAAAATTTTGGATAAAAGATTAAAAATGTATACGCTTGAGAGCAATATGTGCTTTATGATGAAGCATACTAGGAGAGAGGAAAATTATTTTAGAATAAGAAAATAATGCTTTAACTCAAGTCTAGATATACGGTGTCGTACTGATATTGTTCGTTTTGGAAGACTTAAATAGATAGAAAAAACGTTTTCTTGTCTTTAAAAAGATATTTATGGTGTCTCCATGGGTAAAATAGTCGTACATATTTTCAATAAATTCATAATAAGATGGATCTAAGATCAATATATATATATATGATTTCTATAGATAATTTACCTTTTTAATTTGAATAAGAGCTATCCTCTTGCACATCACAATTGGAAGAAAGCATGTGGTGGATAAAAACTATTGAAGACAGGGTATAAAGAAATTTCTTATAAATTGTCTGAAATGCAGGCTGTTACGACATTAACAGAAAGAAAATAGTATGGTGGTACTAATTTATATCTTATTTTGTGGTACCGCCTTGCACCTTATTATTATTTAAGTAAAAATGATGGTGCCCATTTTATATCTTTCATGAGAGCTGTCGTGAAATGGGGGTGATGAGTATTGTGAGATGTTTTTTACAAACAAGCTTGTGAATTCGTAATATAATAGCATTTTATTTTCTATAAGGATGTAACTCTATTAAAGAGAAAAAGCACTTTTATCAGTAAATATTCATATTTTTTGCATGAGAGATTATTCGTAAAAAAAGGATGTTCTATGTGCCCACTTTATTTGATAAAGAAGATCAATAAAGTGAAGTTTTATATGTTCTGGATTTGAAGGCTCTTGGTATTTGATTGCTCTTGTCAAATTATTTTTATATCAACATTTATATCGTTGATATGATGATTTGTATGAAATTTTAGGAAATCTTCAGTGGATTGAGTGAGGGGTGAATATTATGACTCATACTGTTCACACCTTTTTATGTTGTAAATTTTTTATCATGGTAGAATAAAATGCTTTATGCATTAGAATTGTTCACGCCAGAAAGCGGGAATAAAAAGGACGAATATTGTTATGATTTCAAGGCGTCCAGCTAACATTAGAAAACTTAAAATCCATAAAGCATTATCGTTGATTGTAGAGAAATTACCAGTGGGGCCAATAATATCTCCAAAGCCTGGACCAACATTTGAAAGTGCGGTTAAGACCCCCGTAAAGGCAGAGGTAAAGTCAAGACCGGTTGTAAGCAAAAGTGCAGTGCCGATAACAAGGCAAAACATATAAAGACAGACAAAAAACAAAACGGCTTGAGCAACATCGTTTGATATATTTGAGTGATCGTAGCGCGCCTTTACAACGACATTAGGAGAAAGAAGTTTTTCTATATTTGTTTGTGTAATACGCCAAAGAATAATGAGGCGATTGATTTTCATGCCACCAGAAGTAGAACCAGCACATCCGCCTGTAAAAGAAACAATGAAGAAAATTCCAAGCGCAAATGGTCCCCAAAGTTGATAATCTTCAGCGCTGTAACCTGTGGTGCTAATAATGGATGAAAGGTGAAAAATGACATCAAGGAAAATCAAGTGGAACGCGCGATGATCATAAAACCGTAGCCATGCCGCTAACGCAAAGCTGAAAAGGAGAACGATATGGAGAAAAACAATCACTTGTGGGTCAAGGAAGCGTTTTGGGTGTCCAGGAAGGACTAATTTAACATAAAGCACGAAGGGCAAAGCAGAAAGCAACATGAAGATTGTTGAAATAATTAAGATGGCTGGTGTATCAGAAAAATAACCAAAAGAAGCATCATGCGTTGAAAAACCAGCTGTTGCTACTGTACTCATTGCATGGTTAATGGCATCAAATAAATTCATGCCTGCAGCAAAATAAGAAAGCATACAAGCCAATGTGAGTCCAACATAAGCGATGATAATTCCGTTAGCAATTTGGTTGATGCGAGGCAATATTTTTTCAGATTTATCAGATGATTCCATATGAAAAAGTCGTACGCCACCCACACGCAGTGAAGGCAAAAGTAAGAGGGCTAAACCGATAAAACCAATGCCCCCAATCCAGCATATAAGAGAACGCCATAACAAAATACTTCGCGATAAATTATCAAGATCAGAAAGGACTGTAGAGCCTGTTGTTGTAATTCCAGAAACAGATTCAAAAATGGCTCCTGCTAGAGAAATGGGAAGAGGAGAAAGATAAAGAGGTAAGGCACCTACGATGCTTCCTGTTAGCCAAAGACAAACAGTGAGCATAAAGCCAAGCCGTGCTGAAAAACGACAAGTAGCTCCCTTAGTTGCTAAAAGAATCAGCGTTGCTAACATGGTGGTTATGGCACAAGAATAGAGAAAGGTTATCCAATTACGATTGTTGTCGTGCAGATCCACAAAAATTGGCAAAAGCATTGCTCCTGCCATGATTAACGCAAAACGTGCACAGACATTGATAATAAACTGAAAAATGACCGTTCCCTATCTTTGTATCTCTTTTTATTATGGTTTTGTGCTCATAAGAATTTACGTTTTTCTCTTTATAGGATAAAGATTAATTCTTAACATTAGCATGCCTTGATGAAATTGGTAATCAGACCTTTTTATAAAACTTGAAAATGAAGTATATATAACATAATTGGAGTTCTTGAAAAATATTTTTTTAAAAGGCTGCATTCCGTTATCATTTATAGAATAATTAAGTTATAATAAAGTGAAGGGGATTTAATGGTACAATCGCATATTCGTCTGCTGATTATTGGCTCAGGTCCGGCTGGTTATACAGCGGCGATCTATGCAGCAAGAGCAATGCTTAAGCCGGTTTTGGTGACGGGCTTGCAGCAGGGTGGACAATTGACAATTACAGCTGATGTTGAGAATTATCCAGGTTTTGCAGATCCTATTCAAGGACCGTGGTTGATGGAACAAATGGCAAAACAAGCTGAGAATATGGGGACAAAAATTGTCTATGATACAATTATAAAGGCTGATTTGTTGAAGTATCCTTTTGTCTTATATGGGGATTCAGGAACACAATATTCTTGTGATGCACTGATTATTGCAACAGGAGCTAAAGCGCGCTGGCTTGGTTTAGAAAGTGAACAGACCTTTATGGGCGGTGGTGTTTCCGCTTGTGCTACATGTGATGGCTTTTTTTACCGTGATAAGGACGTTATTGTCGTGGGAGGAGGAAATACCGCTGTTGAAGAAGCACTTTATTTATCGCATTTGGCTAAAAGTGTAAGCGTGGTGCATCGCCGAGATCATTTTCGGGCAGAAAGAATTTTGCAAGATAGGTTGCTTGCTTGCAAGAACGTACGTATCATTTGGGATCATGTGGTGGAAGAAATTGTGGGGCTGCCAGCACAGGGGGCAATGGGCGCTGTTGTAACAGGGGCACGTCTGAAAAATGTTAAGACAGGTCATGAGATGGAAGTGAATGCAGAGGGAATATTTATTGCTATTGGGCATGATCCTGCTGTTTCTCTGTTTGAAGGACAGCTGAAACAAAAACGAGGCGGCTATTTATGGACAGCACCGGACTCAACAGCAACAAGCATTGCTGGTGTTTTTGCTGCTGGGGATGTAACAGATGAAACATTCCGCCAAGCTGTAACAGCTGCAGGAAGAGGATGTATGGCAGCGTTGGAAGCAGAACGGTTTTTAGATATACCTAAGCGTTAGTAACTCATTGAGAACATAAAGAATCTAGAGGTAGAATTAATTGTGGCGCCACCGTTGGATTGGGATAAGTTAAGGGTTTTTCACGCTGCAGCAGAAGCGGGATCTTTTACGCATGCTGCTCAAAAACTTCATTTATCTCAATCAGCAGTTTCACGACAGGTTTCGGCTTTAGAACAAGAGGTTGGGGTATCCTTATTTCAACGTCATGCGCGTGGTTTGATTCTTACAGAACAGGGAGAAACTCTTTATCGTACAGCTCACGATGTTTTGATGAAGCTTGAAAGTGTACGTTTGCAATTAAGTGAAAGCTATGCAAAACCAACGGGGCACTTGCGTGTGACCTCGACCTTTGGAATGGGGGCAGGGTGGATTGCAGAGCGTATGCCAGAATTTCTTAGTCTTTATCCTGATATGCAGGTTCAGCTTTTGCTTTCCGATGAAGAGCTTGATTTGACAATGTGTCATGCGGATTGTGCTGTTCGCTTACATCAACCCCAACAACCTGATCTTATACAAAGAAAACTCTTTACAATTCATATGCATGTTTATGCTTCGGAAAAGTATATTGCAAATTATGGAAAGCCGGAAAAATTGTCTGATCTCGATGAGCATCGTATTATTTCGTTCGGTGAACCTGTCCCACCTTATTTGTCTGGCTTAAATTGGTTGGAAAAGGCTGGTAGAAGTGATGGATCATTGCGCGTTTCAGTTCTACAAATCAACAATATCATCTCAATAAAGAATGCGCTTATGCGTGATCTTGGGATTGCTGTGCTGCCTGATTATATCGTCAATAATAATGAGCATTTGGTGCGTCTTTTTCCTGATATGGTTGATATTCCTTCTTTTGATACTTTTTTTTGTTATCCTTATAATTTAAAGAATTTGGCAAGATTAAATGCTTTTCGAGATTATATTTTTTTAAAAGCCCGTCAATGGTCTTTTTAATGTTAATGCCTTAATTTATAAGGAATAATTAACTGTTTTACAACTTGAGACTCCCCCTAATATTCTTTCGTTTTAAATTTACCCATATTGAATCAATTAAAACTATTCGTTGCACATTAAAAGTGGAGGAAGTCCGTGTGGAGAAATACTTTTGAAAAAAGGGATAAATGTTTTTTATGAATGCTAGCAAATGTGAGGGTTATCATATATTGAAAACTGGACAATCGTGTGATGGAGTAGCTTACATTTTTATATTTAATTAAAATAGTGGTACATGATGGAGCCAAATTTAAAGATATGTGTTTATTGCATAGCAGATACGCTTAAGTCGTTATTGTACTTTTTCTTATAAAATGACATAGAATACTATCTCTTGATTATGTTGCCTCCCAGTGCATTTTCTTGAGTGTTCCCTTACGAAGATCTATCAGATTGATTTTATCTCTGAGGATTTTCCAGATTTGCCGGACATATGTCCGGCTTTTTTTTATTTTTGAAAGAGCCCTAGAAATTGCAATATATGGGAGGATGATAAGAAAAAAATTTCGAAACTTGTGGATATCCAACACTTTTTTAAGAATACTAAAATTCAATAAGGAGTTTGAGAGAGATTTATCCTGTTGTAGCATAAAAGTCTGTCTTTTAGCGGTGTGATATAAAATATTTAAAACTTTATGCATGAAGTGCTTTTTATTAGAGTGTGAGGTGAATATTTAAGGGAGGTCTTGTTCATAAAGCCTATGAAGTAAATCAAGTCGTTATTAGATAGAACTTAAAGGAAACTGGATTGTTTACATAACGACGGGAGGTGGCTTCTTCTTCATTTTATGACGAAGAAGAAGCCGAGAAATAGAAAAGATTTGATTATAAGGGCAATTGTATTTAAAAGCGCTCGATCTTTTTTAGAGTTATAAATTAAATAGAGAAAGCAGAATAGTTTTTTCATCATCTCATGATAATAAACCGATTCATTTATTGATCGCTAGATTTATTTGATCTTTATCTACTACAGCTTTTATTGTTGTATTTATTCACGGATATTTTTGCTGAATCGATTGATTCAGACCATGATACAATTTTCGATATTTTCTCGGATATACTGACATTCGGCAAAAAAACGATCACAAGAGATGATATTAAAAATTTTAAATTAAACTGTTGCAAAAGCGCTGTATACGTATACAAGCTTCTTCAAGTAATTCTTCTGATGTTGCATAAGAAATACGAAAAGCAGATCCAAGTCCAAAAGCAGATCCTTGGACGACAGCAACAGCTTCTGTTTCTAGAAGCGCTATGGCAAAGTCTTCGTCATTCGTAATATATTGACCGTTTGGTGTTTTCTTTCCAATAAGTCCTGTGCAAGAAGGATAAACATAAAAAGCACCTTCGGGCGTTGGACAGTGAATGCCAGGAGCTTGGTTTAGCATGGAAACAACGAGATCACGGCGTGCTTGAAAAATACTTTTATTTTTAGCGATAAAGTCTTGTGGCCCATTGAGTGCTTCAAAAGCAGCCCATTGTGAAATGACACTTGTTCCAGATGTTTGTTGACCTTGAATGGTATCCATAGCTTTAATTAATTCTTGTGGTCCCCCTGCATAGCCGATTCTCCATCCCGTCATCGCATATGCTTTGGAAACACCATTCATTGTGAGTGTACGCTCATAAAGCGCTGGTTCTACTTGAGCTGGAGTAACAAAGGTAAAACCCTCATATGTGAGATGTTCATATATATCATCGGAAAGAATATAAACATGAGGATATTTTACTAAAACGTCTGTGAGTTTCTTCAATTCATTATGTGTATAAGCGGCACCTGATGGATTTGAAGGAGAGTTAAAGATGAACCATTTGGTTTTCGGGGTAATGACAGCTTCCAGCTCTTGTGGTTGGAGTTTATAAGAAAATTCGGCTTTTGTTTCTAAAAAGACAGGCTTACCATCGTTGAGTGCGACCATTTCTGGATAACTTACCCAATAAGGAGATGGAATGATGACTTCATCCCCTTTATTTAAAGTTGCCATCAATGCATTAAAGAGAATCTGTTTACCGCCGGTTCCAACAATAATTTGCTCTGGTTCATAATTGAGATTATTTTCCCTTTTAAACTTTGCAGAAATTGCTTGGCGCAATTCTGGAATTCCAGATATGGGAGGGTATTTTGTTTCTCCTCTTCGAATAGCTTCAATGGCCGCGTTTTTGATGTTGTCTGGGGTATCAAAGTCTGGCTCTCCAGCGCTTAAAGCAATAACGTTGCGCCCTAATGTTTTTAAATGACGGGCTTTTTGGGAAGCAGCAATTGTTGCAGAAGGTTTGATACGAGACAATTTGTCGGCAATAAAAGCCATAATTTTAAATCCTTATATTATATCAACAAATGGTTATTGCTTTAAGGATATTCTATAAGAGATTATATTGTATGCAATAAAAAACTTCCAAAATACTCTTACACGGGCTTTACATTTTCCTTTTTTGAGATTTTTACAAGATAATCTCTTCTTAAATTTTAAGAAAGTTTTAGAGGAAGTATAAAGGGGGGAGGTGATAAATTGTGCAAAGGAGATAAGCAGTCTTTATTTTAACAAGGTGAAATGATGCTTTATACAAAATAAAAAAATCTTCGTCGTTACAGACGAAGATTTTAAATAAAATATTGCAGAATTTAAACCTTAAAGGGCTGCAAGGTTGCCAGCGGCAAATTTTCCTGAACGACGATCTTGAAGAACATCATAAGAAATTTTTTGCCCTTCATTAAGACTGTTTAGACCAGAACGCTCAACGGCAGAAATGTGTACAAATACATCTGCACTACCATCACTAGGCTGAATGAATCCGAAACCTTTTGTTGTATTAAACCACTTAACTGTTCCTGTAGACATAGGAAACTCCTTAGAATATATAATTATATTGAGTATTGAAGCTTTCATTCCTTCAATACGGTTGTAGATCGAAATTAGGTGGGAGAAGTTTCGTCAAAAGTGCAGATTGCACAGGAAAGAAAGTCACGTAACCGAAAATTCGATGAAACTTCTATAAAAGTCTTTAGAACAAAAAGCAAGCCTTAATCAATTTTTATATAAAGAAAAAATAAGAAAACAGTGTATACTTTGCTGAGTAGAAAAAAATCAACTGAAATAACTTTGTAGGGAACGTACTTCAAGGCGCCTTTTTTTGAGTGCTTTGATCGCTTCTACGACGGCTTCGGCTCCAGCTATTGTTGTATAATAGGGAACATTTTGCATGAGTGCTGCATAACGTAATGATTTTGAGTCTGAGATGGCACTGGCAGTGCTAGTTGTATTAAAAATCAATTGAATTTGGCGATTACGAATAGCATCTTCAATATGGGGGTGTCCCTCTAGGACTTTGTTGATTTTTGTTGCTTCAACGTGGTGTTCGGTAAGAAATTTATGTGTTCCACTTGTGGCGACAACAGAAAAGCCAAGCTCAGTTAAACGTTTTACAGGATTTAAGATGCGTTTTTTATCTTCATCTCTTACAGAAACGAACAAAGTTCCCTCTTTAGGGAGTTTTACACCAGCTCCAAGTTGGGCTTTAGCAAAAGCAAGCGAAAATTCATAGTCCAGTCCCATAACTTCACCGGTTGAGCGCATTTCTGGACCAAGAAGTGTATCAACACCTGAAAAACGAGCAAAAGGAAACACTGCTTCCTTGACGGCAATATGTTGTTTTTCCTGCAAAGCAGGTAATCCACCATAAGCTTGAAGAGCATCATGAAGTGTTTCTCCTGCCATAATACGTGCAGCCATTTTAGCAATAGGGCGACCAATCGTTTTTGCAACAAATGGGACAGTACGTGAAGCACGGGGATTGACTTCTAAGACATAAATGGTGTCATCTTTTATAGCATATTGTACATTCATGAAGCCGCGAACATAAAGTGCTTGTGCTAATGCTTTGGTTTGGCGCTCTAATTCAGTAACTATTTTATTTGAGAGTGTACGGACTGGTAAAGAACATGCTGAATCACCAGAGTGAATACCAGCTTCTTCAATGTGTTCCATAATACCAACAATCAGTGTTTCGTTGCCATCACATAGACAATCAACGTCTACTTCAATTGCTTCTGTTAAATAGGTATCAAAGAGAAGCGGATTTTTACCAAGCAATATATTGATTTGTCCTGTTGTGTCGTTAGGATAACGGACTTTGATATCTTCTGAAATTAATTCTGGGACACTCTCCAGTAAATAATTTTGTAAGCTACGTTCATCACGGATAATTTGCATAGCACGTCCTCCTAAAACATAAGAGGGACGTACAACCAATGGGAAGCCTAGTTCGTGGGCAATGAGGCGTGCTTGTTCGATGGAGTGAGCAATACCATTTTGAGGTTGTGTTAAGTTAAGTTTAAATAACAGTTTTTGAAAGCGATCTCTATCTTCAGCTAAGTCGATAGCGTCAGGTGAAGTACCCAAGATGGGAATGTTGTGTTTTTCTAGAGCGCTTGCCAATTTCAAGGGTGTTTGTCCGCCAAATTGGACGATGACTCCAACCAAATCTCCTTTTTCCTGTTCTGCTTCTAAAATAGCGATAACATCTTCTGTTGTTAAAGATTCAAAGTAAAGGCGATCAGAGGTATCATAGTCGGTTGAAACTGTTTCAGGATTACAGTTAATCATAATCGCTTCAAAGCCTGCATCACGCAGTGCAAAAGCAGCGTGGCAACAACAATAATCAAATTCAATACCTTGCCCAATGCGGTTTGGTCCACCGCCTAAAATAGCAATTTTTTTGCGTTCAGAAATGTGTGCTTCCGAGTGCTCTACACCTGCAAAGGGAACTTCATATGTTGAATACATATAGGCTGTAGGAGAAGAAAATTCAGCGGCACAAGTGTCAATTCGTTTGAAGACGTGTTTAACATTCAGTGATTTGCGTAAAGCTGCGATATCATCGGGTTCTTTTCCAGTAAGGGAGGCTAATCGCGCATCTGAAAATCCCATAGCTTTTAACATACGTAAGTTATCTGCGTCTTGGGGTAATCCATGAACGCGGATACGCTGCTCCATTTCAATGATGGAGGCTATTTGTTCTAAAAACCACGGATCAATTTTACTAATTTGGTGAATCTCATCTATGGGTAAGCCTGTACGCATGGCTTGAGCAATATAGCGTAGACGATCAGGGCTTGGTATTGCAATGGCGGAGCGTATAGAACTTTTTTCATCACCTTCAGCATGCTCTGGAATAACAATTTCATCAAGACCCGTAAGTCCTGTTTCAAGTCCACGGAGTGCTTTTTGTAACGATTCTTGAAAAGTGCGTCCAATGGCCATGACTTCTCCTACAGATTTCATTGCAGTTGTAAGGACAGGCGATGAACCGGGAAATTTTTCGAAAGCAAAACGAGGAATTTTTGTCACAATATAGTCAATAGAAGGTTCAAATGATGCTGGTGTTGCACCACCCGTGATATCATTTTTTAATTCATCAAGAGTATAACCAACAGCCAGTTTAGCCGCTACTTTGGCAATGGGAAACCCCGTTGCTTTTGAGGCAAGCGCTGAAGAGCGAGAAACACGCGGATTCATTTCAATAACAATGAGGCGCCCATTTTCAGGATTGACAGCAAACTGTACATTGGATCCCCCCGTTTCAACACCAATTTCACGCAAAACAGCAATCGAAGCATTACGCATACATTGATATTCTTTATCTGTTAAGGTGAGAGCAGGTGCTACAGTGATCGAATCACCGGTATGAATCCCCATTGGATCAATGTTTTCAATAGAACAAACAATGATACAGTTGTCGTTCTTATCACGAACAACTTCCATCTCATATTCTTTCCACCCTAAAACACTTTCTTCAATTAAAACTTCTGTTGTAGGCGAAGCTTCAAGACCGCGTTCGATAATTTCATAAAATTCAGAACGATTGTAAGCGATTCCACCACCGGTTCCACCAAGGGTAAATGAAGGACGAATAATAGCTGGAAGTCCAACAACATCAAGAGCTTGAACTGCTTTTGCTGTTGCATGGGCGATATAATGTTGTTTGCGATCAATTTCGGTATGTCGCCAGTTTCGCTCAAGTTCTTCGAGTGCTTTATCAAGTGCAGCACCAGAAAGTTTTGCTTTAAGTTCAGCACGCGTTTTTGCGTGCTGTCGGCGATTTTCTTCTTTTAATTCTGTTGCATTGGCTAACATAGAGCGTGGCGTTTCCAAACCGATTTTTGCCATCGCTTGGCGGAATAAAGCACGATCTTCAGCTTTATCAATAGCATCAGCATTGGCCCCTATCATTTCAACATGATAGCGGTCTAAAATACCCATACGCTTTAATGATAAAGCAGTGTTGAGGGCTGTTTGTCCTCCCATAGTGGGCAAAAGGGCATCGGGACGTTCGTGGGCAATAATTTTGGCAACTATTTCAGGAGTAATGGGCTCTATATACGTTGCATCAGCTAGATCTGGATCTGTCATAATCGTGGCAGGATTAGAATTTACCAAAATAATTCGATAACCTTCTTCTTTTAATGCTTTACAGGCTTGTGTGCCTGAATAATCAAATTCACATGCCTGACCAATGATAATAGGTCCTGCTCCGATGATAAGAATAGATTTTATATCTGTGCGTTTGGGCATGGCTTTTTCCTATGACAAATATCTGTGCGCAATTGTTGCGGGTAAAATATTTCAGTTCTGAGGCTACAGTCATTTTATAAGTTAAGTGATAAAGAAAGTAAGCACTAAAATACCTTTTCCATGCTTTTTTTCATAAAATTGAAGATAAATTTCTTTTTTGAGCTGAGTCATCTCGTCAGTATATCAAAAGTATGATCTTTGATAAAAAATAATAATAGTGCTCCAACAAATTAGAATATTTAAGCATACTGTGGAGAATAAAAAGCCGGAACATCTTTCCAGTCCATTGCAGGCATATTTTGTGTTTTTATGACGTTGTTTTCCTAAAGAGGGTGCGCACTTTTTCTGTTGCTTGTAAAACATAAGCCATTATTTATGGTTCGATGGGATTTCGTAAAATGAAATGGGAAGTTTATCTTGTTGTTCCGTAAAGTACTACCGTTTAGAGCTGTGATATAAGGTATGAAAATTTACTACATTAAGGTGTTTTTTGTTAGAGTCTATGATAGAATTCAGGGCGGGATTTGTTTTTAGAGAGCTTATGAAATAAACCATATGAAATGGTCTTAGTTGGAATCTGTTAGATAAAAAGCAAGATTGTTGATAGATCGGTTCTGGTCGAACTTTCCGTTTTAGGGTAGGAAGAAAATCAATAGATGTATGTTTCCATTTCATAAAAGGGTGAGAGTGTATTTTAATACAATGGCTAAGGAGATAATTTCAGAATGATTTTGTTTGCTGTTAAAAGATAGTGAATACTCTCTCTTTACTTTATGGATGATGTTCAAAACTTTTTAAAATATTTAAAAATATAAAGAAGGCTAAAATGCTGAACATTTCCCAAACGAGAATATTCTGTCTGAAAGATGTATCAATAGGAAAGCTTTTGGTGGCTAGGTCTCAAAAAGGGATTTGTTATATAGCGTTAGGAGACACTATAGAGCAATTATTACAGGAGTTTACGATACGATTTGGCAATGCACAACAAGTTGTAGGTGACAATACATTTAAGAGAGAAGTTGCTCATATTATAGCCATGATAGAAACACCTAAGTTGGTCAAAAAATATAATTTTCCCTTAGATATAAATGGTACAGTTTTTCAACGACAAGTATGGGCAGTATTATGTGATATACCATGTGGTGAAACAATTTCATATGAAGTCTTAGCATGCCGTATTGGTATACCGAACGCTTTTCGTGCCGTTGCTAATGCGTGTGCACGTAACGAATTGGCTGTTATCATTCCTTGTCATCGTGTTGTGCGTAAAAATGGTTTTATTTCGGGGTATCGTTGGGGATCCAAACGGAAACAGATTTTGCTACAACGAGAACAAAATGGAGGAATTTAATTTTGTGTGATGGGCATTATAATCGTTACAGTTGTTCCTTTCATTTCTTTTGAGGTAATTTCAAGTTTTCCTTTGTGGAGTTCTAGCAAGGAGCGTGAAATGGCTAAGCCAAGACCTGAGCCCGTGTGAGATTTAGTAAGTTGATTTTCAACTTGTTCAAAAGGTTGCCCAAGTTTTTTAATTGCTGATTGGGGAATACCAACACCTGTATCTGTAATTTTAAAAATAAGGTTGTTTTTTTTCTTGAAAGCACAGACATCAATATTTCCGCCAGAAGGCGTAAATTTAACGGCATTAGAGATGAGATTAAGGAAAATCTGTTTCATTGCACGACCATCAACTTCAGCATGAAGTTCTGGCGTAATATTTGTTGTAACAACAATATTTTTTTCTTGAGCTTGAGGCGTTAGTGTCCGTACTGCTTCACTAATGATGGGCTCAAGATCGGTATTTTTACAATCAAGCGAAAATCTTCCAGCTTCAATTTTTGACATATCAAGGATGTCATTGATAAGGGTTAGAAGATGGGTTCCCGAATTGTAAATATCATGCATATATTCCTTATAGCGTTGTGAGCCAAGAGGTCCAAAAGTCGATTGCAACATGATATCTGAAAAGCCTAGAATAGCGTTAAGTGGAGTGCGCAATTCATGGGACATATTAGCCAAAAACTCTGATTTAGCTTTGTTAGCACTTTCAGCACGCTCTTTTTCTGCCTTGAGACTTTTATTAAGTTTTTCAACTTCTGAGGCACGTTGTTGAGCACTTCCTCGAGCACGTTTGAGTTCTTGAATAAAAGAAAAAAGACGCCTTTCACTGTCTTCAAATTTTTCCTGTTGTTGTTTAAGCTCAGAAATGTCAGTACCAATACAAACCAATCCTCCGTCTTGGGTTCGCCGTTCGTTAATTTTGAGCCAACAACCATCTGCCGTTTGGCGAATACTGGTTAAGTTACCAGTACCATCATCTTTAAGGGGATATTCACTGAGTGCAGGGCGTGCCATGGCTTCGACGGTTGCACGTTGGATACCGGATTGTAGAATTTGTTTAGGAATAGCAGCATATTCGCAAAATTTGCTGTTGGACATGACTAAACGTCCTTCTGAATCCCACAAGACGAAAGATTCTGAAATGTTTTCAATCGCATCACGGATACGAAGGTCGGCTTGCGCTGTTTGTTCAGCCAATTGTTGCTGTTCACTAATATCGAAGGAAATACCAACCAAATGGGGTTCTTCTTCTTCAGTAACTTCAGCACGAATGCGCATCCAGACATAATGGCCATCGGCATGACGCATGGGAACGTTAATATCGATATGCTTTTTTTTACCGCTCATTAATTCCTGAGCAAGATCAAAAAAGTTCGCATCATTTGGATTGATAATGGCGCTAATTTGGGAAATTGAGAGCAATGCATCTTGAGGGACATAGCCCAGCATTTCATACATTGCTCGTGACCAGTAGACGCGTCCACTTGCCATATTCCAATCCCATAGTCCACAGCGTCCACGCATCATTGCCATATCAATACGGTTTTGAATTTTTTCTGAGACAAGATCCGTTTTGCGTGCTCGTACAATTTGGTTGTAATAAGCATAAAGAAGAGCGAGGATAACGCCACTAGTTCCAATGAATAGGGTTATATTTAACGAGAGAATTTTCCGCCATTCCATGGCGCTATCTTGCATTTTTTCGCTAATGAATACGCCATATTGCCCATTTTCTGTTTGCTGAAATGAAGCAAGAGCAGGGGCATCTTTTCCTATTGTGATTTTCATAATTCCAACGTGCTGTCCAAGAGATTGTAAAGCAATGCTGTCAGAGATAAAATCTTGCAAAGGTTTTCCTAAAGAAATCTCTGAACTGGATGAAGCTAAGACATTTCCTTTTTGATCAATAATGGCGATCAGAGTGCTAGGATTAATAAGATCTTGATTACGAAAAGTGGTGAGGATATTTTGCAAATGACTATGAGAAAGGGCAGAGACTTTTCCTTTCTGAGAAACAGCCAGTAAGTCATGATTAATTGTATTGGTAATATGAGAAGCTAAGAGAGTGATGGTAGAACGCGTGTTCTTATCAATCGTGTTACGCCAATCATAGAGTGATATAAAACGAATTGATGCAAGTACAATAAGAAATGCTAAAATAACAAACGGAAGTGAGCGACGCAACCAAGGTTCAATAAAGAGAAGCTTTTGATAGGCGGAGCCAGAAAGCAGATGAATACGTTTTTTCTGCGCTTTATGACTTGGAGCGCTCGATTTTGAATCAGCATACACCTCCGTTGGCGCATGATATGCGTCCAATTTAGCCATTTCCAGTTCCTTTAATTATGGAATAATGTGATTTAAAAACTGCTTCGATATTCATAGTAACCCCATCGAATGCAATGAATCAAAACAGGAGTCTTCTGTCCAGTCTTTTTTTAAAAAAAAATAATTTTACTTCTATGAACTTGGAATATGAAAAGGAAAAGGCATTTTAAACATGATCTATAAACAGGCTTAGATTGCCTGTTTATAGATTTAATGATGATTGAATAGTCTGTAGAATTTATTTAAAAAATATTATAGAATATTGATTTAAAATAAATTTTCGTTTCAAGTGAGCAGACGGTTGATGATATCAGCGACATCGCTTGATAACTTTGGCGCAGCAGCAATCATTTTTAATTCAGTTTCAAGTTTTTGTTGTCGAATGGGTTCTAATTGTCGCCAAGAGCGCATCGTTGTTAATAACCATGAAGCGAGCTGTGGATTTTTTTTGTCAATTTCCAAAATAATTTGGCAAAGAAATTGATAAGATGCTCCATCCATCCTGTTAAAGCCCGTGAGATTGTTAGAGGCAAAGGCACCGATTAGGGAACGCACACGATTGGGATTATCTTTTGAAAAGAGCGGGTGTTGCATGAGCTTTTGAACATTCTCGAGCGTTGATGCCCCTGCAACCATTGCTTGAATGGAAAACCATTTATCCATGACCAAAGGATCATGGCGATAGCGGTTTTCAAAATCATTTAAGGCATTTTGCGCCTGCTCACTTTCATTAAAACGCTTCACGAGAACAGCGATACTAGCCATACGGTCAGTCATATTATCAGCTGTTGCATATTGTGTGGCAGCACGATTTGGATTGGCCTCAGTAATGGAAAGATAATCCAGTATTATATTCTTTAATGCTCGCTTTCCAGCTTGTACAGTGTTTGATGAATAGGGCTCTTTGGTTTGCATTTGCCCATAAAATTTTGTGAAGAGTCCTTGATGTGTATGCGCGAGCGAAGCTAAAAACTGATTGTGCACATGATGAATACGCTCTGGATCAACATTTTTACCAAGTGTATGGGCAAGTTCAACTTCGCTCGGTAAACTTAAACAAAATGCACGAAACTCAGGTTCAAGACTTTCATCTGTAATGATAGCTTCAATCAATTTTATCAAAGCAGAGGGCATACCCTCTTTTGCTTTTGTTTCATCTTGAATGTTTTGAATCAAAGCTTGCGTCATTAAATGATTAAGAGATTGCCAGCGATTGATGTGATTGTCATCATGTTGTGCAAGAAAAATAAATTCGCTTTCATTGAATGGAGTGTGTAGATTGATTGGTGCAGAGAAGTCTCTAAGGAGTGATAAAACAGGTTTTTCACGCAGACCCTTTAATGTAAACGTTTGGTTTTCCTTGGATAAAAGCATAACGTTTGATTGAATATCCGTATCCGCTTCATAGGTGAGGTTTTCTCCATTAGGTCCTAACAAGCCAAATAATATAGGGATAAGCATGGGCTTTTTGGTATTTTGTTGTGGGGTTTCGGGAATATGTTGCTTTGCATGAATTGTTAAAACACCATCGCTATAATGACTATCGATTTCTACATTTGGTGTTCCAGCTTGTTCATACCACAACATGAATTGGGAAAAGTCTTGACCAGATACTTCAGCAAAACAGGCGATAAAATCTTCAATTGTACAAGCTTGTCCATCATGACGTTGAAAATAAAGATCAGTACCTTTACGAAATAGAGAGGGTCCTAAAATAGTCCGTATCATGCGAACAACCTCAGCACCTTTTTCATAAACAGTTGTGGTGTAAAAATTGTTAATTTGGCTATATTGACGAGGACGTACAGGATGAGCGAGGGGACCAGCGTCTTCGGCAAATTGAGTAGCTTTTAATGTTTTTATATTTTCAATTCGCTGTAGGCTGCGTACATTTTGATCTGATGAAAATTCCTGATCACGATAAACAGTGAATCCTTCTTTTAAACATAGTTGAAACCAATCGCGACAGGTAATACGATTACCACTCCAATTATGGAAATATTCATGTGCAATGACACGTTCAACATTTCTATAATCCTGATCGGTTGCTGTTTCAGGATCTGCGAGAACATATTTATCATTAAAAATGTTAAGTCCCTTGTTTTCCATTGCTCCCATGTTAAAATCGGAGACAGCAACAATATTAAAAACATCAAGATCATATTCGCGCCCAAAACATTGTTCATCCCAACGCATGGAACGTTTAAGAGCATCCATTGCATAGGTTGCGCGTTTTGTTTTTCCTTTTTCCACATAGATACCAAGCTCGATACGTCGTCCAGATACAGTTGTAAAATGGTCTTCTAACTTATCAAGATCTCCACCTACTAAAGCAAAGAGATAAGATGGTTTGGGATAAGGATCTTCCCAAGTAGCAAAATGGCGATTATTCTCTAAAGTTCCTGTTTCCACCAGATTACCATTTGAAAGCAAGATTGGGATTGTTTGGGAATCTGCTTCAATTTTCACTCTATAGGTAGAAAGAACATCTGGGCGGTCGTAAAAATAAGTAATACGACGAAAACCTTCCGATTCGCATTGTGTGCAATAAACACCATTTGAAAGATAAAGGCCCATAAGTTGGCGGTTGCTTTCAGGATTCAGTTCCGTAACCAATTTCAATGTAAAAGGAGCCGCTGGTGGGTTTGTAATTTCTAAACGTGAAGGCGTCACTTTATAAGTGTTTGGGGCTAATGTCTCATCATTAATAGAAACGGAAATTAAAGTAAGATCATCACCAGAAAGAACAAGAGGTGTTAATTTTTTTGTATTGTGACGGGATTCAATAGACAATATGGCTGTAACATAGGTTTTTGTTGGTGCCAATTGGAAGGAAAGTTGTGTTTTAGGGATAGCGTAAGGGGTTGGCTGATAGTCTTCCAAACGATAAATAGATGTTGTTGGCTGTTCCATAGTTTTTCCCATTCGTATTTTAAGAGTTAAAGAAGAAGGTGTTTAATTTTAGAGTCAAAGAAGATTACAGAATTACAAAAGGCTATCGAGGCGATTTTTTACTTCTAAGAAGTCTATCCATGTAAGTTTTTTTTGACTAGGGGTTCGGAGAAGGTAGGCAGGGTGGAAAGTTGGCATAACAGGTATTTTAATATTATCCTCACTTTCATAAATATGCCATTTCCCTCGTGTTCGGATAATCCCATTTTGAGATCCCGTAAGAAGCTGTGCAGCAATGCCTCCCAGTGCTATAAGTACACGAGGACGCGCTAAATAAATGTGCCGTTCAATAAAAGGACGGCACAAGGCAACTTCTCTTGGTGTTGGTGTACGATTTCCTGGTGGACGCCAAGGAATAGTGTTGGCAATGTAAACATTATTTCTTGTTAAGCCAATTGATGCGAGGATTTTATTAAGCAACATCCCTGCTTTTCCCACAAAAGGAATTCCTTGTATATCCTCTTCTCGTCCTGGTGCTTCGCCTATAAGCATCAGGGGGCTTCCAGCTGTTCCATCTGAAAAGCAGGTATTTTTTGCTGTCAATTTTAGTGAACAGCCATTAAATGCAAGGAGCGCAGATTTTAATTCATCAAGTGTTTTTGCATTGTTTGCACTCTCTATAGCTGTGGGTTCATTTTGTATAGCCCCGCTAGAGTTATGCAGCGGACGATGATCTGATTTTACGGTGGGAGATGTTTGTTGATTATGAGAAATGTTCACGACAGATATTAATTTGCTCTCTGAACAAGCAGACTGCTTAAAACGATTAATAGGGAAATCTGTCAGAACAGCATCCGCACCACTTTCTTTATAAAAGTTTAAGAGTTCTTCATAGGAAATTGAGCACGGCGTTTGATTTAACATTTTATTTTTTCTAATGATCTAACAACTATAGATCAAACAAAATTATCCTTCAAGTTTTATAAATGTATTCGCTAGCCATTAATGTACAAGAACGCTGATAGGATTCTCTCTTTTCACAAAAAAGGCAAATCGTAAAATGCGAGTGTTCGCGATTATATACATCTTTAAATGTACAATTTGTTTAAATTACGCTATTTTAAATTTTTAAACAGACTAAGCCCTTTATAATAAAAGAATTCTCTACTGAATGCAAGTGGTATGATAACATTTTTGATCATTATATTTTATATTTAATAATTAATGAAAGTGACTTTTATAGTATTTTATTTATAAAATTAAGTATAAATTTTTTATTATTATATTTTTATCTTTTTTTAATAATTTTTATTAAAAATATTAAATATATGAATGAGATATATAAATATTACTTTTATATGTGAAAATACTAGACTTTACAAACTGTTTTTACAATGGGTTAAAAGCAATGTGTGGATATATGCTTTTGCTTTTTTTACCGCTTCAGTCATAGATTCATTTAATGCTAAATGCGCTGCAATAGCGCTTGAGAGAATGCAACCTGTTCCTCGCATTGTTCCTTTTAAACGTGGCGTAGAAATATTTATGACTTCAGTTTTGTCAATGAAGCTATCAATTGCAAGAGGACCCTCTGCATGTCCCCCTTTTACTAAAATAGATCGAGCTCCCAATGACAAAAGTTTTTTTGCTTGTTGTATTGCTTGCTTATCATGAGATGCCAATGGACTTTGGCTAAGAAGAGCTAGTTCTTCTCTATTTGGTGTTAAAAGAGTAACATGAGGAAGCAGTTTATCGATCATCGTGTAGATGATTGTTTCTGTTGTTAGTTTTCCTCCTGATGAAGCGACAAGTACGGGGTCCAGAATAACTGGAATATGGGGATAGTCTTTGAGTACGTTACAGATTGCTATTATAATTGCTTTTGTCCCCGTCATACCGATTTTTATTGCGCTTATTGGATTTGCTTCTAGGGCAGCACGCATTTGCGCAGCGACGAGGCCTCCACGCATTGGAGTGATTTCGACAACGCGATTATCATCTTGTACGTTAACACAAGTGATTGCTAAATTTGCTTTTATTTGAAAATGTGCGGCGGTTTCTATATCACGAATAATACCGGCACCTCCTGTTGGATCCGTGCCTGCAACAATAAGAATGGAAGGTATTAACGCCATGTTTGTGTCACTTTTATCCACTGCTGGACACGCTCTTCAGGTTTTTTATGGAGGATAATATCAGTCACAACAGCAGCACTATTTGCTCCTGCTTTTAAAACATCAACTGCGCGTTCTGGTGTTAAACCACCAATACCTACCAAAGGTAAAGCACCAATCCGTTTTCTCCATTGTTTGATTTTTTCTAGTCCTTGCGGCATCCATTTCATTTTTTTTAAGATTGTCGGATAAATAGGACCAAGTGCAATATACTCAGGATTGACAGAGAGTGCGATATCCAATTCATGTTCATCATGTGTACTAAGACCAAATTTTATACCACTTTTTCGAATTGCGTGAAGATCAGCATTGCTTAGGTCTTCTTGTCCCAGATGAATAAAATTGCACTTTTCATCAATTGCTATTTCCCAATGATCATTAATAATTAATTGTGCTCCCAATTTATTGCATATGTTTTTTGCGCGCTTGATATGTTGACGGATTCTTTGTTGATTTTCATGTTTCATACGCAATTGTACGAGCTTGATGCCAAGAGGGAGCAAACGTTCAACCCAATCAGCGTTATCAACGATGAGGTAAAATGGATCCAGTTTCATGAAAATACTGCTTTTCCAATCACTGGTGTTGAAGGGACCGCTACATTGCGTGCTTCGATCATGCCAGCTTTATATCCCATACGTCCTGCTTGAACAGCTTTAGAAAATGCTTCAGCCATTAAGACAGGATTACCTGCTTTAGCAACTGCAGTGTTAAGCAGTACTGCATCATAACCGAGTTCCATAGCAATGGTGGCATGTGATGGACGTCCAATACCGGCATCAACAACAAGAGTAATATCAGGAAGGTAAGCGCGGATAGAACGCAGTCCATCAGTATTATGAGGTCCTTTGGCAGATCCAATAGGAGCACACCAAGGCATAATGACACGACAACCAACATCCAAGAGCTTTTCAGCAACAATGAGATCATCCGTTGTATAAGCAAAAATTTGGAATCCTTCATCATTTAAAATTTGCGCTGCTTCGATTAAGGAAAAAATATTTGGCTGTAAGGTGTCTGGGTTTCCTATCACTTCGAGTTTAATCCAAGCTGTTTTAAAGAGATCTCTTGCTAAATGCGCTGTGGTTACGGCCTCTTTAACAGTATAACAACCAGCAGTATTAGGAAGCACTGTTACCCCAAGTTCTTGAAGAAATTTCCAAAATTGTCCACCTTGTTTTCCACCTGCAGTTTCACGGCGCAAGGAAACAGTCACAATTTCCGTATTCGATTTATGAATAGCATCACGAAGGATTGCAGGTGAAGGATATTGCGCTGTACCTAATAGAAGACGGGAAGAGAATTGTCGTCCATAAAGATTCAGCATAATTTTAGCCTCCTTGCATTGGGCTTAAAATTTCAATTTTATCCCCTTCATGCAAGACAAATTGGCTTCGTGCATCTATGGAAACAACTTCAGCGTTAACAGCGGTTGCAAGCCAATTTCCTTCATATCCCAATTCTTCAAGTAAGAGACCGAGAGTCATAACTTCTGTTTGGACAGTTTCACCATTAACAAATATTTTCATGCTTTATTCCAATGCCAATTTCATTGCTTGTTTTGCCATTTCTGGAGACAAAAGAAAACCATGTCTATAAAATCCATTAATAAAAATACAATTACCATCTTTATGCACAGAAGGGAAGTTATCAGGATAACATGGACGAACACCAACGCCAGATTCAATAATTTCTGCTTCAGCAAAAGCAGGATGTAAAGTATAAGCCGCATTGAGCAGTTCCATCATTGATCTCACTGAGATTGCACCATCAAAGTCACTTTCAATCATTGTTGCACCAATCATAAAAATATTATCTTGTCGAGGTACAATGTAGAGAGGAAACCGTGGATGAAGAAGACGAATTGGACGCGAAATTTTAACATCGGTGCAGCGCACGAGAAGCATTTCGCCACGTACGCCCCGTATATTTTTATCTTTTCTTAAACGCGCTATTCCTGTCGCATCAATAACAATATCAAAATTTGTTTCAGCTGTCTCTACATCAACAAAACACGCTCCATTGTTGAGAAGCTTTTCTTTTAAAGCCATAAGTGCTTTGCGAGGATCAATATGGGCTTCATTTTCATAAAAGAGCGCACAGTTAAAACGTTCCGCAAGATCTGGTTCAAGATGAGCTATTTCTATATTATCTATGGTTTTGTGATTATGCGTGCGCTCAGAAAATCGTTCAAGCTCTCCTCTATCTCGTGTAGGTGCAACCACTAAAGTGCCTTTTTGTATGACAAGGTTGGGGAGCGTTTTACGCCACCACTGTATAGCTTGTATACCAAGATCTTCAACAATCTGTTCCGCATTTTCTCTCTCACAGTAAGGTGCGAGCATTCCTCCTGCATACCAACTAGCACTTCCTATAGGAGAATGAGGGGGAGCCGATATAGTAACAGAAACACCTTTTTGCTGTAACATAAAGGCAACCGTTAAGCCGCCTACACCTGTACCTTTGATAAGAATGTTCTTCAACTGTTTGCTTTCTCTTTTTGAGGAGAAACGATTTCCATATAAAGCTCACCATTTTTTTGATATTTCTCGGCCATGGCGATCATACCTTCCCCTTTTGTTTTTCTTATTGCTGCTGCCTCACGAATATCATGAGAAATACGCATAGAACAGAATTTTGGTCCACACATGGAACAAAAATGTACCAATTTATGGGCTTCTTTAGGCATTGTCTCATCATGAAAGGCACAGGCTGTTTCCGGATCAAGAGAAAGGTTGAATTGATCATACCATCTAAAATCAAATCGTGCACGCGAAAGAGCATTATCGCGCAATTGTGCTCTAGGCAAACCTTTGGCAAGATCAGCAGCATGAGCAGCAATTTTATAAGTGATCACACCAGTTTTTACGTCGTTTTTATCAGGCAATCCTAAGTGTTCTTTAGGTGTTACATAACACAGCATGGCAGTTCCAAACCATCCAATCATAGCAGCACCAATGGCCGATGTAATATGGTCATATCCCGGTGCGATGTCAGTTGTAAGAGGTCCCAAAGTATAAAAGGGTGCTTCATGACAGAGATCTAATTGTTTTTCCATATTTTCTTTAATTTTATGCATTGGGACATGTCCAGGTCCTTCAATCATAACCTGTACATCTTTTTCCCAAGCAATTTTTGTCAATTCTCCCAAAGTTTTAAGTTCAGCAAATTGGGCTTCATCATTAGCATCGGCAATAGAGCCAGGGCGCAATCCATCTCCCAAGGAAAGAGAAATATCATATGTGCGTGCAATATCACAAATTTCATCAAAATGTTCATAGAGAAAACTTTCTTTGTGATGATGCAGACACCATTTTGCCATAATAGAACCGCCTCTTGAAACAATACCCGTTATCCGATCAATAGTTAGAGGGATAAAAGGTAATCTTAATCCTGCATGAATAGTAAAATAATCAACACCTTGCTCTGCTTGTTCAATGAGCGTATCACGGAAAATATCCCATGTTAAATTTTCAGCGATACCCTGTACTTTTTCGAGTGCTTGATAAAGTGGGACAGTTCCTATGGGAACTGGGGAATTTCGAATAATCCACTCACGAATATTATGAATATTCCGACCTGTTGAGAGATCCATCACTGTATCTGCTCCCCAGCGAATGGCCCAAACCATTTTATCAACTTCTTCTGCCATAGATGAAGTAACTGCAGAATTTCCAATATTGGCATTAATTTTAACACGAAAATTGCGCCCAATAATCATTGGTTCGCATTCTGGATGATTGATGTTTTGAGGAATAATGGCGCGTCCGCAAGCAATTTCATTGCGAACAAATTCTGCAGTGTAAATTTCTGGTATTGATCCAGCAAATGTTTCATTTGATGGTACATTCTGCCGTTCTTTTACTGCTAATCCTTCATTTTCTCGTATAGCCACATATTCCATTTCTTCGGTAATAATGCCTGCGCGCGCATAAGCTATTTGTGTAACTGCTTTGCCATTTTTTGCTCGTAAAATGGGACGTTTTTGTTTAAAGGCTGGTGTAAGGTTTTTATCAGAAGCCAATCCATTATCTTCAGGTTTTACTGATCGTGCAGGATAAGTTTCAGTATCATCCCGCTTAGAGAGCCAAGGCAAGCTAATTGCTGGCAAGCCTTTTGTAATATCAATGATCATATCTTTATCTGTGTAAGGGCCAGAAGTATCGTAGACGCTTAAAGATTTTTCACTACTGCCATCAGTTAATGAAATTTCACGCAATGGGACGCGCACATCAGAAAAGAGAAGGCTCTGTTGATAAATTTTGCGTGAAGCGGGAAAGGGGCTACAACTGATTGATGGAGTATTTTTCTGCACAAACTTTTTCCTTATAGACATAGGGTTCAAAAATAGGTTGCGATGTTAATGGGGATGTATTCAAATTATCAATTACGAGCATTCGGATGAATAGGAATAGTATTGCTTTATAGTAAAGCAAACCCAATAAAGCTCAAGAAAACTTATTTTGAAAATTGATACAATATCTATTCTAATATTTGCATGTCTCCTCCCACTTAAAGTATTTTTGTTAATACGAATATGGTTGGCTTAAATATCTATATTGTCAATCATAAAAATATATTTAAACGATTTTGGTGTGTTTTTTAAGAGTGAAAATAGATATTATGAAGTGATAAACTATGATACTGAAGCTTTTATAAACAAGAATAAAGTTAAAAACGGATTATCAAGGAAAAATTAGATAGTTTATAGCTCTGATCGAGATTTTTTTCATATTAAAATAATAACTCAGAATACCATAAGATTCTCTCATCATACATCTTTTCATATAAAATCATTTCCTTGCACGTCATCAGTGGGAGCATATGGGGCAAAACACTTGAAGAAAGGAAGCCAAAAGTCATTCATGAACATTCTCAGATGCGAGGACTATTGCAATGTGGGGACCAACAAAATGTATGATGGGTTCCAGCTTGTATCTTCAAAAGCTTAAAGATGATGATCTATATTGTATCATTGACGTGCGCTGTCGTAAAATGAACGGAGTATATTTTGAGCAATATTTCTTTAAAAAGTGCGTGATATGCGGTACCATTATATTTTGTGCGGGGCATTCTATTTTTTATGATGGGATGTTCCCATTAAGAATGCGATAAACAAAAGCGTGAAACAATACCTAATCTTTATTATTAAAAATAATATTGCCTTGAATGTTTTGAAAATCGTAAAGCTGAATAAAAAAATGATGATGAAAATGAACAAAGGCTTTTCATCTTGAAATTTCATCAACAATTTTAAATAGTTGGAAGAGAGAGAAAAGCAAAAGGATCTATCTCAGCATAAAGTATTACGTAAATTCATTAATTAATTTGCACTAGAAATGTGTGCAAAACGCTGTGTTTTAGCTTAAGACGAGATAAAAATTCATTTTCTGAGACATAAAGCTCTTTGTTTTCATGGCAAAGTTATTCAAGAGTCATGTGGTATCGTGCAACAATATTACAGATAAGAAATCACTAATTATATACAAAAAGCTTTCTAATTATAATGGAGTACTCTTATTATTATAATACAAAAAGAGAAAAATTGAGTAAATTTGCATTAAAAAAATTTTAAACACTAAAATAGGTAATAAATAAAACAAACGCAAACAAAGAATTATTATGATAATGATTACCAAAGCCAAAAAACAATTTTAGAATAAGTAGGGAATTATGAGGAAGAGTAACCAAATTCCCACTAATATTGCTATTATTAGCAATTTTACAATTGGTAGCCATATAAAAGCGGCAGCTATACAGGAAAAGATGATTGGTATACCTCAGAGATAAAAAAATGTGTTAACAAGAGACTCATAGATAAATTCGTTAGTGAACTCTTTATCTACACTATCATAGCATTCTATAATCGCTTTTCATTGTCCCACTAATATCATAAAACTAGTTATGAACATTATGAAAGATATAAAAAACAGTTTATCTTTTAGATCTTGTTAAAAAATCATTTTTAAGTAGTGCAATTATATTAAATAATGAAGTAACCGCTGGAAAGAATAGAGAAGAGCACCAATAATTGTAAGATGTTGTTGAGAATAATTTATTATTCTTGCAAAAAAAATATACATATAATAATATATATAGAGGGATGTGCTAAGTGCGGGAGGGGAGAATTTTGTTGCGGGGCGCTTAAAAAATAGGGGTATTGTTTATAAAAATTGGGGGAGGGTGCTAGGTTATGTTTTTTAATGTTTTCCGGATCGGATACAACCTTCAGATTTGGTGAAGGTGTGTGATGTTTCTTTAGTATTTCAAAGTATTTCAGCGTGAAGAAGTGTCCATATTGAATATATTTTCTATGGTGCATTTAGATTAGACAAAAGCTTGTTCAAAAAAACATTGGTGCTGACTTTGTAACACAATTTCAGGAATAAATTGAATAAAATAGAACAAAGCATCTGCATGTGAATAAAAACATAATGAAGCATGCAACGAAGTTGAAGCTAACTTTTAAAATTTTAATACAAGTGATAGCCAAAAGATAGAGTTTCTTTGTTTTAAAAGATCGACGCGATAGATTTAACCTATTGAAAAAAATAAAAAAAGATAATGTTTAAATCAGAAACTTTCTATGTGGATGATAAGTTATTACATTCGATAATGGTTGTATGAAATCCATAATAAGGAAAATTTTGAACAGTATTTATAAATTTTGCAACAAGATGCAAGATTTAAAAAATAATTATATAACAACAGCAAAGCAACAAAACAAGATATTAAGTAACATCAGATGAGGTAGTTACATTACACATTAGAAGAGAAAACATTAATACTAATGTTATGAAAAGCATCTGGTGAATTTAGGTTATTAAATTGTAAGGAGTGAAGAGAGGTAAAATGCGTAAATACGGATGGTGCAGTAATTATGATGTACCAATCAACAGCGGCAGCACATTTTAGTGCACAGAACGAGAATTTGTTAAAAAAACTATGAAAATAATGGGGGATTTATAATGTCTAATATTTACGATTGGTCTCTAAAGGCTGATGAAAATGCTTATTCAGATAGTATCATTAATTGGGCAGAAGGTCAGCCGCCTAGTTCTGTTAATGATAGTGCACGGGCGATGATGCAGCGCGTGCGTGAATATCTTGCAGATAATGGTGGATCTATTAATTCAAGCTTTATAGTAAATGTGGAAGATAAAACAACATTAATTACCTTAAAGACAGTTTCGCCTATAAAGAAATACAACAATGATATCCTCATACGTTTTAAAGCTTGTGGTGTAAATATTGGCTCGACAAAAATAACTGTTAATAATATAGGAGAAAAGCTTATCTATAAAGCAACTGATGCGGGAGTTATACCATTAGAAGGTGGAGAATTTCAAACAGATGGCATTTATGAAATGGTATACAATAATGGTGTTTTAATAAAAGAGCATGAGGGGTGGTATTTATTAAATCCTACACCACCAAAGATAGAAAGTTTTCCCTCTGGATTCATTGCAACATTTGCTATGCAAAATGTGCCAAATGGTTGGCTTTTGTGTGATGGTAAGGCCTATAAGCGTGAAGATTATCCGCAGTTATTCAACGCAATAGGTGATAAATGGGGAAAAGACAGCAATAAAACTTTTAAAGTTCCTGATTTTAGAGGCATGTTTTTACGCGGCTTTGATAATGGTCGGGGTTTAGATAGTGGTAGAAAATTTGCAGATGAACAACAAGATAGCATAAAATCGCATACGCATATTGGGAGTATTGAAAATGCAGGTGAGCATACGCATAATTTTGAGTATCAAGGGGTAGGATGGCCAGTTGGTGATATTGGGAGACTACCAAATCATTATACCTATAATGCGACCCTGAAAGGGAGAACAGGTTCTGCTGGTGCACATACACACAAGGTAACTCTTTCCCATACGGGTGAGGCAGAAACGCGCCCTGTTAATGCAACCGTTGTCTATGCTATAAAATCATGAGTATGTTTGAGTAATAATAATCTATACACCCTGATAATTTTGTTAACGCGGAGCAATTCCGCGTTATTTTCTAGCATATGAAGAGGAAATCTATACTGTTAATATGATACTTGAGAGAGTCAAAAAAAACAATTTTTTAAAATGACAGATGACAAAAAAAGCTCATATAAAAATAAAAAAAATTCTTGAATATTTGCATGTTTTATTTTTCTATGGACTTTAGTTTTTAGATTGAAACCGATAGCTTAGAGATCTAATTTCATAGGAGGATGCCGTTTGAGGGAGTATAAATGGGATATCTTCTTTAGGTAATTCAGAAACGTTTAAAGAACAATGATAAACATCGCGGAGATTTTGTGTTGTTAAAACGTTAGTTGCATTTCCTTCGCAATAAATCTCTCCTTCCTTGAGCAAGATCATGTTATCGGCATAATGTGCTGCGAGATTGAGGTCATGAAGAACAGCAAGAACGCCGCCACCAGAATGGGCAAATTGTTTAGCAATATCCATAACGATGATTTGATGTTGAATATCGAGGCTAGCAATAGGTTCATCTAGTATCATCCAGCGAGGAATCCCATTATGAACAGGTTTCCAGATTTGACAAAGTACACGGGCAAGTTGTACTCTAGCTTGTTCTCCGCCTGATAATTGGTGATAATACAGGTTGCCATAATCAGAAAGGTCAACGCACTCTAAAGCTTTTTGGATAAGATTTTGCACTTTGGTTTTGGCAATGGTAAATTGGTTTACAGAAAGGCCAAGCCCTACAACTTCATGGACTAAGAATGGAAATACGAGCGTTGTTGATTGTGGTAGCACAGCGCGCATTTTTGCCATTTCATGAGTTTTTGTTTGGCATACATTATAACCATTTAAAGTTATTTTTCCACTGTAAGGAATTTCACCACTCAGAGCTTTGATAAAAGTACTTTTTCCTGATCCATTAGGACCAATAATAATGGTAAAAGCACCACTTTTAGCTTGAAGATTAATGTGTTTAAGAATCTGCTTCTTTCCGCGCTGAACACAAATATTTGTTGCTTTAATCATGAAAAGTCTGTTCCTCGTTTGCAGATAAGGATCCATAGAAAGAAAGGTGCACCAAAAAGTGCTGTTACAATTCCAATCGGTAATTCTGCGGGGGCAACAATTAAGCGTGCAAACGTATCAGCAAAAATAAGTAATGCTGCTCCTAAGAGAGCAGAGCAAGGAATGAGATAGCGATGATCAGGACCAATGAGCTGACGTAAAATATGAGGAACAATAATACCAATAAAACCAATACCCCCACTGACAGCAACAGCACTACCACACATAAGAGCAACAAGGGGAATAGCAATATTTTTAACGCGTTGAATATGGAAACCAATATGGCCAGCAACAGCTTCTCCAAGAGCAAGGGCATTAAGTGCTCGTGATAAAAAGGGAGAGAAAAGAAGACCAATAATGATGAAAGGGAGAACGAGCCATACTTTCAACCATGTAGCGCCCGCAAGAGAGCCAAGACTCCAAAAAGTGATATCACGGAGTTGTTGGTCATTTGCGATAAAAATCAATGTTCCGACAACTGCACTGCTTAATGCACCAAGAGCAATACCAGCAAGCAGCATGGTTGCAATAGAGGTAAAGCTATTATGCGTTGCTATTATGTAGAGAATAATCGTTGATAAAAGTCCACCAAAAAAAGCACCTATGATAACTTTGTAAGGCTCTAAAAAAGGTGCAAATGAAACAGGAAAAGCAATACCGACAACAATTGCTAAGACTGCTCCAAGTCCAGCACCTGCTGATACACCTACAATTCCTGGATCTGCAAGAGGATTACGGAAAAGCCCTTGCATAAGAACACCGGAGACAGCTAAAGCTGCTCCAATCAACAATCCAAAGATAACACGGGGAAGCCTTATATCGATAAGAATAAGATAATCACGTGTCTTACTACTCACTGAAAAGTCTTGCGTAAGCATCACATGAAGAAGATTAATGAAAGAAGCGCTTGATGCACCAAGTAAAAGCCCGCTAAAAATGCTAAAGGTAAGGAACACTACTAAGCTAAATAATAAAATTTTTCCCAATCTTGCACGGTTTAGTCTTTTATTCTCTTTTGTTTCAGGGGTACGCACCATGGATGGATTGTCTAGCATTTCTATCAACTCTTATCATTTTGATTTGTACCATAAAGTATATGGATAAGCTCTTTTGATGCATTTGCAGTGCGTGGACCAAATCCCAAAAGATACATGGCATCCATCTGTTTAATGGCGTGATTTTTTGCAGCAGTTGTTGCTTGAACTGCTGGAATGGCTAAAATTTTATCAATGTTAGCAGATTTTCTACCATGCTTGACAAGCAAAATAACATCCGGATTCGATTTCAATAACGCTTCGTTATTGAGAAGCTTATATCCTTTATAATCGGTAATAGCATTGATCCCACCTGAAAGTTTTATCATACCATCGGCAGCTGTCCCTGTTCCAGACGCCATAACACGCCCATTTTGTACTGATAAAATAAAAAGAACGCGCTTTGGTTTTGTTACTTTTTCCAAAAGCGCATCATTGTCGACAAAATCACGACTTATTTTTTCAATTAATGTAGCTGCCTGCATTTCCCGATGAATGGCTTTACCAACGAGGCGGATTTTTTCTATCACATTTTCACGGGAGTAGTCTTCTGGTATGATCACCAGAGGTATTGATGTTTTTTTGAGAATATCAATGGTTGAAGCGGGACCGCTTCCTTCAACAAGTAAGATGCCCTCTGGAGCAAGTGATAAAATACCTTCAGGAGAGAGCGCGCGCATATACCCAAGCACAGGAAGCTTGAGAGCTTCCTCTGGATAGACGCTTGTACTATCGCGAGCGATAAGTTGATCTTGTCCCCCTAATGCATAGACAATTTCTGTAAGTGCTCCGCCGATAGAAACAATTCGAGCATTTTCAGGAAAACCGGTTGTGGGTTCAGCAATTACTTGTTTAGAAAAACAGGTAAGAGAGAGCAGTAAACACATAAGAAAAAGGTTTGATAACCTATGCAAAAGAGATATGAACATGTCCGACCTTACCTTATCTTAGTTACTGCTGTTTTCTTGGCACGATGGTAAACCATTCAATAAAGAGCGCCAATCTTCACGTTCTTTTTGACCCTCCTTGCGTACGCCAAAGAATTGAATAATCATCTCGTCATCTTTATCGAAAACTTCAAGTGAGTTGACATACCCATCAATTGTAGGTTTGCGAACACGCCATACCTTTTTGATTCCAGAAACGAGTAAATGGAGGTGAAATTTCTGATCGAGAACATTAAGCCAAGGTCCCATTTGCTTAATATTCTTTACTTGTCCAGTAAAAATTTGGATACATCCTTTGTTTCCAACAAAACACATAATTGGTAACTCTTCTTGCGCAACTTGTTTGAGCATCATCTCAACAGCTTCTATTTTCAACTCATCGGCAAATTCATTTCCGGCATGTTTTACAGCATTATGTCGATTAATTTTCAGTTCAGAAATAATCCCATGAAGTTGATGCACATCAGTCATCTGTCGCCAACGATCTCGGAACTTTTCAACATCTAGCTTTGTCGTATCACATTGTACTGGAGTAGGAACGGGAGAAATATCAAGTACGGGTGATTGATCGTCATGAAGCAACTTGTCAACAAGTGCAGCCCATTCTTCCATATTTGTTGCGTCTTTAGAATAGAGCTTGAAGATAGCAATGCCATATTGATCAAAAAATTGCAGACTTTTCATAGGTGTTCCGAGAATAATCACGTCATGCTCGAAACCAAACTTCCACTGTTTTGAAAAAATACGCAAGTCAATTTCACCCAGTGTTATCGGAATATGCTGGCTTTGAACAATCTTCTCAAAACATCCTGTTATTTCATGGACAGCATTTTCATTCCGTGTTAATGCCATAACTGTTCCAAGTTTAGGAGCATTTTCCAAGAGAGTAGCGACATCAGTGCGTAGTTTTTTTGCTTTTCCAATTGTACAATAAGCCGCAATGAGTTCTGCTTCGGATATACCAATAGAGTCCGCGAAATCGCGGCTACGCATCTCCTTTTTTTCTTCACGCAAGCGAATAATCATTTCGGCTGTGTATGACATGGGCTTATCCCTATGTTTCCTGTTTGAAGGTTAATTGTTTAATTTTAAAACTCAAAGACAGTAAGTTGAACCACCATCAACTAATGGTTCAACTCACCACCAAATAAGCCTTTATTTTATCAACAGTAGAACAATAAAAACCAATAATTACAAATAGCTAAAGCGCTAACCTCAAAATTTGTTGTTCAAAGAACAATGGGAACAAAAACGCAATAATTTATGTTTTATCGATATAACCTTTTTAATTGATCTAATGGTTAACAAAAGTGACTAAAATTTTTGCACAAACGAAACTTTAAAGTTGCGACCCGGCTGACTATAATAATCCTTCGGTGTGGTACTCTTACCGGAAGGAAGATCCGATACATTCCAATATTTTTCATTGAACAGATTATAGACGCCCACCCTCACAACAAGGCCTTTCTCGCCGAATGGCTTCAACCAACCTGATACATCAACAACCTTGTAGCCGGGTATCTTTTGATAATCAGAATCCTTAGCAACTTTATCACGTTTGGCAGATGAGGTAAGCACGACATCTGCACCCCAAGTTTCTTTTGCATATCCTATCCCGATAACTGCTTTAAAAGCTGGAATTGAGTTAAGATATTCATTTTTATCAGTGTCCTTTCCTTGTGAATAAGCAAGGGCAACATTGGCATGGAAACCATTATTAAGAACCCAATGTATTTTTGTTTCAGCACCATAAATACGCACATTCGCACGATTTGTATAATGACGACGCGAAAATCTGAATTCTTCTGAAGGCCCTTTATCTATAGTATCTATGAAGTCCTTATATTGATTGAAAAAGGCATTGAGTGTACCGCCGAAATTTTCATTTCCATATCGCACACCAACATCATACCCATTACTCGTTTCTGCTTTAAGATCAGGCTCTCCTTTCACATAATAGGCACCGGGTTTTATATAAGAGACGTAAAGTTCTGAAATGCGTGGTGCACGAAAAGCTTGAGCCCATTGAGCATAAAGTCTTATTTGATTACGCACATCCCACTCCACACGTAATTTGGGAGAAAAATGTGAACCACTTCTTTCTGGAGGAAATTTATCAGAAATCAGAGCTTTCTCATAAGAGGGTGTTTTCTGAGGGACATACTTATACCAATCATAACGAATTCCAGGTGTTACACGGAAATGGTTATCAGCAAAGGCAATTTCATCTTCGAAAACAAAACCCAAATTATAGCCATTTGTATCTGGTGAATCTGACCGATTAGCGGGTACAAAGAGGCACCCCCGTGCATTTTCCGGCAAGTGACAATTATCTTTCCCGAACAAATAATGATGAAATTTAGATGACATAACATTAGTGGCAAGCTTTAATGTATGATCTACAGTGCCAATATGAACTTTTTTAAGAGCATCAGCATTGAAACCATAATTAGTGTTACGCAAAAAATTGTCTCTCAAATAATCCCCGTTTGGGGCTGCAACACGAAATCCAGTCATAATATAACGATTTGACTGTCTTTGCCAATACATTTTTCCATGAAACGCATCAAGAACAGAATCTTCATTGCCGTTATAGTTATAAGAAAGAGAAAGGCGTTCACGAAGTTTGTTGTCTTTATCATAAACGGAACCTGGGGCATACCTTTTAGAAGCATCCAATGAATGTGTGTTTCTATCATCATCAAAACGCTCTGCGGTAAAACCAAGTCGGTGATTATCATTAAAGTATTGATGAATTTTAAAGAGCAAATTATTTCGGTCAAACTGAGCAGGATTTTTCCGTGTACGCTCTCCATAACCTTCTACGGTTCCCATATTTTTACGTTCATGACCTTCTACATGAGACCCTTGAAAAAGAAACAATGTTTGGTAATTACGCACCGCAATAGCTTGATCTACTCGCCAACTGTTATCAACAGAATGATAACCACCCTTTATAAGACCACCCCAATTCCTCCCTTCCTTGATAAGATCTTCAGGATTAAGAGTACGTAAAGCAACAACCCCCCCTAGAGCACCAGATCCATAAAGACTAGAATCTGATCCCTGAATAATATCAAATGTAGAAAGTGCACCAAAGTCAAATGTTGTATTTCCACCGTTCCCGCGCAATATATCATCGAACCATGGAAGAGCGATACCATCCATAGTTGTAAGGACACGATTTGCATCTAACCCACGAATTACAAAACTATTTTTTCCTGTGTTGTAAGTTATGGACGGATCAAGACGACTAACATCATGGACATCACTTATTTGTTTTTCATTAATATCCTTAGCGGTTTTATGATTGGTCAAAATGGTTACTGAACCTGAAGAATCTTCTATTTTTTTCCCTTTAATAACAATTGGCTTAAGTTCAGTTACAGCACCACGCTCTTCATCTCGTGCAAGAACAAATGAAGGGGTACAGACCGATAACGCACTTAAAATTATACAGCTTTTATAGATATTTTTTCGTCTTATTTGCATAACACATCACAACCCTTTTAACATCCCCTCTCTGTTTTGAAATTTATATTTATACAAAAAGGCTGGACTCGCTGATTAAAACTTGCCAGCCAAGTAGAAATGATTTTGAGAACAGCACAAAATCATTGAAAAACCATATTAAACATGACAAAATCAGTCAAGAAAAAAGTTGCAATTTCAAAATAGCCTGTTTTAATGAGGTTGAACACCAATATTAAGCTTAAAATAGTGGCAGAAGAAACGATGAATTTTGCAAATACAAGGCAATTATTAACTCTTTGGATTGGTGCATTTGTTGGAGCTTTCTTTTTGCATGTATTATTGGCAGCACAGTTTTATTTTCAAAGTACTGGTGTAAGTAATGGCTCGCTTTCGTCGACGATTATGCTGACTTTTGCGCAAGAGACTGTAGATCCAGATGTTAATATAGATTTATTGGACATTAATACAGAGCCAGAAGTATTACAGTCAGACCTTCTAGAGCAGGAGGAAGAGGGACAGGAATTCATGGATGAAGTTCAACCCGAGGAGCCTCAGCATACTGTAGAAAAAGATGATTTCAAGTCTTTGGAAGAACCTCTTCCTCAAAAAGTGGAGCATAAAGCGCTCGTCAAAAAAACAATACCGATGCTAAAGGCTAAAGTAAAGCGCTCCAATACAAAGGCGATACCTTCCTCTCCTACCAGTCAGAGTGCTAATGCAGCAGCGCTTGAGGATGCACTGTTAATGGAATGGTTGGCAAAGGTACAAGCACAATTAGAAAGGCAAAAAGAATATGTTGTTGGACATCGTACTAGCCGTGCAAAAGGAGCGGTAAAGTTAGAGTTTAGGGTACATGAGCAGGGGAGTATTTTTTCTAGCCGTGTTGTAGTTTCTGCTGGTGATCCAGAACTTGATCGTTTAGCTATGGTGGCACTTCAACGTGTTGGCACTTTTCCTCCGCCCCCTGCATCAAAGGTGAACAAAATTATCAGAGTGTCCCTGATATTTAGTTGATTTTTTATATGGGGCGCTTTTCTTATAATATATTGATTTATAATAATTATTTATAATTTGAATGAAAGTTAAAATATAGTTCGTTCGAATTTTTTGACGTTGCATCAATCAAAACCATTCGCTTACTTATGACACAAGTTGAGGGAGAGTATGGGTAAAAACTTCTAAAAAGCAGTGAATATACTTCTTATGAATGCTCTAAATGAAAGGGCTGTTACAACATTGGGAGTTAAGGTATGATAGAGCTATAGCTTTTATTCAGTAAAGGTTAATTGTGTCTAATCGCTTTTTATGCCATTCATGAAAGGATTTTTGTAAGTACTTTTCAGATACACCGTTGTGAAATGGGCTTAGAAACATTAAAACAAGAATATAAATAAGAAAAACATACTATTTTGGGATGCTCTGTTTTGTGTGAAGGATGTGAGCTTATATGTAAAAATGGGGAAAAAAGCAAAGCTTTATCTTCATCATTAAAAGATATTGACATATTTAAAAGTCGTAAAACCGAATGAAAAGGGAAGGGGTAGAAGAGAATTGTTTGTCTTTAAGGCTTTCTAACTCAATGAGTCTGTCTTTCTGTTATCAGAGATAATCCAAACGATATATATATATAATAAACGTACTCTTAATTTGGTATAGAAATGTTATAAGCAGAACAAAATAGTCTTTAAATATGTTGTTGCACAAGATTTGAATATTGACACTAATAAGCAACAATAAAATGACCTATTTGTTTCATTCTCCTCTTATATTTGTAATCATCTATGATATTGTCGTTTATGTTAAGAAGAAATGAACTATTTGTACGACATGTTGATTTATAATGATAACTCATCATTTTGTATTTGAAATAAAAGCCCCGAATAGGCTAGGGTTTTCTCATTTCGAATTTATTGATACTGAATCAATTAAAATTACTTGCTTATACATCATAAGCAGGTTGGTATGTGGGTACTATTTAAAAAGGAATAAAAACACTTCTTATGAACGCTTTCAAATACTATTTGTGAAGTTAAGGCATATTATTTCCGTTGACCAGAAAGCAGGTCGGTTTTTATATCTATTTTCCCAGTGAGTCTTGCTTTGTAGACACCATAATTTTCCATGACACGCATCACGTAATTACGTGTTTCTGTATAAGGAATACGCTCAATCCAATCAATGACGTTATCGAGAGGTTGTCCTCGAGGATCGCCATAACGTTTTATCCATTCATTGACTCGACGGGGACCCGCATTATAGCCAATAAGAGTTAGTATATAGGATCCATTAAAACGTTCCAATTGTTCATTGAGAAAATGGGCACCTAATGTTGCATTATAATGAGCATCACTGCTAAATTTTTTAGGAGACCATGCGATTGAGTATTTTTTTGCCAATGCTTTTGCTGTTGTAGGAAGCAATTGGAGTATACCTTGTGCACCTGCTTTTGATATGGCTGTTGGATTAAATTCGCTTTCTTGGCGTGCAATGGCATAGATAAGTGATTTTTCCTCTACAGAAATATTAGTAGAAGCTGGTATAGCTCCCAGAGGATGGGAGAGTGCACCAACATTTTTTCCCTGAAAAACAGCCATTTTTCCAATTTTGAGGCTGGTATAATAGTCTCCATTTTTTTCTGCCATAACAGCCAGAAGAGCTAATTCGCCGGGGCTTTCTATTTTTTTTCCGAGCTCTCTATAAAAAATTTTAGCAAAATCAGCATAGCCGGCTGCTTCAAGACGTTGAATTGCTTTGATCGCTTTTCGTGCACTAAAATGTTGTCGCTCAGCGGTTGTTGGTTTGGGAAAGGAAACTTTAAGCTTTTTTTGGTTGAGTCGTGCAGCGGCTAATTGACCATAGTAAGTTGCACCAAAATGAGCTGCACGATGAAAGTATAGCTGGGCATTTTTATGTTCTTCTAGCGTTTCTGCTGTTCGTCCCATCCAGTAATATCCACGTGATGCAGAAAAAGGTAAAGAAGAGAGTTGAGGAATACGTGAAAAATGCTGCATTGCCAATTTAGGGTTATGAAGAAACCGTAGTGCGTACCATCCTGCATGAAACTGAGCATCAATAGCTAATGCAGATGTTATACCAGTGTGCATTGCAACGAGTTGGTAAGCAATTTTTGGTTTGTTTAAATCGAGCATTTCACGAGAAAGGGCGCGTTGTTCTTTCCACAATGAATGAGGGTTCATAAGGCGGAGTGCATTTTTTGATGTTTTCATCATGAGTGCTGCAGCTGCATCATATTGCTCTGTTCGTCGAAGATGGCGTATTCGAGCAAACTGAAAAAGAGGATCTTTTTGCCATGATCTCTCTACAGCCTTTAATTTTTGTGTAGCTCTAGGATCATTTTTTTCAACAGCCACAAAAGCATCAAAAAGAGATTGAGCATGGGCTAATTTTGCAATGCGTGCTGCTGAATCAAAACGATATGCATACAGCATAAACTGCATGCGTTTCAAATGATCAATAGGTTTTAATGCAGCGCTTGCATTTTTAAGAACAAATATTTCTTCTTTTGCATTAAGCTGTGTTTTATGCCACCATGGCGCAATAACGTGTCGAGCACGGGTGGTTTGTCCCGTTGCGATAAGTGCTTTAGCGAAGAGAGCCATTCCTTGCGCTGTTTGGGGCGGGTGATGAGAAAATTTTTGGATGATTGCGTGTGTAACGTTGGTTTCGTTAAGAAAAGCACGTTCAGCATTGCGTTGCATCGTTTCTATACCTGGCCATCCTTTTAGCATGTTGATTGCATTAAATATTTCAGAACTTGGTATATTAGCTTGGTTTGATACCCCCAGCGCCCATGTCAAAATATAACGATCAAGACTATGTTTTTCCATTGAATTACGAAGATTTATTGTTTTTGCAATATTGTTGTTTGCTAGTGCATCTAGCCCAGCTTTCAGTTGCTGAAGTGTAGCAGTATTGTGTGATGTCGTGTGTATCTGTTGAAGAGGCTCTAGAGCTTCTTTTTCGGTAAAGGGAGTAGGGCGCAACAAAGGGATTGGCGCTTTCCCGTGCAAAAGGGGTGTTTGCGCGTATGCACTTGAAAATAAAATTCTTATTGCCAGTATAAGTGCAATAAAGGTTGGTACGAAAAGAGAGGTGGAAAATACACGCATAGAGAAAAGACCTTAAGACCTTGCTTTTTGTAAAAACTTAAGGATTTATAGAACACAAGCATGAAAAACGCGTTAATATAGACGGTTTATTTTAAAGAAATGTGCAACATTTAAGGAGGGAGATTTTTATCTTATGAGGGCTTTTTTTGAAATTCATCTTGCTTCAATGATAGAGCAAGATTATGCTCTATTTAAAATTTATAAAAGGCGATTATTAAAAAAATAAAAGCGAACATTATAGGGAGTTTATCATGCTCAAGGGAGCTATAACTGCGCTTATTACACCGTTTGACAATAAGGGCGCAATTGATGAGAAGGCGTTTTGTGATTTTATTGAATGGCAGATCACACAAGGGATTAACGGTGTAAGCCCAGTTGGGACAACCGGTGAATCAGCAACGTTAAGTCATGAAGAACATAAGCGGATTATAGAATTGTGTGTTGAGCAGGTCGCCAAGCGTGTTCCTGTTGTTGCTGGAGCGGGATCAAATAGTACAAGTGAGGCTGTAGAGCTTGCACAATACGCGCAAAAAGCTGGTGCAGATGCAGTTTTGGTTGTCACTCCCTATTATAATAGACCAAATCAATCTGGTTTATACAAACATTTTTCTTCCATTGCCAAAGCTGTTTCTATTCCGATTATAATTTATAATATTCCTGGTCGTTCTGTTATCGATATGGCTGTGGAAACGATGAAAGACCTTTATCAAGATTTTAAAAATATCATTGGTGTAAAAGATGCAACGAGCAGAATTGAACGCGTTAGTGAACAACGTGAAAAGTGTGGGAAGGATTTTGTACAGCTTTCCGGTGATGATTGTACAGCGTTAGGTTTTAATGCACATGGAGGTATGGGGTGTATTTCAGTTTCCTCCAATGTTGCTCCAAAGCTTTGTGCAGAGCTTCAGTCCGCTTGTTTTCGTGGTGATTATAAAACAGCACGAGAATTAAATGATCGCTTGATGCCTCTTAATCGAGCTGTGTTTATTGAACCTAGTCCAGCAGGTATTAAATATGCTGCTGCAAAATTAGGATTTTGTGGTGATACTGTGCGTTCTCCGATTGTTCCATTAACAGAAAGAACAAAGAAGATTATTGATGCAGCCCTCAGTCATGCTGGTCTTTTAAAAGCATAACAATGATATTGACAAAGCCATGAATAAAAAAAAGAACGCGCCCGTACGGAAAATAATTGCTGACAATCGTAAAGCACGTTTTAATTTTGAAATCCTTAATAATCTCGAGGCTGGTCTTGTCCTTCAGGGAGCGGAAGTGAAGTCCTTACGTTCTAATCATGCCAATATTGCTGAAAGCTATGCGAGTTTTGAGAATGGGGAATTATGGTTAGTAAACAGCTATATTCCTGAATATACGCAGGCTAATCGTTTTAATCATGAACCACGACGTTTGCGCAAATTATTACTTTCAAAACGTGAGATGGCACGTTTTTTTAATGCAACGTCTCGTGAAGGAATGACACTTGTTCCTCTCAAACTTTATTTTAATGAACGAGGGCGCGTTAAGTTGGAGATCGCTCTAGCGCGGGGGAAAAAGCTTCATGATAAGCGCGAAACGGAAAAAAAACGCGATTGGGGACGTGAAAAAGCAAGACTTTTAAAAAGATATGGATGACGGATGCGATCTAGATATCCTTTATTTATAGCGCTATTTAAAACAGTTTTAGCATTGATCTAAGTATGTTTTTGCTGCCTGAAAAATTTGGTGAAACATGGCGTCTGTCAGGCGTCCAGTATTTGTATTATAACGAGAACAGTGATAGCTCGAAAAGATGCGTAATCTGCCGATGTTATTGATTTCGCCGTGTCCAAAAGGGTGAGCTAAAACTTTTGCATTAAGGGCACGTATCGTTGAGTGGTGCGCAATGGTGCCTAAGGTAATAACGGCTTTAAGTTTGGGAAGATTTGTTAAAAGAGGTGAGAAGAAATAGCGGCACGTGTTGATTTCTGCACCGGTGGGTTTATTTTCTGGTGGAACACAACGAACAGAGTTAACGATTGCTGCATCAATAAGTTCAAGAGTATCATCTGCTCTTTCTTTAAAGGTTCCTTGGGCAAAACCAAATTTTTTTAAAGTTGAATAAAGTAAGTGCCCAGCATAATCACCAGTAAATGGACGTCCAGTTCGATTTGCTCCGCGTAATCCAGGAGCAAGCCCAACAATAAGAAGGCGTGTTGTGTCTGGCCCTTTATAAGGAAAGAATGGGCGCACCGGTGCATTATACCAACTTGGTTCTTTTACACGCCAGCCAGCGATAAATTGATGAAGCCTAGGACATAAGTTGCAATTTTGGGCTGGTTCTGGGCAAAGTGGTGTTAATTGGCTATTCATGGTGTTAGGCATCAATCGTTTTTTCTATTTTTTTGAGTCTTTTATAGCGTATATGACGGGTTATGTTTTGAGAAACAATCTATAATGAATATAAATAAAATTTAGTATAAACTTATTGCTAATTATTATGTAAAGAGAGGTGATCTTTCAGTAATTTATTCGATGAATAAGAGTACAATACACATGATGTTCAAAGAAAAAAGTTTTTTCTTTAAATAAAGATATTATCATAAAAAGTATGTATAAGGTTGCTGTTATTGCAAAGGATTTTAAACAGCTGATATTCCTTTTAAAAGGATAAAGACTCCAGACAAGCATTTTGTCAAGAAAGACCTCCCTTTGTTTGAAGCCAATCTATTGGAATGCTTTTAAGAGCAGCTTTGATAACGAGCATGAATAGGTTATACATTTTTATAAATTTTCTAAGAATTTTCTTAAATAAGTTCTTTAATCAAAAAATATAAAATTTTGTGTTGTTTTTCTTGTGTTTTATTTTGATTATTGTATATACTTTCCTATCCGCTATTAATTTTTTTATTTGAGAAAGAGGCATAAATGGCCCGCGTAACGGTAGAAGATTGTATTGATAAAGTTGACAACCGCTTTGAATTGGTACTTTTAGCAGGTCATCGGGCGCGTCAGATTTCACAAGGAGCGCAGATTACAGTTGATCGTGATAATGATAAAAATCCAGTTGTTGCTTTGCGTGAAATAGCAGAAGAGACATTGTCGCCTGCTGATTTAAAGGAAGACCTTATTCATTCTCTGCAAAAGCATGTAGAAGTAGATGAGCCAGAAATGGCAAGTGAATTTATTACCCATTCGGATGAAGCTGAAAGTGTTTTTAATACGTCGTCGCAAGAAGAAGGTATTTCATTTGATCATATGTCAGAAGAAGAGCTTTTGGCGGGTATTGAAGGTTTGGTTGTTCCAGAAAAAAGTGACGATTATTAATTGCGGTAATTTATATTACAGGGGTAAAGATGCTTTGTCTGTAAGGAGCGGTTGTTTTTCTTGTCTTTATTGATAAGACGTGTTCAATAGAGATTAGGGGTGTGAAAAGATAAAGGATATGCTCGTATGATGCGTCAGTGTGAGCTTGTTGGACGTGTTCAACGTTACAAGTCTGACGTAGATGAGGCTCTTTTAAACAAGGCCTATGATTATGCAATGAGAAAGCATGCACATCAAAAGCGTGCCTCAGGCGATCTTTATTTTTCTCATCCTTTAGAAGTTGCTGCTATTTTGACAGATATGCGGTTGGATGAGGCAACGATTGCTGTTGCTCTTTTGCATGATACAATTGAAGATACAAGCGCTACACGAGCAGAAATTGATCAGCTTTTTGGTTCTGAAATTGGGAAGTTGGTTGAAGGACTTACAAAGCTTAATAAGCTTGATCTTGTATCCAAGAAAGCCGTACAGGCAGAAAATCTTCGTAAACTTCTTATTGCCATTTCTGATGATGTTCGTGTTCTTTTAGTCAAACTTGCTGATCGTCTTCATAACATGCGCACCCTTGGTGTTATGCGTGATGAGAAGCGCCGGCGAATTGCTGAGGAGACGATGGATATTTATGCGCCGCTTGCTGGTCGTATGGGTATGCAGGATATGCGAGAGGAATTAGAAGATCTCTCTTTCTTTTATTTAAATCCAGAAGGTTATCGTACGATTACCAATCGTCTTTCTGAGTTATCAAAACGCAACCGTGATTTGCTTTCCACAATTGAAAACGAGTTGACGAAACTTTTTTTCGAGCATGGCATTAAAGCGAATGTTAAAAGCCGTCAGAAAAAATCGTATTCCGTCTTTCGCAAAATGGAAAGCAAGGCGCTCTCTTTTGAACAATTATCCGATATTTTTGGATTTCGTGTGATTGTTGAAACAGTGCATGATTGTTATCGCGCTCTTGGTGTTATTCATACGACGTGGCCAATGGTTCCTGGTCGTTTTAAAGATTATATTTCTATACCAAAGCAGAATGATTATCGTTCCATTCATACAACGATTGTGGGACCATCGCGACAACGTGTTGAATTGCAGATTAGAACTGCTGCTATGGATGAAATTGCTGAATATGGCGTTGCGGCACATTCCATTTATAAAGAGCAAGGTTCTAATTATTCGGCTTCGAGGTTATCAAATGAAACAAATGCGTATGCATGGTTGCGTCAAACGATTCAATCTTTGTCAGATGGAGATAATCCGGAAGAATTTTTAGAACACACAAAGCTTGAGCTTTTTCAAGATCAAGTTTTTTGTTTCACGCCGAAAGGTCGATTAATTGCTTTTCCTAAAGGAGCTACGCCTATTGATTTTGCTTATGCCGTCCATACCGACATCGGTGATTCTTGTGTGGGTGTGAAAATCAATGGTCGTATTATGCCTTTAATGACCAAATTAAAAAATGGTGATGAGGTTGATATTATTCGTTCACACGCTCAAATTCCACCAGCTGCATGGGAATTTCTTGTTGTCACAGGTAAAGCACGTTCAGCTATTCGACGAGCAAGTCGTGCCGCGGTACGTAAACAATATTCGGGTTTAGGATATCGTATTCTAGAGCGTTCATTTGAATATATGGGAAAACAATTTTCAAAAGACGTTTTGAAGAAAGTTTTGCCACGTTTAGCACGTAAAGATGTAGAGGATGTATTGGCTGCTGTTGGGCGTGGAGAGCTGTTTTCCGCTGATGTGATTAAAGCGGTTTATCCTGATTATCAAGATCACCGTGTGATACAAAAGTCATCTTTTAAGCCTGGGGAAGAAGGTTGGTTTAATATTGAGAATGCTCAAGGTATGATTTTTAAAGTTCCAGAAAATGAAAAGAATGCAATGGTCGAGAATCATCAATCTAAAGCATTGCCTATTAGAGGAACCCGTGGAGATATACCCGTACGTTTTTCACCGGAAGGAGCAGTACCTGGAGATCGGATTGTTGGTATTATGCAGCCTGGGGCTGGGATCGTTATTTATCCAATACAGTCTTCAGCTTTGATGGCGTACGATGATCAGCCAGAACGATGGATTGATGTCCGCTGGGATATTGATGCCCAAATGAATGAACGTTTTCCTGCACGGATGAATATTTTGGTTGTAAATAGTCCTGGTTCTTTGGCTGAAATCACACAAATAATTTCTGCTAACGATGCCAATATCCAAAATTTATCTTTTATCCGTACAGCACCGGATTTTACAGAAATTATGATTGATTTGGAAGTGTGGGATTTAAAACATTTGAATCGTATTTTTTCTCAGTTAAAAGAGGCAGGTTCAGTAAGTACAGTACGGCGGGTTCATGGATAAAAAGAAAGATTTTGCAATGAATACACAAGACGTCATTGATATTTTTAAACAAGCAGATGCTATTCTAGAAGGGCATTTTATTTTAACATCGGGGCGCCATAGTGCGACTTATATGCAAAAAGCGAAAGTATTCATGCATGCTGACTTAACGGAAAAGTTATGTCGTGGATTGGCAGAAAAAATCAAAAAATCTATCGAGGGAAAAATTGATTATGTTGTTGGTCCCGCAATTGGCGGTCTTATTCCTTCCTATGAAACTTCACGTCACCTTGGTGTTCCTTCTCTTTGGGTAGAGCGTGTAAATGGCATCTTTGAATTGCGTCGTTTTGAAATCAAGAAGGGTGCACGGGTTGTTATTGTCGAAGATATTGTGACAACGGGTCTTTCCATTCGTGAGACTATTGAGGCGCTCGTTGCAGCAGGAGCAGAGGTCTTGGCCAGTGCATGTATCCTTGATCGTTCTGGTGGTAAGGTCAATGTTGGAGTTCCATTGATTGCGCTTGCTGAATATGAGATAACCTCTTATACTAGTGATGCACTTCCTGCAGAGCTTTCTGTCCTTCCAGCGATTAAACCAGGCAGTCGAAATATTTAATTGTCTTTCTGTTTTTTTTTGTGCAAAAGCTTAAAAAGATTAATTTGGATGATATAGATTATTTCATCATCAAAAGATGTATATTGAGAGTCATATGCTTTTTCGTAGTCGAGAACCAATAGATTTTGTAACGCGTATTCGACTTTGGTTATGGCCACGTCGTTCATTTTCTCGCTCATTTTGCTACATACATAAACGTATTTTGCGTATATCAGCAACACCGCATGAAGTAGCATTAGGGGTTGCTGTTGGCATTTTTTTAGCTTGTTCTCCTTTCTTTGGGTTGCATATTATTTTGGCAATATTTTTATCTTGGCTTTTGCGTGCAAACTTTGCTGCCGCAATCATTGGGACGGTTTTTTCTAATCCACTCACATTTTTATTGATTGTCATGGCTGATTATAAAGTAGGGTATTTTTGTTTATCACTTTTTAGTGATGTCAAAGAGATTTCTCTTTTGCAAATTTGTGCTCTATTTAATGGTTTGACATTGTCAAATCTCTCTCTCCTCTTTAAAGGCGCATGGGACACAATTATGAGTCCTATGATTTTAGGTGGAACTCTTTTAGGTATTGTTTTTGGTGGTTTATCTTATATAGGTGTTTACAGAGCAACGGTTCGTTTTAAACAAAAGCGATATCAAAAGATTATAAAAAAAAAGCGTTTTAAGAAGCGTTCATCGTAAGAAAGATCGGGTAATATCGTATGATTGTTGGTCTTGGAAATGATCTGGTTGATATACGACGTATTGAGAAAATATTGGTTCGTTATGGTGAGCGTTTTACCCAACGTATTTTTACGGATATTGAAAGGAATAGATCTGAAAATCTCAAAAAAAGCTCCTCTTCCTATGCAAAAAGATTTGCTGCTAAAGAAGCATGTTCTAAAGCCTTAGGAACGGGAATCGCTTGTGGTATTAATTGGAAAGACATGGGGGTAGTTAATTTGCCATCTGGTAAACCAATAATGCAATTAACAAATCGTGCGCAAGTGCAACTTCAAAAGTTATTACCTCCTCATCATGATGCAGTTATCCATCTTAGCATAACAGATGATTTTCCTTGGGCACAGGCATTTATTATTATCGAAGCACTTCCACGTGGATAGATGGTGTGAGAGATTGTGCTTTTGTTATTTGAATATTATGATGAAAAAAAATTATATCTGTGATGAGAAGGCAGTTGGTGATGATCCAAAAAGATAAAGTGCATAAAAAAGAAAAAAAAGGTGGGCTTCGTGAATTTATTTCTGTTTTAATACAGGCTCTGCTTTTAGCAGCGTTTATTCGGACACTTTTTTTCCAGCCTTTTAGTATTCCTTCCGGTTCAATGCGTCCTACTTTGTTGGTGGGAGATTATCTGTTTGTTTCTAAGTATGCATATGGGTATTCTCGTTTTTCCATCCCCTTTTCTCCTCCTCTTTTTTCTGGACGGATTTGGGCATCTCAACCTCAACGTGGAGATGTGGTCGTTTTTCGCTTACCAAGTAATCCGAAGATTGATTATATAAAACGCGTTGTTGGGTTACCAGGTGATCGTATACAAGTCCGTCAAAGTGTTCTTTATATTAATGATGAGGCTGTTTCACGTCACTTTATGGGGGAGATTGATAATTCTGATATAACAGAGGTTAACTATCCTGTTGAGGTTTATCGCGAGACAATGCCTAACGGTGTCAGTTATGATACACTTGATTTAGCTTTCATCCCGAAAGTTGATGATACAAAAGTCTTTGAAGTTCCTCAAGGACATTACTTTATGATGGGAGATAACCGCGACAATTCAGATGATAGTCGTTTAGATGTAGGCTATGTTCCAGAAGAAAATCTTATTGGTCGCGCGAGCGTGATTTTCTTTTCTATCAGTAACGGTTCAAGTGCTTGGCAGATTTGGCGCTGGCCATTTGATGTGCGTTGGAAGCGTTTGTTTTCTTTCATAAATACGGTTCATGATTTGCCGCTTATCAAGCAAGGAAACAACGATGAAACGTCTAATGATTGATCAACTTTTCAAGTTGACGGGGCATCGTTTTAAAGATGAAGAGAGGTTAAAAAAGGCATTAACACACTCGAGTGTACAAGATTCGGAACAGGGGAATTATGAACGACTAGAGTTTCTAGGGGATCGGGTTTTAGGGCTTTTGATTGCAGAAATGCTGTATCAACTTTTTCCTCAGGCAAGTGAAGGTGAATTATCAGTCCGTTTGAATCATCTGGTCAATGCGCAGACGTGTGCTGATATTGCGCGTGAAATGAGGCTGCCTGATATGATCCGTGTTGGTTTTGAGATGAAAAATTTCGAGGGGCGTCGACTCATCAATATGCATGCAGATGTCGTGGAAGCTTTAATTGCCGTGATATATCTCGATGGAGGATTGGAAAGTGTTCGCCCTTTTATTCAAAAATATTGGCATAGTCGGGCAAAGAAAATGGATGCTGGTCGACGTGATGCCAAGACCGAATTACAGGAATGGGCGCATATCCAAGGCAATGCACAACCACATTATCAGGTTATAAAACGTTCAGGTCCAGATCACGATCCTGTTTTTATGGTAGAGGTAAGTATTTCTGGGTTTGCTTCAGAGATTGGGCAGGGAAGTTCCAAAAGATATGCCGAAAGAATGGCAGCTGAAAAAATTTTGCGACGAGAGGGTGTATGGAAAACAGTGGGAAAAAATGATCATGAGTGACGTTATGAAAACGCGTTCTGGGTTTGTTGTGCTTATTGGGATGCCTAATGCCGGTAAATCGACATTGGTTAATCAATTGGTTGGAACAAAGATTTCAATTGTAACGCATAAGGTACAAACAACACGAACTTTAATCCGCGGTATTGTCATTCATGATGATGTGCAAATTGTATTGGTCGATACACCGGGTGTTTTTCGTCCCCATAAGCGCTTAGAACGTGCCATGGTCTCTGCTGCTTGGGGAGGGGCTAAGACCGCTGATGTTCTGCTCGTTTTAATTGACGCTCAAATTGGTCTTTCGGATGAAGTTGATATGATGTTAGATATTGTAAACAACATGAAACAAGAAAAAGTTCTTGTTCTTAATAAGGTTGATACAGTTGTTAAATCATCTCTTCTAGCGTTAACCACTAAAATAAATGAACGTGTAAAGTTTGCGCAAACATTTATGATTTCTGCTCTAAACGGTTCTGGTTGCAAGGATTTACTTCATGCGTTGAGTAATATGATGCAGGAGGGACCATGGTATTATCCGGAAGATCAAATTTCCGATATGCCCATTCGTCATCTTGCTGCTGAAATTACGCGTGAAAAACTTTTTCTTCGTCTTCATGATGAACTTCCTTATTCCTCAACAGTTGAAACAGAAAACTGGGAAGAGCGTTCAGATGGTTCCGTTAAAATTAATCAGGTTATTTATGTCGAGCGTGAGAGTCAGAAAAAAATTGTCTTAGGAGCAAAAGGCGATACAATTAAAGCGATTGGTCAAGCAGCACGTAAAGAACTCATGGAAATTATGGATCAAAAGGTTCATCTTTTTCTCTTTGTGAAAGTGCGCGATAATTGGGATACCGATCCAGAACGTTATCGCGAAATGGGATTGGATTTTTTAAAATAAGATTTTTAAAAATAATTAAAGTAAAATGAAGTGGAAAGAACAAGCCGTTATTCTTGGTACACGCCAATATGGTGAAACAAGTGTTATTCTTGAGGTTATGACACGTGAACATGGTCGTTATATGGGAGTGGTAAAAGGGGGGCGATCGCGTCGTATGGCAGCTCTTCTTCAACCTGGAAATTTTGTGGAGGCTGAATGGTGGGCTCGTTTAGAAGAACATTTGGGACTTTTTCGGCTTGAAGCTCTTGATTTACATGCGGCACGATTAATCTGTCTACCAGAAGCACTTTATGCTTTGCAATTGATAGCTTTTCATTTGCGGCTTCTTCCCGAACGTGATCCGCACCCCATTTTATATGATATTTTACACCTTTTTATGCAGAATTTTGATGAACCATTTGTAAATGCAGAATTGCTTGTACGTTTTGAAATGCGGCTTCTTGAAGAACTTGGTTTTGGGCTTGATTTATCTTGTTGTGCTGCAACAGGTCGTCAGGAAAGGCTTCATTACGTATCACCAAAATCTGGACGGGCTATCTGTGAAGAAGCAGGGGAACCTTGGAAAAAAAAGCTTCTCATTCTACCACAGTTTCTTGTGCAAAGAACGATTCGTCCTACTGATTCTAGTGACATAATAAATGGTTTTATACTGACGGGTTTTTTTCTTATGCGTCATGTCTGGGAGCCACGAGATATAAAGCAGCCGTCAGTGCGCATGAATTTGATACAATTGTTTGAGCGCCAATTTGGTATACAAGCATTAATTTGTTGATCTGATGATAATTGAATGGGAAAATGAAAGTTTTAAAGACAATTGCTGAAGTCCGCCAATATACTTCAGAGGAACGACGTTTAGGTTTTTCGATTGGTTTTGTTCCAACAATGGGGGCATTGCATGATGGTCATCTTGCATTAGTACAGTATGCAAGAGCAATGTGTGATCGCGTAGTGGTTTCTATTTTTGTCAATCCAAAGCAATTTGGACCTCATGAAGATTTTTCTCAATATCCAAGAGATTTGAAGGGCGATTGTGCTTTGTTAAAAGAAGCAGGTGTTGAATGTGTTTTTGCCCCTTCTGTAGATGAAATGTGGCCACTAGGAAATGATACAATTGTGCAAGTGAAAAAATTATCACGTATTTTGATGGGAAAATTACGTCCAGGGCACTTTTGTGGTGTAACAAGCGTTGTTGCTAAACTTTTTAATATTGTCCAACCAGATAAGGCTTTTTTTGGGGAAAAGGATTTTCAACAAATTTTAATTATTCGGCGTATGGTTGAAGATTTGGCTTTTCCTATTGAAATTGTTGGAGTTCCTATTCTACGGGAGTCAGATGGTGTAGCTTGTTCTTCACGCAATCAGCTTTTAACATTAGAAGATCGTAAAGCTGCCAAAATTATTCCTGAAAGTGGAAAAGTCGCTGAAAAGCTTTACCATGAAGGTGAACGGTCGGTTGATAAATTATGCAAAACTGTTCGTGATATTTTACAACAAGAAAGGCGTGCAATCATTGAAGCAATAGATTTACGGGATATGGAAACTTTATGTGTGGTTAAAGGAACATTGAATAAATCAGCAGTTTTACTTCTGACTGTTCGCTTTGGAGAGGTAAGGTTGATTGATCAATATATCTTGCAAGAGAAGGACGAAAAATGAGTGTACATAAAACCGTAAAGCGTATAACATCTTCCGAAATACGTGCAAGAAAGGGACAACAGCCAATTGTTTCCTTAACAGCTTATCAGGCTTATACTGCGCGGATTGCTGATCCATATTGCGATATCCTTTTGGTTGGTGATAGCGTTGGTATGGTTGTGTATGGGTTTGAGACAACGCTTCCTGTTAATTTAGATATGATGATTTTACACGGACAAGCCGTGGTGCGTGGATCTCAAAAAGCTCTTGTGGTTATTGATATGCCTTTTGGCTCTTATGAGGAAAGTCCAGAGCAAGCTTTTTTTAATGCATCGCGTATTCTTGCTCAAACGGGATGTGGTGCAGTTAAGCTTGAAGGTGGTGTTTATATAGCGGAAACAATTGATTTTTTGTGTAAACGTGGCATTCCAGTGATGGGGCACATCGGTCTTACACCCCAGGCGGTGAATCGTTTTGGTGGTTTCAAAACACAAGGACGAAAACAGAGTGATTGGCAAAGAATTGAAGCCGATGGGGCTGCAATTGAGGAGGCCGGTGCTTTTGCTATTGTTTTAGAAGGGATTGTCGAACCTTTAGCAGTAAAACTGACAGAAAAGCTTTCTATCCCTACGATCGGTATTGGTGCATCCAATCAGTGCGATGGACAAGTATTGGTTATGGAAGATATGTTGGGCTATGGTGCTCATGTGCCAAAATTTGTACGCCGTTATGGAGACCTTGAACAAGCCATGGACACTGCAATAAAGAATTATGCAGAGGATGTCACATCTCGTGCTTTCCCAGCGGATAATGAAGTTTATAAACTAAAATAAACTTCAGTTTAAGATGAAAAGTTTTACAAGGGAACATTTGTTATTTTGATAATGAAAGTGTATTATTTCATATATTTTGTATGCAATTTGAGCTGTGATTTTTTTAAGAAAGCTTTCTTAAGGAACTCAACTCCTATTTCGCGACGGCTTTTGTGAATGGTATAACGGTAAAGCTCCTATGAAGTGTACAATTTACAGAGCACTAGCATCTTTACGCTTCATAAGAGACATTTCAAATTCTTTCTTTAAAAGTTTTTACCCATATGCCGGTCCCACTTATGACGTGCAAGAGAATGATTTTGATTGATTCAATATAAACAGATTTGAAATGAGTGAATCTCACGATATTAGGGCTCTCATTCAACATGAAAAAACAATGAATTATTATTATAAATCAGTGTGATGAGTCTTTAATGATAAGGAAGAAACAATGCGAAGAGTCTATAATCTTTGGGCATCCAAGTCATTGAAGCGAGTTAAAAATGCGTTTTCAATTTGTTGGGTAGAATAGGGGTATAAATTAAGATCATCGGGTAAAATATTATTGGGAGAGCCAAAATAGCGAAGGGCTTCTTCTGTACTAAATCCAGCAAGCGTAATCGCTTCATAATATGCAGCGATACGGTCGGCTTGTTTGATTTTTTTTAAAAGTTTTTGAGAAAGATCAACGGGAAGAGAAAAGCGCATGTGGATAGCATCTTGGATGCCCTTTTCAATGCGTTCATATTGTTTTCCTATGACAGCTTTAAAGGGGGAAATCATATCGCCGATGACATATTCTGGAGCATCATGAAGAAGAGCATAAAGACATTCGTTGCGTCCCGATTGTGGAAAAAGTTTTTGAAATATTTGTTCAACCAAAAGTGAATGTTGTGCAACAGAATAGGCATGCTCCCCTCGTGTTTGACCGTTCCAACGTGCCACGCGAGAAAGTCCATGGGCAATATCTTCAATTTCAACATCAAAAGGAGAAGGGTTGAGAAGATCAAGTCTGCGTCCAGAAAGCATTCTTTGCCAAGCGCGTGCTTCTCCATTTTTTAATAATTCAGCTTTAGCCATGCGTATTTTCTATAGTATTTTCAGGAAAGGTAAAATTCATATTTTCAGCAATGTTTATAGTGACAGGAATGTTTTTTACAGTAAAGGGGATGTTATGGTCCATAGAATCTTTGACGTGGTCAATACGCATTAAAGCGAGAGCCTCATTTTCTACACACGTTCCCAAGTAGCCAAGCACTTTTGTTCCTGCTTCAATGCTAGATTGAGGGGTTAATTCACACTGGCCTTTTACAATAAAAATACGGCGACGTGCTGCACGGCGGTGGTGCATTCGTGAAACAATTTCTTGTCCAATATAACATCCTTTATTGAATGAGAGTCCATTGATTTGATCGTAATTAATATCATGAGGAAAGACTTTACCAACTTCATAGTCTTGACCACTTTCCGCAATTGCATAACGGATACGCAATTGATTCCATGTATCATGATATTCTGAAGTCAAAAAAGGTTTTTTGCCATAGATTCGTATTATTTTTTCTTGTTGTGGGAAGCGTTTATCAACAAAACTTGAATCAAAATTTAAAGCATCTGATTCATTATTCAAAGAAACCGTAACAAGCTCTTGTAATGGTTGTGTAATTTCTACTTTTTTATGCAGCTTATAGAGCAACAGACGTTGGTGAAGCGTATCAGCTAAAGGCATCCTGATATCAATCAGGTAACCATTTTCTTTTTTTCCGATAAGAAAATCAGCAAGAACCTTTCCTTGTGGGGATAAAAGGGCTCCAGGGAAAAGTTCCTGTGGACTGATTTTTTTTACATCTGTCGTGATCAAGGATTGTAGAAAATCTGTTGCTTCTTCGCCTGTAATTTGAATAAGTCCGCGGTTTTTTAAGCAAATGGCATTTTGTTTTTCAATCATGGTTCTTGCCTTTCTGCTCAAAGTTACATAATCGATAAGTGAGCAATATGTAAGGAGCGTGGCTATGTTTAAAACATTTGATACAATTTTTAAAGGTGCAACACTTGTGAATCATGATGGAAGAAGCAAGCGTGATATTGGTATTACAAATGGTCGTATTGCTGAAATAGGCAACCTTACATGTGCATCGGCTAGTGAGGTCATTGATTGTACGGGGCTTCATATTTTACCAGGAATTATTGATAGCCAAGTGCATTTTCGTGAGCCAGGAAATGAATATAAGGAGGATTTGGAAAGTGGCTCGTATTCTGCTGTGTTAGGGGGTGTTACGGCAGTTTTTGAAATGCCTAATACCAATCCGTTGACAACATCAGAAGAAACATTAAACGATAAGGTTAAACGCGGATTTCATCGAATGCATTGTGATTTTGCATTTTGGGTTGGAGGAACGCGTGAAAATGCCCATGAACTCTCTGAGTTAGAAAGACTTCCTGGTGCGGCTGGAATTAAAGTCTTTATGGGGTCCTCTACCGGTGATCTTTTGGTTGATGATGATGAAAGTGTACGCCTTATTTTGAAGAATACACGCCGTCGTGCAGCTTTTCATTCTGAAGATGAGGCGAGGCTCAAAGAGCGTAAAATATTGCGTATTGAAGGGGATGCATCGTCACATCCGATTTGGCGTGATGAAGTTGCGGCATTAAAATGTACGCAGCGTTTGGTAAAAATTGCCCATGAGACGAAAGCACGGATTCATGTGTTACATCTTTCGACAGAAGAAGAAATTGATTTTCTAAAAAAACATAAGGATGTTGCAACAATTGAAGTGACACAACATCATTTGACTCTCACGGCTGATGATTATAAGAAGTTTGGTACATTAATTCAGATGAATCCGCCTATTCGTGAGTCGCGCCACCGTGAAGCTCTTTGGTACGGTGTTCAACAAGGAATTATTGATGTCTTAGGCTCAGATCATGCGCCTCATACTCTTGAAGAAAAACTTCAACCTTATCCCTCTTCACCTTCAGGAATGACAGGGGTGCAAACAACAGCAGCAATTATGTTGACACATGTGAATGAAGGAAAAATATCTCTTGAACGTTTTGTTGATCTCACTTCACATGGCCCTAGTCGTATTTTTGGTATAAGCTGTAAAGGGCGCATTGCTGTTGGGTACGATGCTGATTTAACCATTGTTGATCTTAAGAGAGAAGAAATTATTACGAATGGCTTAATTGGTTCGCGTGCCGGTTGGACACCTTATGATGGTCAAAAAGTTAAAGGTTGGCCTGTTGGGACTATTATCCGTGGTATGCGCGTTATGTGGGAAGGTGAAATTGTCACACCTTCACAAGGAGAGCCTGTTAAATTTATGGAAACTTTGGTGTAAACAGATTAAAAAGTATGCCGTAAAATATCATCTTTTAGAGTGATGATATAGGGTATGTCAGCCTCTTTGGCACATAAGTATTTTTTATGCGGGGTGAATATTCTTAGGCTTATTTGTAGAAACTATGAAGCAAATTACATGAGTGGGAAGCCAAGAAGAATCTTATTCACAAGAACCTAGATTATTTACAGAGCAAATTTAGTTAACAATCTTCATCCTTTGAGGTGTGGGGAGGAAGCCAAAGAACGATTTTGTATGGGAAAAAGGCGCTTATACGAATAAAAGCGTATCGAGACATTATTCTTTAAAAGTTTCTCTATTTTCAGAGCTGGTTTATTGCTCCCCGCATTTGTGAGAGGAATATCATTGATATCGCTAAAATGGAGAAAGATACTTTTTGTATAGATTAATTATTTATAATGCATGAGGAGGTTTTCAGATAAAATTCTTCCTTCCTTTATGTATCTTTGATTGGCTTCAATGGCTGTTTGTGTACAATGGTGATAATTTTCTGAGAAAGCACGATACGCTTCATTAAACGCTTCATAAAAATAAGCACGTCTTTGTGGAATGGGGTGTTCTGCTTCAATTAGTGCATTCATATAATCATACCATTGGTTTGTTGGAGGCTCGCAAAGATTTTGCAGAGAATGCAATGATCCCAAAATTTCTGCTAGTCGGAGTAATTTTTTTTCATAAGGTGGAGATTGTTGCGCAAAGGTTGGCATTGAAATGACAAGAAATATTAAAATAATGATGTTCATCAATCTATTATGCATTATTTTTATTGCTTTCTTTGAATAAAACTCTGTACAGATAAAATAATTTTGTCATGAGAACTGTGTAAAAAAATAGAGTTAATTGCTACATTATTCTCAATTATTGATTATAAAATATAGGGCGTAAGAGGCAGTAAGGAACCCATCGTGGAATATTGAAAATACTGACGAAGCTTTGTGTGGTTAAAAATTTAAGATTTGCTTCCTGAAAGCTATCTATTTTTCACATAGGTTTATTTTATATTGTGTTGCCTATAGAATTTTTTCTAAGCTCGTTTTCTTTAAGAAGAGAAAGCATCTCTAATGATAGAATGCTTTTGTTCAATCAAATAAAATAGATTGTTTTTATGATAAATGATGGATACAGCCGTGAATACAATGGGAAAATGGTAAGAAGAATTTACTATAAGAAAAAAGTTTTTAGCCTAAACCGCGTAATACGATAATTTGAGATAAGATGCATCTAAAAGGAGCGGTGCATAGTATCGTCTATGGAGTCAATAATGAGAGAGTTGCGATTTTATAATACGCTGACACGTAAAAAAGAAAATTTTACACCAATAGATCCGACAAGAGTACGTCTTTATGTTTGTGGTCCGACAGTTTATGATTATGCGCATATAGGAAATGCACGCCCTGTCATTGTTTTTGATATTTTATTTCGTTTATTGCGTCATGTTTATGGCAATGAGCATGTTCTATATGCGCGTAATATTACAGATGTTGATGATAAAATTAATGCACGAGCAGCTTTTGAATATCCAAACTTGTCATTGAATGACGCCATTCGTCAATTAACAGAACGTACATATTTCCAGTTTCAACAAGATACAATAGCACTTGGTTGTCTATTACCAACCAGTCAGCCGCGCGCAACCGAGCATTTAGAGGAAATGCGCTCTTTAATTGAAAGATTGCTTGAAAAGGGGCACGCTTATAAAGCGGAAAATCATATATTATTTTCTGTAAGTAGCATAAAAAATCCTCCCCACTATGGGGCATTTGCAAATCGTTCTTTAGATGAAATGAGGGCGGGGGCGCGTATTGATGTTGCTGCTTATAAAAGGGAAGAGATGGATTTTGTTTTATGGAAACCTTCTGTGGAAGGGGAGCCAGGTTGGGAATCGCCGGCCGGAATTCCTGTTTTAGGTCGTCCAGGTTGGCATATTGAATGTTCTGCGATGTCAATGGCAAAGTTATTAGCGCCCTATGGCGGTGGTTTAACTTGTGATGATCCAACCGCGAATGTTTTTGATATCCATGGTGGTGGACTTGATTTAATTTTTCCTCATCATGAAAACGAGATTGCACAAAGTTGTTCAGCTTTTGGGACGGAGCGAATGGCAAATTTTTGGATGCATAATGGTTTTTTACAAGTTGAAGGCAAAAAGATGTCGAAAAGCTTTGGCGATTTCATCACTATTCGTTCTGTTTTAGAAAATAATTTTTTGGAGTTTAATGGTATTTTAATCGATGAAATGAAGAAAAATTGGGCTGGTTTGTCTGCGCGTTTTTCGATGTTGCAAACGCATTATCGTGAACCATTAAATTGGACAGCGCAGCGTTTAATACAATCGAGTGGCGAACTGTATCGTTGGTATGAATTGCTTCGCAGCAAAAAAAGTGAGATGGAAAACAATGAAGCAATTAATGATACTTTGATAGATGCACTCAGTGATGATCTTAATACTCCAAAAGCACTGACTCTTTTGCGAAAGTTCTATAAAGAAGGGAATGCGCTGGCTCTTGCTAATGGGATGAATTTATTAGGACTGTTACGACAAGAATGGATTAAAGAAATAGACTGCCCATTATTTATAAAAAAAACTTTTCTTGATTCAAAATTTATTGATCAACGTATTGCTGAAAGACTACGACTTATCCATAATAAAGAGTGGGAAGCAGCGGATACAATTCGTGATGAGCTTGCAGCCGAGGGGGTTCTTTTAAAAGACAGTAAGGATCCGCAGAGTGGTGAGCGCATAACTGTGTGGGAAATAAAACGATTTTAATTTTCCTATTCCAGCAGCTTACATAAATAAAGGGAGGAAAGTTTGATGGAATTTTTATATCATTATGGATATATCGCGCTTAAGCTGGCTGTAGGTCTTGTTGCCTTCTTATTTATTTTAAGAACGACGGGGCGGGGCAGTCTTAGTCAGATGACACCAGTTGATTTGGTCAGTAATTTTGTTATGGGAGGTATTATTGGAGGCGTTATTTATAATCAGAATATTAGTAGCATTCAATTATTGCTTGTTTTACTCATCTGGCAAACCTTGATTACATCTTTTAATTTTTTTGCACGCTATTCAGTTTTTTTTCGTCGTCTTATTGCAGGGCGGAATGTTACATTAGTTTTAGATGGGGTTTTCCAAATAGATAAGATTAAGAACTTAGGGATCAATGTTAATAATCTCATTACGATGTTACGTCTTAAAGGGTGTCACTTACATGAAGCCGCTTTTGTTCGTTTGGAAACCAATGGTGATTTCACTGTCATTAAAAAGGAAGAGGGGAAGAAATCGACGATTTTAATAGAAAATGGTGAAGTTATTGATGATGGACTTAAAGAGATTGGTAAAACAAAAAAGTGGCTTCAGGCAGAATTGAAAAAAAAACATGTAAAAGTTGAAAATTTATTTGCAGCAGAGTGGTATGAAAATACAGATCAAAATAATAAATTGTATAGTGGATTATTTCTTGTTCCTTTTTCAAAAACAGTCTAACTTTAAATAATGAGTGGGTATAGCTTATTGGAAGCGTAATGAAGAGATAAATCTATAAACAACCACAGGGGGGTATTTTGCCTTTTTCGTGTGGATGATAGAGAAGTAAGGACTTTATGAAACGCAATGAAATGACAAAAACTGTATCATCAGATACAGGCAGAACTCTGCACACACTTTACAATTTATGGCCCTATATGTGGCCAGTAGGGCGACGTGATCTAAAAATACGTGTGCTATGGGCAATATTTTATCTTGTTTTGGCTAAGCTCGTTCTCATATCTGTACCGTATTTCTTTAAATATTCTACGAATGTGCTTGATTCAAGCTTTCAGCTACCTGAATGGTTCCCATCCAGTTTGATTATTCCCACCATGCTCGTTTTGGCATATAATGTCGCACGTATTATGCAGGCTGGATTAAATCAATTACGCGATTCTCTTTTTGCTACTGTTGGTCAATATGCTGTTCGTCAATTAGCTTATAAAACCTTTGTACATATGCATGAGTTATCCTTGCGATTTCATTTGGAACGCCGAACTGGTGGGCTTTCTCGTGTGATTGAGCGTGGTACAAAAGGAATTGAAGCGATCGTAAGATTTTCAATTCTGAACACAGTACCGACAGTTCTAGAGTTTATATTAACGGCACTTGTATTTTACATAAGTTATGGGTGGCATTATCTTCTCATCGTTGTTGCAACGGTTGGATTATATATCTTGTTTACCATTAAGGCGAGTGATTGGCGCATTCGTATTCGGCAACAAATGAATACAGCAGATACTGAGGCCAATACGCGTGCAGTTGATTCTCTTTTGAATTTTGAAACGGTGAAATATTTTGGCAATGAAACTCTAGAAGCCGATCGATTTGATGCTTCTATGGTAGGTTATGAAAAAGCCGCAACAAAGATTTGGACATCGTTAAGCTGGCTTAATTTTGGTCAGGCTCTTATCTTTGGTATTGGAATGACGATCATGATGCTGATGTCAGCTTATGAAGTTTTTTATAAAACACAAACTTTGGGTGATTTTGTTTTTATTAATGCACTTTTAATGCAACTTTCCATTCCACTGAATTTTATTGGTTCAATTTATCGTGATATTCGACAAGGTTTAACGGATATTGAAGCAATGTTTGATCTTTTAGATGTTCAGAAGGAGATCGTTGATAAATCGGATGCTAAACCGTTAGAGATAAGCGATGGGACCATTCGTTTTCATCAGGTAAAGTTTTCCTATGATTCGACACGTCAGATTCTCAGAGATATTGATTTTGAAGTTCCTGGAGGAAAAACAGTCGCCATTGTCGGTCCATCTGGTGCAGGTAAATCAACTATTTCTCGGTTGCTTTTTCGGTTTTATGATGTTGATGCGGGTTCTATCACAATTGACGGGCAGGATATTCGTGACGTAACACAAAAGAGTTTGCGTGAAGCGATTGGCATGGTCCCACAGGATACAGTGTTATTTAATGATACAATTGCCTATAATATTTGCTATGGGCGTCCAAGTGCTACAGATGAAGAGATGCGCAAAGCTGCTGAAATGGCACAAATATCAAAATTTATTGAAATTTTACCGGAAGGTTTTCAGTCTATGGTAGGAGAGCGAGGTCTCAAATTATCAGGTGGTGAGAAACAACGTGTGGCTATTGCACGGACACTTTTAAAAGCCCCCCCACTTCTTATTCTAGATGAAGCAACATCGGCTCTTGATACGGCGACGGAACAGGAAATTCAACAAGCATTGGATATTGTAAGCCGTGGACGTACAACATTGATTATTGCTCATCGTCTTTCTACTGTTATCAATGCTGATGAAATTTTGGTTCTTAAAAGTGGTCGTATTATTGAAAATGGGACGCATACAGAGCTTTTACGCAAGAAAGGTTTATATGCTTCAATGTGGAATAAGCAGCTTGAAGCATCGAAAGCTGAAGAAAAATTACGTAAAATACGTGAAGAAGATGAGACGAGTGTTGTTAATCGTAAAAAATAAATAGGGCAAAATGTAATCTATATCTTTATATGGAGTGATTGATTAAATACATAAAAAGATACAAGAGGAACAAAAAGATTTGTTGCTTGTTTAAGTTTACGATGAATAGGAAATTATATGAGTATTCTGCAATCTTTCCATAATAGCTTTGTACCGGTTCATAAAGAAGGTTATCCTTTTATTGTAGCGTTTTTTGTTATTTCGCTCATCCTTGGTTGGATATGGAGTCCGTTGTTTTGGTTTGGTCTCGTTCTCACGGTGTGGTGTATATACTTTTTCCGTGATCCAGATCGTGTGGTCCCTTTGAATTCAAATTGGGTTATGTCTCCTGCCGATGGGCGTATTTCATTTGTGGAATCATGTGTTCCACCTGAAGAATTAGGATTAGGGAAAGATGAAATGATCCGTATTTCCATTTTTATGGATATTTTTTCATGCCATATTAATCGTATTCCTATCAGTGGTACAGTAGAGTCTATCGTTTATCATCCAGGTCGATTTACCAATGCTGAGTTTGATAAAGCTAGCCAGTTTAATGAGCGTAATGGGATGGTAATTGATAGCAAACATGGTAAAATCGGTATCGTACAAATAGCGGGAATGGTTGCACGCCGGATTGTTTGTTGGTCAAAAGAAAACGATGCCGTTATGACTGGTGAGCGATTTGGATTGATTCGTTTTGGTTCTCGCCTTGATATTTATATACCAACTGAAATGAAATTGCGTGTTGCAGTTGGACAGACAGCAATTGCTGGAGAAACAGTTTTGGGTTCTTTTGATGATAAGAGTGCCACAACGGACTTCAGATACGATTAGGACTCACAATGAAAAATTTTTCGCCATTTTCTTCATTCAATCCTGAGGGGCAGCATGATGATGTTGCAAGTCGGCGGCGTTCACCTACATCAATGCGGTATGTCATTCCCAATATCATTACTATTTTAGCAATTTGTGCAGGGATGAGCAGCATTCGTTTGGCTTTTGAACATCGCTATGAAGCTGCTATTTTAATGGTGCTTTTGGCCGCAGTTTTAGATGGTGCTGATGGTCGCATTGCCCGTTTAATAGATGGTAGTTCATCTTTTGGGGCACAGATGGATTCTCTTGCTGATGTTATAAATTTTGGTGTTACCCCTGCACTTATTGTTTATTCCTTTATCTTGAATCAAGCAAATCACATTGGTTGGGTTGCAGCCCTTGTTTATTGTGTTGCTTGTTGTTTGCGATTAGCACGTTTTAATGTGATGTTGGATAACACCAATATACCTAAGTGGCAGAAAAGTTATTTTGTTGGTGTTCCAGCACCAGCAGGAGCATTACTCCTTTTATTGCCTACCTATTTAGGCGCTCTTGGTTTGGTCCCCAATTGGGGGTGGGCATTATTTTTTAGTCTTTATACTGTAATTATTGCTTTTCTTTTGATTAGTCGTTTACCAGTATGGAATGCAAAAACAATTGATCAAAATTTAAGGCGCGATATCGTTATACCGTGCATGTTGGTCATTGTTATTTATGTCGGTTTTCTTGCGACTTACACATGGAAAACTTTATTGATTACAGCTGTTAGCTATATGATTTTTCTCCCCTGTAGTTTTATCGCTTATAATAAACGTGCTACTTTAGAAGAGAAAAAGGCTGATGCTAAAGCTATCCAAGAATCATAAAGTGTTTTATTCTTCTGTTGAGAAGCACAGGAAAAAGAGAGAGTTAAACGATTTACTTCTTCGATGATGATCAATCAGGTACATGATAATCTACAAACCGATTTTTATGGACATTAAAGAGTTTTCCAGTTTCTTTTAAATCAGGTGATAACAAATGTACTATCTTTTTTGCAACCTCTTGTGGTGAAGGGAGAGTTTGTGGATCTTCACCGGGCATAGCTTCAGCGCGCATGGCAGTGCGTGTGGCACCAGGGTTGACACAATTAACCTTTATAGGGGTTTGTTTGAGTTCTTCTGCCCAACAGCGGGCAATCATCTCTAAAGCCGCTTTAGAGGCTGCATAAGCTCCCCAGAAAGGGCGCGCAGCATGCGCAACGCTTGAGGATAACAGAATGGCTCGTCCAGCGTCAGATTCTCGTAATAAAGGCTCAACAGCTTTCATTAAGCGCCATTGGCTGAAAAGATTTATTTGAAAAACATCTTCAAATACCGTGTTCTCTATATGCGCTATTGGTGAGAGTGTTCCAAGGATTCCTGCGTTTGCAACGATAATATCAAGTTTTTTCCAGCGTTTGGCAATTGAGATAGCAAGAGTATCGATGTTTTCCATATGATGCAAGTCAAGGGGAACAAGGGTTGCATGAGCTCCTTTTTCTTGGATCTGATTATCTAATTCAGTAAGTCCACTGACTGTTCGTGCAAGAGCAATAATATGAGCGCCGCGAGCAGCAAGCTCGAGTGCCAAATAATAACCAATTCCTCTTGATGCGCCAGTAACAAGTGCAACACGCCCATGGAGACTAAAGTCACATTTTGTCATCATTAATCTCTTGTTTTAAGAACAGATGATTGATGAGTTTTGGAGAGATTTTCTTGATCAACCAGCTGCGTAGGATAATATCCAGTAAAATAATGGTCAGTAAATTGTGGATCGGCGTTATTCCGTTTTTCCCCTGCTACAGCAAGATATAATCCATCCGTTGAAAGAAATTCTATTGAATCCGCTCCAATAAAATCACACATAGATTTTAAATCTGGATATTGATTTGCTAAAAGGCTTTCAACTTTAGGTGTATCAATACCATAAAAGTCGGGATAGAAAATCATAGGGCTAGAAATGCGCATATGAACTTCTTTTGCTCCTGCATCACGGAGCATTCGCACAATTTTAAGAGATGTTGTTCCACGTACAATAGAGTCATCGACAAGAATAACACGTTTTCTTTCAATCACAGGACGGTTTGCAGAGTGTTTTAACTTGACACCAAAAGCACGAATTTGTTGTGTTGGTTCGATAAAAGTACGACCAACATAGTGATTACGAATAATACCAAGCTCGAAGGGAATTCCAATTTCTTGTGCATAGCCAATTGCAGCAGGAGTTCCTCCATCAGGAACAGGAACCACAACATCACCCTCACAAGGGGCTTCCTGTGCTAAACGGATTCCCATATTTTTGCGTGTTGCATAGACACTACGCCCTCCAACGATTGAATCCGGACGGGCAAAGTAAACATATTCAAACAAGCAAAGTTTTTCTGGTTTTTCATTTTTTGGTTTTATAATTTTTTTAGTAATTTCCCCATTTTTTTGTATTTCACATATGATGATCTCCCCATTTTTAACATCACGGACATACTTTGCTCCAATAATATCAAGAGCACAAGTTTCAGAACAAAAAATAGGCTTACCATCAAGTTCCCCCATCACGAGGGGTCTAATCCCTGTTGGATCGCGTGCAGCAATAAGCTTTGTACGCGTGAGCGCTAACATAGCATATCCACCTTCTACTTGCCGAATTGCATCAACAAAACGATCAGAGGACGATTCATAACGTGAGCGGGCAATAAGATGAAGAAAAACTTCTGAATCTGATGTTGATTGACAGATAGCTCCAGAAGCGATGAGTTCACGGCGTAATGTAAGACCATTGGTAAGATTACCATTATGAGCAATAGCAATGCCTCCAGCTTTCAACTCAGCAAAAAGGGGTTGAACATTGCGTAATGCTACTTCTCCAGTTGTTGAATAACGGGTATGTCCAATAGCGCGATTTCCTGGTAAGCGTGCAAGTGTTGTAGGATTGGTATAGTGATCACCAACAAGACCTAAATGCTTTTCTTGATGAAACATTTTATTATGGTAGGAAACAATACCAGCCGCTTCTTGCCCACGATGCTGAAGTGCGTGGAGTCCAAGAGCTGTTAATGTTGCTGCATCTTCATGCCCAAGAATACCAAAAACGCCACATTCTTCATGAAGGGTATCATCATCTAATGAAAATTCTTGACAGAAAACATCACTCTTTATCATCATATTCTTTCAGTTGTGATACGAAGGAATCATTAATATCACATTCTACATCATTTAGTTCTCTTTCCTCATGAAAAGCTATTCTCTATTTTTTAAAATTATCTTTTCATGAGAGTGTTGCTCATACGTATGTTTATTGCTGTCTTTAAACAAATTTTCCGCCTTTTCGAGAACCGATCCAATATCTTTTGGGAGTATTTCCCAAACTTTTTGTCCTAGTGAATCTAAAATAGGCCTTGTTTTTGCATTTTTTAACCAATTCGCTTGAAGCTCGGGTTTAATCAGTGCATTAATCAGCAATATACCGATGACCATGATAAGTAAACCGCGAAGTGCTCCAAAAATAAAACCAATAGCACGGTCAAGGATACCAATTCGACTATCAATAATAAAATCAGAGATCTTCATTGTAATAATTGAAGTAATAATGAGAACAATAATAAAAATCGTGACCAATGTTGTGATCAATGCAATCATTTTATTAGAGAGATAGTGTTCAAAGAAAGGTAAGACAGGCTTGAATAAAAACAGTGTCGTAATAGCTGCAACTGCCCAAGAAATCAACGATAACACTTCACGTGAAAACCCTCGAAGCATAGCAAGAAAAGCGGACAACAGGATGATTACTACGACAATTCCATCAAGGATTGTTATGATCATTTGTTTGTTCCTTATACATAAAGTTGTGTTCTTCTAAGTCTATGTGCAAATATATTTTTTGTTCTTATAGCAAGGATCTTTTGTATTTTATAGAGTTTTTTCTATATTATCATATCTATGGTGCAAATCATTTTTTACTTACGGTAAGAGTAGCAACGAGTTCGGGAAGGTCGGAGAAAGTTTTTTGTTGAAAATTGAGCGACTTCATCATTTCGGTTGTTGTTATGGGATGAAATGCTCCTTGAAAGCCGAGTTTTTTTGCTTCATTGATGCGCTGTGCTGAATGTGAAACAGCGCGGGTAGCTCCTGAAAGACTGACTTCACCAAAATATACATAATCCGTTGGCAATGCGATATTGGCAAGAGAGGATACCAAAGCAGCGGCTACAGCTAAATCGGCAGCGGGTTCTGATATGCGGTATCCACCCGCTACGTTCAGATAGACATCATGCTGTCCAAAACGAATGCCGCAATGGGCTTCTAAAACGGCAAGAATCATAGAAAGGCGATTTCCATCCCATCCGACAACCGCACGTCTTGGTGTCCCAAGGGAAGAAGGAGCAACAAGCGCTTGAATTTCTACGAGTATCGGGCGTGTCCCTTCCATTCCCGCAAAAACAGCAGCACCTGGTGCTTTTTCATTACGTTCTCCTAAAAACAATTCGGATGGATTTATCACTTCGCGTAATCCTTTATCAGACATTTCAAAGACACCAATTTCATCTGTTGGTCCGAAGCGATTTTTTACAGTTCTAAGAATGCGATAATGATGTCCTCCTTCACCCTCAAAATAGAGAACGCCATCAACCATATGTTCAACAACTCGAGGACCAGCAATTTGCCCATCTTTTGTAACATGACCAACAAGAACAACGGCGGCTCCTGTTTTCTTGGCAAAACGGATCATTGCTTGAGCACCGATACGTACTTGTGTGACAGTGCCGGGTGATGAATCTGCTGTATCTGACCATAGGGTTTGAATTGAATCGATAATCACCATATCAAGGTTTTTATGTTCGCTTAAGGTTGCCAGAATATCTTCAACATTGGTTTCAGCAGCAAGTTTTACCTCTGTATTGTTAGCTTCCAGCCTTTGTGCGCGCAGACAAATTTGCGCAATAGCCTCTTCACCTGAAACATAGATGACATTATATCCTTTGCGTGATAAAGCAGCAGCTGTTTGTGTCAGCAATGTTGATTTACCAATACCCGGATCACCTCCAACAAGGAGTGCTGATCCACGGACAAAGCCCCCACCGGTAACACGATCAAGTTCAGCAATACCAGAATGAATACGTGGAGCATCTTCGATATTTCCAGAAAGAGATGTGAGTGTGACGATGCGTCCTTTACGAGCACTCTGCTTAGGACCACTTCCTATACCGCTATTTATAGTTTCTTCAACAAGGGAATTCCATTCTCCACAAGCACTACATTTTCCTGCCCAACGAGAATGGACAGTTCCACAATTTTGACAGATAAATTGAATACGATTACGCGCCATGTTGATTTAACCAATTTGCTCTGGAAGATAATTGCTATCGGCCAGATCACTGAATCGTGTGAAATCAGATTGAAAGGCAAGTGGCACGATTCCTGTCGGCCCATGGCGCTGTTTTGCAATAATAACATCAGCTTTTCCAAAAGCTTTGTCCATTATTTCTTGCCATTTTGTATGTTCCAAGCTACCTAACTTTGGTTCTTCATTTTTGAGATAATATTCTTCGCGATAGACGAACAGAACAATGTCGGCATCTTGCTCAATTGAACCAGATTCACGTAAATCTGAGAGTTGTGGACGTTTATCTGTTCTATTTTCTACTTGACGTGAAAGTTGAGAGAGAGCGATAATAGGAATGTTCAATTCTTTCGCTAATGCTTTTAATCCTGTGGTAATTTCTGTGATCTCTTGAACACGATTTTCTGATGAACGCTTTGAACTGCTTGTCATGAGTTGGATATAGTCAATAAACAAGATATCTAAACCATGTTGTCGCTTAAGACGCCGCGCACGAGCAGCTAATTGCGTAATTGATATTCCCCCAGTTTGATCAATATAAAGTGGTGCCTTTTGTAGTTGGTTCACCGCACGAATAATTTTTGAAAATTGTTCATCTGAAATATTACCACGCCGAATATCAGAAGAAGAGACTTCTGTTTGTTCAGAAATAATACGTGTTGCAAGCTGTTCTGAGGACATTTCAAGTGAGAAGAAACCTACAATGCCGCCTTCATTTTCTTGAATATTGGCATTGCGATTATAAGCATTAGCAATATTAAAGGCAATATTGGTAGCCAGTGAGGTTTTACCCATACCAGGGCGTCCCGCAAGGATAATTAAGTCAGATGCTTGTAATCCTCCCATTTTTTCATCAAGTGTTTTAATATGGGTGGCTATCCCTGATAATTGTGAAGAGCGCTTTTTCGCAGCGCTTGCCATATCGATAGCTTTTTTGATAGCCTCATTAAAATTTTCAAATCCACCTCCATATTTCCCTTTTTCTGCCAATTCAAACAACTGATTTTCAACAGTTTCAATTTGTTGGGTAGGCGTGAGCTCTACAGGAGCATCAAAGGCTGTATTGACAACTTGAGTTCCAAGGTTAATCAAAGATCGGCGGATAAAAAGATCGTAAATGACGCGTCCATAATCTTCAGCGTTAATAATAGTGACTGCCTCTGTAGCTAAGCGAACAACATATTGGTATACAGTAATATCTCCAATTTTTTCTTCCATTTGGATATAGGGCTTGATTGTAACTGGATCTACACGTTTTCCTGTTTTAATAAGGTGAGATAAAACATGATAAATTTTTTGATGCAATGGTTCAAAAAAATGTTCTGGTTTTAGAAAATCTGAAACGCGGTCAAGAGAATCATTGTTGATAAAGATGGCACCAAGCAATGCCTGTTCAGCTTCAATATTATACGGAAGTTGCCGAAAAGAAGGAGAATCCTCTTTTTTTGAAGAGCTGACATTAACAACGTTAGTTTCTTCCATAATATTTTTCCACTAAAATTCCAAGTCTAGCTACTTTAGGCGATAAATTGAAAATCGTATAATTAAAAGAATAGAGCTACAACCCTTCATTTTAAGTTAAAATTATATAATTTTTCAAAACTCTCTTTTCGTTGCTCATTTATCATTTGTGTATTATTTATGTAACGTCCATCTATTTTATTTTATAATATGTGATTTCAAAGTGGAAGTTTTGGTACTCTAAATTTAAGTATTTTGAAATTACATGACCTTAAAATTCCAATATCTGTGTAATTAGAATTACTCTTTTATAACTGAAATTATTTCAGATCATGTGAGGATACAATCAACTTACTGCTCATACAAGCCTTACCCTGAAAGGTAGAACTTTAAATTATTTTTGCTTTATATGCTGAAAACAAAAGATATTTCCTCTTAGTGATATCATCGTTATCGGCATGTAATGCCTTTAAATAATATATTGCTAATTCTTTCATAAAAATTAGGTTCTTTATGTATGATAGCCATAAAATACTCAATTTTAAAGTGTGAGTATTTTATGAGCAATATTTAAAATAGAATAAAAAATATAAAACAGAAAAATAGCAATTAATCTTCTTGATGAGAACTGTTTATATCGTTGTCATTAATTTCTTCTACCAATAAGTCTTCCTGACTTTCTTCTAATAATTCTTCTTGAATATTATATATTTCTTTAGCAGAAGTGAGAGTTTCACCTTCTGCTTGGCGTTGTGCTTCACTGGTAGAACGCGCAACATTAATAATCACAGAAATTTGAACCTCAGGATGTAAGCTAAGAGTGATAGTGTGAAGACCAATCATTTTTATTGGATGGTTAAGTTCGACTTGATTTCTCCCAATAGAAAAGCCTTCATCTGTTATAATTTCAGCAATATCACGTGTTGATACAGAACCATAAAGTTGTCCTGTTTCACCAGCAGAACGAACAACAATGAATGATTGTCCATCAAGTTTTTCAGCAACTTTTTGCGCTTCGCTTTTGCGTTCAAGATTACGTGCTTCAAGTTGTGCACGTTGTATCTCAAAATGTTTTTTATTGGCTTCATTTGCGCGTAAAGCTTTACCTTGAGGCAAGAGAAAATTACGCGCATAACCATCTTTAACTGAGACAATATCACCCATCTGACCAAGACGAGGAATGCGCTCAAGTAAAATAATATCCATAGTTTTTCCTTTCGAACAAATAAATTTAGTGGAGTTTTTTGCGTGATTGAAAATTATATTGAATAGCAGCCCAAATTCCCATCAAAAGCATCATGAAAACAATAGGTGGAGTAAAAACGACTGTTAAAATAGCAATATAAACAAGAGAAAGTATAATAATCCGACCGTTTACCCCTTTTGTAATATTGTGAAGATATGCTAGACCGCTAATTAATATGATGACAGTGTATGCAGTACTAAAGACACGGGTACTCAAGTTAAGAGAAGCGCTCAACTCAATCATCGATGCTATGCAAACAATAATGAAAATAACAATTCCAGAAATTGGAAGGCGGAGAGTTTGGCTCCAATCATCACGGGGTCTTTTTAGCCATTTCATGTGTTGTGCTGCTATCATGGAAAAGTAAAGGTTACCAATGAGAAAAACCAAACTATAAAGAGTCAAAGAAACAGCAGTAAAAGTTGCTGGATGCGTCATTAAAAGCTCACTAAAAGCGCGTATATCGGCTTCTTTTATTGACTGTGATTGTTGCAGAGTTTGTGCTATGTTTTCGGTGATTTTTTTTGCAATGACGGGTGTGGAAGGACGGGTTTGAACATAGAGCCCAATGAAAGTTGCTATAAGAGCGATAAAATTAGTTAAATGAAAAATAACCGATGATAATGGATACCATATCAGTTCGTTTTCTTTTTGCGCTGGTCGTGCAAGCCCAAGAAGCCAAGAGGCATAGACAGCAGGAAGGAAAAATAAGAACATCAAGCCAAGAGCAATATAGGTATTAGTGGTTATGATAAGAACAACAGTGGCACTTATGAGGGCGATGAGACTGGCTAATGTCCCTTGACCGAACGCAACAATAAAAATTGGCAATGAAAGAAAGCAGCCAAGAAGAAGAGAAAAAAAGGGCGCGATATTTGCAACACTGATGATTGCCATTCCTATTACAACAGCAAATAATCCTGCTAAAATACCGATTAATATCTCATAGGTACGATTTTTTTTCATTTATTGCTGTCCTGCTTTCTGCAGTTAGGGGCGTGTCAATACCCCAACTTTGACATGTAATAGCTTAACATAGGATGCAACAAGCTATTTTTTAAAATCATATTTAAAACCATATAAGAAAAGCAACTGGAGAAACTCTCCAGTTGCTTAGCGTGTGGATCGTTTACTTTATAACGTACGGAAGTAAGCCTAAAAAGCGAGCACGTTTGATAGCATTAGCTAATTCACGCTGTTTTTTCTGACTAACAGCAGTAATCCGTGAAGGAACAATTTTCCCACGTTCGGAAATATAACGTTGTAACAACTTGATGTCTTTATAATCAATTTTTGGAGCATTGGCCCCTGAAAAAGGACATGTTTTACGACGACGATGAAAGGGGCGACGTGCAGAGTTTTGATTAGTATCAGTCATCATTCTACCCCTTCTATAGCATTTTCACGTTGACGACGTGGAAAACGAGGACGTTCTTCATCGTGTCCAATGTGACTATTGCGATCGAGGTGTGAGAGCATAGCAGATTTTTCTTTTTCGTGTTTTTCTACGCGAATGGTCATATAACGCAAAATATCCTCATTGATACGCATCTGACGCTCCACTTCAGCAATTGCTGAAGCTGGTGCATCAATATTGACCAAGGTATAATAAGCTTTACGGTTTTTACGAATACGGTAAGCAAGAGGACGAAGTCCCCAATTTTCTATACGCCCAACTTTTCCACCATGTGCTTCAATGACACCTTTGTATAGACTCAAAAGTTCATCAACTTGCTGCGGTGTAATGTCTTGTCGGGCAAGGAACATATGTTCATAAAGAGCCATTGTTTTGCCTTTCTTCAATTAAATCTTACCGGTTTTAGCGCAAAGCCTCTGCGACTTGTCTTTTTTGGAAATCCAAAGAAGAAAGGACGCGTTTACGATTCGAGACATCCGAGAGCGGAGACACGGGAGGCCGGAAACATGGCATTTCCTACTGATATTTTACAGCCCTCCGTTCAACCTCCAGCTAAAGTGCCGGCAACGAATATTTCATATCTACAGGTTATCTTTTAAAATAGCAAGTTTATGCACATAAAAAAATTGATTTGCTAAATCTTGATATATTTCCCTCTTCTACAAAAAGATAGTACTGTAACATAAAGGAGAGAAAAATGGACCTTTTAAATCAGATTGATGTTACACTCTTTGAAATGTTTGTCGGCAATCATCAAGCTTGGTCGATTGTAGTTTTGTTTAGTATTTTTTGTGCAAAGTTTTTAATTTATATTATTCCTCTCCATCTTTGTGCGTTGTGGTTTTGTGGTGGGGAGAGGGAACGATGTGTCGTACTAAGCATTTGCATGAGTATTTGTGCGGCTCTTTTCGTAGGTTATCTCATTTCTCTTTTTTATTTCCATCCTCGCCCATTCGTGATAGGGTTGGCGACACCGCTTATTCAACATCGTGCAACAGCTTCTTTTCCTAGTAATCATGCCTTGACCATTGCATCTTATGCAGCTAACTTTTATTTTTACCGATACAAAGTTGCTTTTAAATTTGCCACGGTGTTTTTGTGCTTGATTTGTTGGGCGCGCATCTTTGTGGGTGTACATTATCCCTTTGATATTTTAGCAGGTGCAATTTTAGGAAGTTTCATAAGTTTGGGTGTTATTCAGTTTATAGCCCCCTACTTTCCTAAGTTTTTATATCAAATTCCGCCTTTAAAATATAATTTTAAGAGTGGTATTCGTTTTAAATAAAGGGCTTTATCTTGATTTGTGCGGATGAATAAGGTCAAAAGAAAATAATTTAATTGTACAATTTTAGGAGTTGATAAATGGGTGCAGCTTTTATTTTTCCAGGGCAGGGAAGTCAACTTGTTGGTATGGGGAAGGCGCTTACAGAGCAATTTATTGCCGCACGGATGGTTTTCGAGGAAGTTGATGATGCTTTGGGTGAGAAATTATCAAAGATCATTTTTGAAGGACCAGCAGATGTTTTAACGTTAACAGCAAATGCACAACCGGCATTAATGGCTGTATCCATGGCCGTCATTCGTGTGATGAAACAATTAGGGCTTCGTATAGAAGAAAAGGTAAAGTTTGTTGCTGGTCATTCTTTAGGCGAATATTCGGCTCTTTGTGCTGCTGGTACATTTACTCTCACAGATACGGCAAGACTTTTGCGTATTCGTGGCAATGCTATGCAGGCTGCTGTCGCGGTTGGTGAAGGTTCTATGGCAGCACTGATTGGTTTGGAAGAGCACATTGTGGAAGAAATTTGCGAAACTGTTTCTGGAGAAGGACTATGTCAGATTGCTAATGATAATGGCGGTGGGCAAATTGTTATTTCAGGTAAAGCAAAAGCAGTTGAGACAGCGGTAGAGATTGCATCAACAAAAGGTGCAAAACGTGCACTTCTTCTTCCAGTTTCTGCCCCTTTTCATTCATCTTTAATGCAACCTGCTGCTGATGCCATGAAGAAAGCACTTTTGACTGTTAACAAAATGCCCCCTATTGTTCCTTTGATTGCTAATGTTTCTGTTGCACCTGAGAGCAATCCAGAGCGTATTACTACTCTTCTTGTTGAACAAGTGACTGGGAGAGTGCGATGGCGTGAAACAATAGAATGGATCGCTGCTAATGGGGTTGATACGCTTTTCGAAGTTGGTTCTGGAAAAGTATTAACAGGTCTAACGCGTCGTATTAACAAAGATATAAAGGGGGTAACAATTGGAACAGTTGATGAAATAGAATCAGCGCTAGGCATGCTTGGCGTTTAATCTATAAGGAGTTAAAAAAATGTTTAGATTAACAGGACGTAAAGCTCTTGTAACGGGGGCTTCGGGAGGAATTGGTGAGGCAATTGCACGCTGCTTTCATGCACAAGGAGCCATTGTTGGACTTCATGGAACACGTGAAGAAAAGCTTAGAGAAGTGGCGGCAGAATTAGGGCAGAATGTTTTTGTATTTCCCGCTAATCTTTCTGAACGCCAATCGATTAAACAATTGGCTGAAGTTGCAGAAAGAGAAATGGATGGTGTCGATATTTTGGTTAACAATGCGGGAATCACTAGGGATGGTCTTTTTGTGCGTATGCAAGACAAAGACTGGGATGATGTTTTAGAAGTTAATCTAACAGCAGCTTCTCTTTTGACGCGTGAATTAATACATTCTATGATGCGCCGCCGTTATGGAAGGATTATTAACATTACATCTGTTGTTGGTGTTGTGGGAAATCCTGGACAAACGAATTATTGTGCTGCAAAAGCAGGCTTGATAGGTTTTTCTAAAGCATTGGCACAAGAAATTGCTTCGCGAAACATCACTGTCAATTGTATTGCTCCAGGATTTATTAAATCTGCAATGACAGACAAGCTTAATGAAAAGCAAAAAGAGGCCATTATGGCTGCGATTCCAATGAAGCGTATGGGAAGTGGGCAAGAAATAGCCGCTGCTGCTATTTATTTAGCAAGCGATGAAGCAGCCTATACGACAGGTCAAACACTCCATATCAATGGTGGAATGGCAATGATTTGAGTATTTATTTTATTCCACATTGATTTATGAGTTGTATTATTTTAGATAGTAACGATTGAAATAGAAAGATGCATCTATTTCTTTAACATGACCGTTGATCAATTGATGTCGCAATGTCAGATTGGTTCATTTTGTAGGGGATATCCACAGGATGTTTTAAATCATTGCTAAAATCTTTTAAAGTAATGCATCTATTGCTTGATTAGATGAGCCGATATAGTTAACCAAATTATAGGAAAATATAAATTCGAGGATTTCAACATGAGTGATACAGTAGAGCGCGTTAAGAAAATTATTGTGGAACATCTTGGGGTTAATGCTGATAAAGTTGTAGAAAATGCAAGCTTTATCGATGATCTAGGAGCTGATAGCCTTGATACGGTTGAACTCGTTATGGCTTTTGAAGAAGAGTTTGGGGTAGAAATTCCAGATGAAGCTGCTGAAACGATTTTCACAGTTGGTGATGCAGTCAAGTTCATTGATAAAGCTTCTGCATGATTACTAAAGGGCAAAGGCATAAATTGCTTTTGCCTATATTCTTCGGAGCTCTTTTGAAAAGAGAGCTTTGAGAGGTGAAGTTTAGTTCAAGGTTAGAAGTTATGAGACGTGTTGTTGTTACTGGTTTAGGATTAGTATCTCCATTAGCTGGTAATATTGAATATAGTTGGAAACGACTTCTTGAAGGAAGAAGTGGTGTCCGACGTATCACTGAGTTTGATGTGTCAGATTTGCCATGCCAGATTGCTGCGCGTATCCCCGTAGGGGATGGAACAGAGGGGACCTATAATGCTGATTTGTATATGGAACCTAAAGAGCAACGTAAAGTTGATGCATTTATTGTTTATGCAATGGCTGCTGCTAACCAAGCGCTTGCAGATGCCGAATGGTTTCCTAAGAGTGATGAAGATCAGATTTGTACAGGTGTGTTAATTGGTTCGGGAATTGGGGGAGTTGAGGGCATTGTTGAAGCTGGTTATACGCTTCGTGATAAGGGACCTCGTCGGGTTTCTCCTTTTTTTATTCCAGGTCGTTTGATTAATCTTGCTTCTGGTTATGTGTCTATTCAATATGGTTTACGGGGGCCTAATCATTCTGTTGTAACGGCTTGTTCGACAGGGGCGCATGCGATTGGTGATGCAGCACGTTTGATTATGTTTGGTGATGCAGATGTCATGGTGGCAGGGGGGACCGAGTCTCCGATAAATCGGATATCTCTTGCAGGTTTTGCAGCTTGTAGAGCTCTTTCTACTTGTCGCAATGATGATCCTGAACGGGCATCTCGTCCTTATGATGCTGATCGTGATGGTTTTGTGATGGGGGAAGGAGCAGCAATTGTTGTTTTAGAAGAGCTGGAACACGCCAAAAAACGAGGAGCGCGTATTTATGCTGAGGTTATTGGCTATGGTTTATCTGGTGACGCTTACCACATTACAGCGCCTTCAGAAAGTGGTGAAGGGGCTCAGCGTAGTATGATGGCTGCTCTTAAGCGTGCACAAGTGAATGTGAGTGAACTTGATTATATTAATGCTCACGGTACATCAACGATGGCTGATTCCATAGAGCTATCAGCTGTTGAGCGTGTTTTAGGGAATTATGCACCACAAGTATCCATGTCATCAACGAAATCATCTATCGGGCATTTACTTGGTGCCGCCGGTGCTGCTGAGGCTATTTTTTCTGTTCTAGCTATACGGGATAATATAGCTCCAGCGACACTTAATCTTGACAATCCATCGATTGAAACGAAAATCGATCTTGTACCACACAAACCGCGTGAACGAAAGATTGATACGATTCTTTCTAATTCTTTCGGATTTGGCGGGACAAATGCATCGTTGGTGATGCGACGTTTTAGGGGATAATAAGTATTTTTATTTAATTTCTGCTTTTGAGTTTTCTACTTTGTTATAAGGTGAATGAGAAATTATAATATTGTCCTTAATCGCTATTGAGGGGTTATGTCCGATGTGAAAAAAGGAAAATCATTAAAGGACGTAAGTGATTCCTCTTCGAATCATTTAGCAGATAGTTATGACATGTTAGTACATAAAAAACGAAAGAAATCATCTATCGTCCGTAATCCGTTGGTTATTCTCGGTCATTTTTTTCTTATGCTGATTGTGGTTATTCTTTTCGCCATAAGTATTCCTCTTTATATTGGAAAAAGTATTTTTGAAGAAAAGGGAAAAATTGAGGAAGAACAAATTGTTCTTATCCATCCTGGCACGGGAATTCGTGAAATTGCTTCATTGCTAGAAAAACGTGGTTTCATTCGATCATCAGATATTTTTGTTTATGGGGTTGGTTATCATCAAAAAACAACGCATCTGAAGGCTGGTGAATATTTAATTCCGGCTCATTCCTCGATGCAGGATATTATGGATATTCTTGTGAAAGGAAAATCTATTGAGTATACATTTACAGTACCTGAAGGTTTAACGGTTCAGCAAGTTTTCGATCGATTAGCTGCGAATGAAATTTTGATTGGAGACCTTCCAAAAATTTTGCCTCCAGAGGGCTGTTTAATGACGGATACTGTTCGTTTTATTCGGGGGACAACGCGTAAAGAGATTGTAAACAGGTTGCGTGAAGGGCAGACAAAATTAATTCATGCTATATGGGCTACACGTTCACCTGATTTACCCATTAAATCAATTGATGAATTTGTTATACTAGCCTCAATTGTTGAGAAAGAAACGGGAATTGCAGCAGAAAGACCAATGGTTGCTGCGGTATTTTATAACCGCCTTACAAAGCATATGCGTCTTCAATCGGATCCAACAGTCATTTATGGTCTCTTTGGAGGAAAAGGAAAACCATCAGGTCGTGCAATTTATCGTTCAGATCTTGAGAAGGAAACACCATATAATACTTATAAAATTAATGGTTTGCCTCCAACAGCTATTGCAAATCCAGGTCGAGATTCTTTGAAAGCGGTGGCACATCCACCAAGCAGTGATGCACTTTATTTTGTTGCGGATGGTTCAGGAGGACATGTTTTTTCTCGAACTTTAGAGGAACATAATATGAATGTTCGCAAGTGGCGAGAATTAAAGGCGAGACATTGAATTTATAATGATAACACATCTTTTTGCATCGTAAATGAGAATGCAAAATATCGTAAAAATTTTCTCTTTAAACTTTTTATGAGAATGATAAAAATCATTTTCTTGTCTGTCACAAGTGGGATTAGCGTATGGATAAAAATATTTAAGAAAGCAGTGAATACACTGCTAATAACTTATCTCAAAAAAGAGCAGAATAACATTGAGAACTGCTAAGAAAACACATTGATTAGGGGAAAGGTTGAGATAATGTATAATTCAAATTTTGGAGAAACATTTATGAACAAAGTAGAGTGATGTAATGACAGTCTTTGAAAGTAAATTGAGTGCTATAAAAATAAATCAACGCCGCGGTTTTTTATTTATTCTCTCTTCACCTTCAGGTGCTGGTAAATCAACAATTTCTCGATTACTTCTAAAAGATGGACAATTAGAGCTTTCCGTAAGTATGACCACAAGGAAAAGGCGTCCTAGTGAAGTAGATGGACTGCATTATCACTTTATTTCAAAGGAAGAGTTTGAATATAAGCGTGATAGAGATGAATTTATTGAATGGGCAGAAGTTCACGGAAATTATTATGGCACTTTACATGAAACTGTTGAAAAAGCATTGAGTGCTGGCCGTGATATGTTATTTGATATTGATTATCAAGGTACCGAGCAGCTGCAAAAAAAGATGCTAGGAGACACTGTATCTGTTTTTATTCTTCCACCATCAATGAAAGAGCTTGTTTCGCGTTTACATCGTCGAGCAGAAGATAGTCAAGATATTATCAATTTACGATTGGAAAATGCACGAACGGAGTTAACGCATTGGCGTTCTTATGATTATGTTGTGATTAACGAAGATTTAGATCAGTCTTTATCTTTTATTAAATCAATTTATTTAGCTGAAACCGTAAAACGCAAGCGCTGTTCTTATCTTGACTCTTTTGTTGATGGGCTTATTGCTGAAAAGATCGATAAATGTCTTGATTAAAAAAGGTTGCATAACAAAAAGTGCAGTTTTTTAGAGCACTAGATGCGCTAAAGTTACAAATTCTGAAACCGATAGCGTTTCAGCACGGCGTGTTCCATCAATTCCAGCTTTTTCTAACAGCACTTCACCTCCAAGTGTTTTGAGATTTTGACGAAGCATTTTTCGTCTTTGTCCAAAGGCGGTTTTTGTGACGAGGCTTAGTTTTTGTGCAGAGCAGGCAAGAGGTTGTATTCGCGGAATAATATGAACAACGGAAGAAGTTACTTTAGGTATTGGTATGAAGGCTTGAGGGGGCACATCAAAAGCAATTTTAGCAGTGGTACGCCAGCCAGTTAAGACACTAAGACGTCCATAATGAGTAGATTGAGGTTTAGCTGTAATCCGTTTGGCAACTTCACGTTGAAACATCAATGTCATTGATTCATAAAAAGGAGGCCATGGTTCAGTCAAAAGCCAATTTAATAAGAGTTGTGTCCCAATATTATAGGGAAGATTTGCAATAATGCGAGGTTTTTCTGGGCTTGTTTCAAAGAGTTTTGAGAAGTCTTGCTTCAGTGCATCATTACAAATAATTTTTAATTTTTTAGGATAGTGTTTTTCTATTTCTAAGAGAGCTGGTATGCAGCGTTCATCGCGTTCTATTGCTGTTACAATGGCGCCCTTTGCTAGCAAGGCACGTGTGAGACCTCCAGGACCAGGACCAATTTCAAGAACAGGTTTTCCTTCTATATTACCTGCGTGATGAGCAATTTTAGATGTTAAATTAAGATCAAAAAGAAAATTTTGCCCCAAAGATTTATGCGCTTGTAATCCATATATATCAATGACCTCACGTAGAGGAGGGAGATTATCTATTGGCATGGTATTAAACTATTTTCGGCAAGTTGATTTGCAAGTTTAAGAGCAGCAATAAAGCTTTCGGGAGAGGCTATCCCTTTATCAGCAATGTCAAAAGCAGTTCCGTGATCTGGAGACGTGCGAATAAAAGGGAGACCTAACGTGACATTAACAGTACTATCAAAGTCTAATGTTTTAACAGGGATAAGGGCTTGATCATGATACATACAAATGGCAACGTCATATGCCTTTCTTGCGCATTCATGGAACATTGTGTCGGCAGGCAGCGGTCCTGCAATATTGAGTCCTTTCTTTTTAAGATATTCAATAGCAGGAGTGATAACTTCAATATCTTCTTTTCCCATTGCACCTCCTTCTCCAGCATGAGGATTAAGACCAGCAACAGCTAGTCGGGGTGACGTTATTTTAAACCGTGTTTTTAAGTCACATTCAGTAATAAGTACCGTTTGAATAATTAAATCACGGGTAAGCTGTGAAGGAACATTTTTAAATGGAATATGAACAGTTATTGGTACTGTTTTTAATCGAGGTCCTGCTAACATCATAACTGGATGGTAACATTTATGAAAAGCTTTATGGGCTAAATCGGCTAAAAATTCTGTATGACCTGGAAATTGAAAACCGGCATCATAAAGATTCTTTTTTGCAATAGGACAAGTGATAAGTGCACATGCATGGCCATTTTGAATCAATTGAACACAGCGTTGAATTGCTTCAATGATTCCAGCGGCATTATTCGATGAAGGTATACCTAATTGGTCACTTTGTTTGTTTTTTAACGGTATGATAGGAAGAGCATTTTGAAAATTTTTTGCGGAATTATTGATTAAAACAGATTGCACCTCAACATCAATCTGTAAAAAACGAGCGCGCGAACGAATAACATCTGGATCAGCAAGAAGCACAAAAGGTGGAACTTGGCGCGTAACACGCAAATTCCACGCTTTTAGTACTATTTCAGGACCAATTCCAGCAGGATCACCACCGCTAACAATAAGAGCAGCCATTATGAATTTTGAATGCGTGCCACTCGCCGCAGTTCTCCTAAATATTTGTCGCTTAATTCTTCAAGTTTTTGCGGGCTTCTTTTTTTACTATCTTGAAGAGAAAATATCAGTCGAGCGACATAATCATCAGAAACTCTTTTTATTTTGCAGACAGCAATTGCTTCGATTCCATCAGATGTTTCTTGTAATTTTGTCATTTTTCCAGCAGGCGTTGCAAGAATAGCTTGTTCCCATGCATTGGGAAGTTGGGGCTCCAGAAACTTTCCTAAGTGGCGGATAGTAACGTCTAAAATACCTCTTGCTTGATTGTGAGCATTGGCACATCCACGGAAATGTGCGCGAAAATTGCTTGCTTCTCTTTGACGTCTTTCAAAAATTTCTGAACGACGATGTGCAGGAATGACAAAAACAATTCGCTGTAATGTATATTCATTGGTTGAAGGTTTTACACCACCATTTTTTAATATCCTGCGTACAGCTTCTTGTTCACTAATCATACCTGTTTCAGCTTGATAGCGTGCACTAACAAGACGCCCCCATCCTATTTGTCCACGGATGTAATCTTTAAAGTGTTGCACAGTGATCTCAGTTTGGATCAAAATCTGGTTGAGCTGATCAATCGTCATATTATTTTGTGTCGCAAAATTCTCAAAAGCTCTATCAACTTCATCATTACTTACTTCAATATTACGACGTTTTATTTCAATATTTTTTAGCGTTTCATCGATAAGCTCTTTTTTAGCCTGGGCCACCAAATTGCCTTGCCTTTGTTGTAATCTGAGAAAAGCTAGGCGCCTTTGTATATCATAATTTGTGATGGGGTTGCCATTAACTGTAACAACAATAGAAGTCTGCGCAAAGACCGTTGGAATCAAAAATTCATTTATTAGCAGGCTACTTATGCTCAAAGACGCAATATAAAATAAAGCAAGAACACGCTTTTTCAATTTATTCATGTGAATAGGCTTTCGCATTGTTTATCAATTCTTATCAGTTACTCAAAATATACGTTTTTTTTCATAAAAACAATGATAAGTTAAATGACTGATACATTCTCTTTATAAATTAATCTATCTTTTTTCCGATATCTGCAATCGTACGCAATGAAAGAGAGAAATTAAAGTTTTGCAAGGGTGTTTTCCTGCCTGGATTCGTTACCTGTTGATAACCGAATGTTAACCCGAAACATTCATCTGTATAATTCAAGCTAATTCCTCGCTTTACAAATGTACCAGATACTAAATCATAACCGGCGTTGCTATTAATAGACCAATAATCTGCCAGTTTAAGTCCTGTTTGAAAAGAAATTTCTTGGCGCTCTTGAGGATATTCATAATCTGGTTGCTTTGCGATATAGGCATATTGTAGAGCCGCCCAAAAATTTTGCCATTTTTGTGATGCTTCGATTTCACTACGGCGGATTTTTCCTGTTTTTTTATCAAAGCGTCCACGCGTTTCTAAGGAAAAACCACTTTTATGGGTTGCACCAAACATTGCAACATAGTCTGAACGTTTTGCCTCTAAGCTAGAATGAATACCGACATTGACAAAGTCCTTTTCTGCAAAAGAATTCTTTCCTGCTAGATGAAAGGATTGTCCAACAAGACCATAAAGAGACCAATTGTCATTAAAGCTTCCAGAATATCTTAGACCTATATTGGCTCTTGTGCCACCTTCTACACGATCATAACCAGAAAATTTATCTCGTTGAAAGAGAGTGGTTGCATCAAAGACAAAGCTTTGAGCATCTTCATTAGGAATTTGTCCAATATATTGTTCATTATTGCGTATAAAAATTTGTGCGGTTGGTTCTATAATATGTGTAGAATGATCCGCTGTAATAAGGAAGGGATAGCGTAGTTCTAACCCTGCTGTTGCCATGCCACGAATTGTTGAACCATGAATTGCGGATGAGGAATTGTTTTCTGTAGAAGCTGTATAATTTTCGCTTGCATTGGTTGTAATGATATCAGCTCGTAGAGAGAGAAGGGGGGTTAAGATGAGTCCGTTGTGCGTGTTGAAGCGCTTTTTCCACTGAAGCTCGTTTGTTAAACGCAAACTGTTTCCAGCCATACCAGAAAGTCTTACTATGTTGAGCGGGTTTCCGTTTTGGTCGGTAGAACTGAAGTCAGTATGACGACGATAAATTGATTGCATATTACTATGGAAGGTAAGCTCTCCATTATAAATGGGTTCATCTGGTGTGAAAAAATAATCGATGCGCGGTAGGACCCAAGCTTGCCGAGAGTGACGTTCATAATGAGGATCATTCAATATTGAATCTTGAACTTTAAAATGATAAAAACGCATATCAAAATAATTTTTTCCTGCAAGACCATTCAGATAGATCTGAGAAAGTTGTGTAGGATTGCTATAGTTTTCAAGTTTATAGGCACGACTAAAATGCCGATCTGATTGTGCAAGAATATCCCATCCATAAGTCCAGTGTGAATTAATACGAAAGTCCCCTTTTGTTGCCAGCATATAACGGTTTTTATGCTGTGCGTCAATCGTATCATTATCAAATCTATGCCGTTTCATTTGGTATATATGAGCAAAGCGAATATTATAACTGCCCATTTTAAAACGTTGACGCCATTCTCCTTCGGTTAAAAGCCCTTGTTGGGTATAAACGGTAGAAGAAAGGGTAAAATCATAGTGAGGGGCGAGATTCCAAAAATAAGAATTCTTTATCCCCATACCGAGATAATCAGTATAAAAAAAATGAGGAGTAAGCAGACCGCTAGCACGCCTGACAGTTGGATCATAGATCTCAAAATTTGGAAATTTTATAATCGGGACACCAAAAACTTCAAAACTGCTATTTTCAAACCGAATTTTTTTGATGCTATTATTCCATATGATCTTTCTTGCTTTAATTTTCCATAGGACGTCTCTATCTGGTTTATAAGAGCAAGGTTCACAGGCTGTATAGGTTGCATTTTCAAAGACTGTTATGTGATTGTTTTTGCGTGTAGCATTTTGGGCTGAAAAGTGAACATTGTTGGCTGTATCAATACGTAAGGCGTTTACAAAACCCTCGCCAAGATCTTTGGTCATATCAATTTGGTTGGAATAAATTTTATTACCATCCTTTTCAGTAATTTCAACGTTCCCTTGTGCTATAAGCCGTCCTGTTTTTTGATTGTAAATAATTTTTTGAGCGACAACTTTATTGCCATCATATTCGATTTGGACATTACCTTGTGCAGAAACAGTGTTTTCATCACGATTGTAGATGAGTTCATCCGCAGAGAGCAAAAGAGGACGTTCCGGATTTCGAATGCGACTTTGAGAAGGAGACATAAGGCTTTGAGCGTGCGCACAATAAGACAAAGCGCCTCCTAAAATAACCCCCATAACACTTTTAAAAGCGAGAGCACTTAATTTTTTTAAAATAATTTTTTTAAGTGTTAATGCTTTCACTTAGCCATCCTCTTTATGAAGTAAAAAAGAGATTCCTAAGAATAACGCAATAACAACGGGTGTCCAAGCTGCAATAATTGGTGGAATATATCCAGCATTACCAAAAGCTTGAACAAGTACGGAAATAACATAAAGCATAAACCCAGCTATTACTCCACCAAGAATCAACGTTCTAGATTGTCCGAAACGCGTAAAATTTAAAGATACAGTTGCTGCAATGAGGGTCATTGCCACAAGCAATGCCGGTAATGCAATCAAAGATTGGAAATACATATCAAAATTATTAGCAGAATAGCCAAATGAACGTGCAATCATAATTTTTTTTGGCAATTGGTAAAATGGAATAGTCGCGGGATTCGCTAAACGTTCCGTTAAAAATTCAGGTTTTAGATTGGTTTTTATTTGCAACACGGTAAATTTTTCAGGAGGATGCCCTATTTTATAGATTGTTCCGTTTGTTAATAGCCAAGATCCATTAGTCAAGGTTGCTTTTGGGGTGTTAATCCAATTTTTGACGGTTGCGTTGTCATTGTATTGTACAAAGGTTGCATCGAGAAGAGAAAGTCCTTGGTCGGTGATAAATTTAGCACCAATGGTTGTTCTGCCTAAATTTGTACGTTGTGTTAACCAGTGGATACCTGTATTATGAAGAGGTGTTAGTACATTGTTATTGCGCCATTCAGTCATCTTTTTTTCTGCTTGAGAAAATCCCCATGCAGCAAGTGGATTAATGAGGAGAATTGAAAATAATCCCAAAAGAAAAGCTCCCAAACAAGCTGGCATAAGAAATTGCCATGCAGAAACACCGATTGAACGAGTCACCACAAGTTCAAGTTTTTTGTTGAGCGAGATAAGTGTTGCCATTGCAGAAAAGAGTGCAATGAAAGGGATAAGTTGTTGCATGATAAAAGGGATGCGTAAAACAGAGAGGAAAAATGCATCTTTTGCTGTATGATGTGGAATGGAGGATAGCCTACCGGAGTTCTCTGTGAAATCGATTAAAAGAGCAAGAACAAAAATGCTTCCCCAGAAATAACAAGTTATTTTAAGATAACGTATAAAAAAGTATCGTCCAAGTGTCCACCCAATCATGATGTTTCATCCGAGGAATCTTGAGATTTTCGATGTTCAAATTTGTTCATTACTTTTTGGAAAGTGATTTGAATAATCTCATTAACTTTTGTGGGGAGCCCAATTTTATGATTCGTTAAAAGCATAAAAAAGACAAATGCACTTGTCCCTATGGGCATAATATAAAGGAGTGGAACGTATGCAAGATCGTTCTTTGCTTTTTCTGCGAAAAAATATCCTATCCAATACACCAGAAAAGAAAGGGCAATTGCTGAGAAATTTGCGGAATGACGAGCTTGTCGATGGGAGCATACATCCCCTGCTGCTGCTAATGCAATAAGTGAAAAAACAATAGGGTAGAGCCATTGTGTTAATCTGCGGTGAAACTCAGCTTTATATTGGAGTGGTTTTCGTTGATAGTAGGGATCTTTTGGATCAGGATTTTGTAAATAAGAAAGAGATCGATCTTTTGGATAAAGAGTAGGTGCTTTATCACTGGGGATAAACTCTCCTAGGCTAAAAGTATATGAGCTAAACTGAACGATTGAAACACTGTTATTTTGATGGTTGACTCTTTCTATTTCACCGTTATTGAGAACCAAAAAACTACCGTTTTTATTGCTCACAATGGATGCGTCTGTTGCATAATAAAAAAGATCAGTCTTAGGATCACGCTGGTCGGCAATGAAAAGGCGTTCAAGTGTTCCATTTGGATTTCGTTCGCCAATTTCTATGTAAAGGTTATTGGCGAGTTTTTGGAAGCTTCCTTCACTAATGAATAGATTAATAAGGTCAAAATGAGCGCTTGCTAGCATTTGTCGCATATGAAGACGCGCTTGAGGAACAACAAAATTAGCTATAGAAAAGGAGATACAGGATGCAATAATAGCAAGAAGAAGAATAGGTTTCCAAACAGTACTTTTAGGAAAACCAGAGGCATTGATGACAGCAAGTTCTGAGTCTTGATGCATTGCTGAAAGGATGGTTGTAATTGCGATCACTAATGCAAATGGAATGACAAGAAAAACAACAGAAGGAACCAATGAGAGTGAAAATTGTAAGACTGTGAGGAGTGTTTGTTTACTTGTTGTGAGAAAGTTTATCCGTGCGAGAATTTGTACCGTCCAACTAACGCCCACTGCCGCAATCATGACAGAACTAAACAAAACAAGGACACGTTTCAGGATGTAGAACTCAATAATACGCATAAATTGGGGAAAATCCTCAGTCTTTAATTCGATAGCAAATATTTGTACTGCTTTCGGTTAAAATGTAATAAAGTTTGAAAAAACATCCTTCCATGAATTGGATATTTTAACCAAATAAATAATATAAAATTGCCTATGAGGTCCTCTTTAAATTTCCCATACATTATATTTTATTTTCAACTATAGTCTACAAAGAATCTAGAAAATAACTTAAAAAACTTTTTTATTAACGTTGAAATTAAAAATTTTTGTCTTTTAAAGACACGTGCAAAAAGATAATGCATCTCAATCAAAAAAGAGGGTTTATATCTTGAACTGTTTCTTTTTATACTGTGGGTATGGAAGTTTCTCTAAAAAAGATGTTAGCTTTTATAAAGAGTGATGAGGGCTTAAGAGGTTGGATATTCTATTCTATCATTTGTCGCAGTCAACGCTGAAAGATATTTTGCCAACGCTTGTAGAGCGTGCATTGGCTCGTTTTGGTAAGGTAACAATACAATGTGTAAGTGAAGAACAACGCGATTCTATGGATATGCATTTATGGGTTTATGCGGATGAATCATTTATTGGACATGGAACTGAGTGTGATCAATATTCAAACTTTCAGCCTGTATTTCTGACGACAGGACAAGAAAATCCGAATGATTCAAAGATTCGTTTTCTCATAGAGGGAGCCGTATGTTCGAATATTGATACTTATCAACGGCTTGTTGTGATATTTGATGGTAGAGATGATGAGCAGTTGAGTCTTGTTCGTGCACAGTGGAAAAAATATAAAATGGAAAATCATAATTTAACGTATTGGCAACAGACTGAAGATCGTTGTTGGGAAAAACAAGTTTAATGCGTCTCATCTCTGTTGTTCTGATTTTTATAGGATTGGTAGGTATAGTAAATCCAGCGCTTTTTATTGCGAAAGGATCAGGGGGAGGACGTTGGGTTTTTATTGTGATTTTTCTTTTAGGCATATTAAAGATATGGTCTACAATTAAAAAAATGAAACGGCATCATGATAATTGATCGGATTTTGCTTGTTTTATGGGCTGTGATATTGGCTTTTTTTTGCGTTTCGTGGTTGGGAACAACACATATCCTATCAGGAATGTTTACTGTTGCTTATATAAGCAATATTGCAGATTTTTTATTTTTCTTTTTGAGTGCCTTGTTCGCGGGAATATTGTGGTGGAAAATACCGCAACCCATGTCTTTAAAAATGAAACTGGCAGCATTTTTGCTGCCAGTACTTATTTTATTCTTCTTTATTATATTTTAGTTGGATATTTCATCATCTGTAAATCCGACGAAGCAAATCAGTGAAATAAAAGAAGCAAGAAGCAAATAATAGCCGATATAAGATGTATCAAAATGTTGTACCAGATATTCTGCAATATAAGGCGCAAGAGAGGCTCCTACGATACCCGATAAGTTGAAAGTAATAGAAGAACCAGTATATCGAATTGCTGTTGGGTATGGTGAAGCCAAAACAGCACCAAGAGGGCTGTATATCATCCCCATGATAGACAAACCGATAACAGACATTGCAAGGACTCCTATAACTCCAGAATTTAAGAAATAAGGAATTGCAAAAGAATAGCTACCGGTGATGATTGTAACCCAAATCATCAAAGTTCTACGTCTAATACGATCAGCGAGTTTTCCAGTGATGACAGTAAAAATTCCACAAAAAATAGCACCAACAATTTCGACTTGAAGAGCTTGATAAAATGGCAATTGCAGATGGTTTGTTGAGTAGCTTAACAAATATGCGGTGACCAAGTAAAACAAAACAAATGTTGCCATACCAGAAAATATTCCAAGAAATAGGATTCGTGGACATTTTAAAAAGACATCGATGATAGGAACTTTGACACGTTCTTTACTTTCAAGAGTTTTTTTGAATTGAACAGTTTCATTGATTGAAAGACGGACCCATAATCCTATAATCATAAAAACAACTGAAGCAATAAAAGGAATGCGCCATCCCCAAGCTAAAAGTTCCTCATGATCAAGGAAATGCAACAGACCTAAATAAACGGCAATAGATAAAAATAAACCGATTGGAACACCCAATTGGGGGAACATCGCGTACCAGCCGCGCTTTTCTGGAGGGGCATTTTCTGTTGCGAGCAAAACAGCTCCTCCCCATTCTCCTCCTAATCCCATTCCCTGTCCAATACGGCACAAGGTCAAGAGGAAAGGGGCAAACCATCCAGCGGTTTCATAAGTAGGAAGAAAACCAATAATGACTGTTGAAAGACCCATTGTGAGAAGAGAAGCAATAAGTGTTGCTTTTCTTCCAATTTTATCTCCAAAATGTCCAAAAACAATTGATCCAAAGGGCCTAGCAAAAAAGGCCGCTCCAAAGATCAGGAAAGATTGTAAAATGGCAATCTGATCATTTTGTGTTGGAAAAAACACATGAGGAAATATGAGAGCTGCGGCAGTGGCAAAGACATAGAAATCAAAGAATTCAATTGTTGGGCCAATAAGGCTTGCAAACAAAATGCGACGAGGGGAATTTCTGTTTCTTGTACCTTGCATTTCTAAGTTTATAGACATGAATAGAATGTCCCTTTCAGTATATGACAAATCAAATGATGAGTTAACTGACTATAATTATAAAAATTTCAAATCACTGTCGAGTCGGTATTATGACGTTTCTTATATATTAGAACAATGATTATGGCTTGATGAGCATGAATAAGTGTTCTTTAGATTATCCAAGTTAAGTAGAATAAAGACACTGTTTTAAATGCTGTAGAGGAAGAAATATGTGGATACAAAGGCCGCTCTCATTAACATTACTGTTTTCTTTAATGTTTAATGCCATTTTTATCTATTGAGGGATCAATCTTATTTATAGATCAGCCTTTGGTATCTCAAAAATATTTTTCATAGATGTAATTATAACACTTTTTAAGCGTATCTAAAAGAAATTAAATCTTTTAGTTGTGCATGCATTTTAAAACACAGGGTGTATATTTGATTTATCAGAGTTTAATCCATCAACGCTTTGTTATCTTAAAAAACATGAGGTTGAGCAATTGCATTGAGTTGTTTTGGTCTATGCACTTTTTTCTAAATGGGGGAATTTAAATTTGAAATTATGGAGTGTGAATAATGCAACGCAATTTGAAATTAAGTTTTTGTGCATTAATGACCAGTGGTTTTTTTGTCAAGATTGCGAGTGCAGATGGAGTAGCTACACCAAAAGAAAAGTTATTAACACCAGTAAGTATCAGTGAACATCTAGAAGAGACAAAAAAATTGTTATCGGAAGTGAGGGGATTAAAAGAAAAAAAAGGGGGATCAAAAAGGATAGAGAATAAACAGATAGTAGAAGGAAATAAGTCTTCAGAAGAGGAAAGGAAGAGATTAGAAAACCTATTCTTTGAAGTACTCACAAATTCAATAATAAGTGATGGTGCTACTATCTATATTACTAATCGTGACTCTGAAGATTCTGAAATAAATAGCTTTAAATATGAAGATGCAGGCTATTCTATCAATAATACGGTTCGAGAAGGTGGAAAACTCTACATTGATGCAGCAAGTGTTAGCAGGGATACGACAATTGAGAGTGGTGGTATTGAATTTGTCAAAAATCTGAGCAATTCAGAATATGCCACTGTTAAAAAAGGTGGTAAACAAATTGTTGAGAGTGGTGCAAATGCTGAGGGGGCTAAAATCTATGGTGGTGAGCAGATTATTTTTGGTAAAGGGGTCCTTGGAACTGGTTTGTTGCGTGAAGATAAGGGAAGTAGTGCTTATAACACCGAAATTTATGCTGAAGATGGAATCCTAGGACTACAAAGTGTCTATAGTGGGGGGATGGTTGTTGACACAAAGGTTATGAAAGGAGGTGTCCAGAATCTTGATGGTAAAGAGAATTTTAATAATGGATTCTCAGAAGATACTGATACAGCTGATACAGAAATTGAGGATTTTACAATCAATGAGGGGGCTTTTGCACTTAGTACCAAACTTTTTAAAAATGGTGCGCAGAATATCTTAGCAGGAGGGAATGCGAGCGAAGTTACTTTGTATGATAGAGCTACTCAGAAGATATATGATTCTGGCTACGTGGACAATTTAACAATTAATCACCAAGCACAATCATGGATTTTTGCTGGTGCGATATTGGATAAGGATACAAATGTTAATGATTTTGGCAACCTTTATCTTTATGCTGGGAATGTTGAAGCTGTTACGGAAGTAGAAAATCTTATTTTAAATGGAGAAGATGCCAAGCTATACTCTATTGCAACTGAAAATAACGCTACTCTCTCTCAGGTTAATATCCAGAATTTAACTGGAAGTGGCAGAGTTATTTTTACATCTTCTGGGGCTGATAAGCGTTACTCTAAGCTTAATATTGGTAACCTATCAGGTTCTTTACATTTTGAATTTAATGTCAACTTTGCCAAGCATCTTAGTGATTATCTTGTTATTAAAGCAAGTGGTTCAGGTTATCATACAATAAGTATTACTGATTCTGGAAGTGAGGTTACAACCCCTTCCTACAAAAAGCTTAAATTAATTTCTGATCGTAGTGGAAACGCTCATTTTACTCTGACAAACACTTTTGGTGAAAAAATCAGAGCTATTGATGTCGGAACCTACATGTACAGTTTGAAACATAGAAAAAATAAAAGAAATGGTAAAATTTGGTATTTAGATGCGAATTATGCTCTTGATGAGGTAAATACCTCTTTATTTTCTGATTTTAACTTGCAATCATCTGCTCTGGCCTCATTCTCGAATGATCTCACAGACCGCACAATTGAAAAGGGAATGATTGTTACGATTGCTGATCCTAGCTTTGATAGTAACAGTGAGAAAGTTGATAGCAATGGAGAAACTTCAATTAGTAATATAGTTAAAGATGCTGGAAAGCTTTCCGTTTATAACGGTGGTTTTAGTCTGTATACGACAATTCAAAGAGGCGGTACTGAACTTATTAGAACACAGGGTCTTTCACAGGATAGTACAGTTAAGAGAGGCGGAAAACAAAAGGTTGAAGATGGGGGGAAAGCTGAAGGGGCTAAAATTTACGGTGGTGAGCAGTTTGTTTCAGGAAAGTCTGATATCAAAGGTGAGATGGTAAGGAGTAGCGCCTATGACACTGTCGTTTCTGGTAAAAATGGAGTGCTAGGCTACCAGAATGTATATGATGATGGAGAGGTTTTTAGCACAAAGATCATGGAAGGAGGGGTACAAAATCTTTTTGTGGAAGAAGATCTAGACCATTATAGCAGTTTTGCATTTGATACGAAGATCTTTTCTGGTGGAGAACAACACGTTTTAGCGGGAGGAATTGCGATTGGTGTTCTCTTACAAGGGAATGCTTTTCAAGCAATAGATTTAGGAGGTTATGTAAAAGATTTAACGATTAAGGATCAAGCACAATCGTGGTTACATTCTGGTGCAACATTAGAAGGAAACACCATAATTCATGATTCTGGACGGATTTATCTTTATGCTGGTGCTGCGCGATCTCATACTGAAGTAGAAAAAATTGTTTTAAATGGCAGAGATACCACATTATACTCTATTGCTTCCAAGATGGATGGTGAAAGCTCTTTGATTGAGGATCTAAGCGGGAATGGACGCGTTGTTTTTACTTCTACCGTGTTTAATCCACATTACTCTAAACTTGAGGTCGGTAATCTTTCAGGTAATTTACATTTTCGGTTTAATACTAATTTTGCAGAACAGCGCGGTGATTATCTTCTTATAAAAAAAGGAGCAGGTCATCACACCATCAGTGTTATCGATTCTGGTGTTGAAATGACCAATTCTCTTCTACAAAATCAGAACTTAGTTTTGGAGCTTGATTTAATTCATGATCAAAGCGGAAATGCGCATTTTACTCTGATAGATTTTTTGGGTGAAGAGATAGCTACTGTTGATAACGGAGTCTACATGTACGCTCTAAAGAAAAAAGATCATAACGGTGGAAAGATTTGGTCTTTATCGACACCATCTACATCGGAAAAAATTTCTACTCCTATCTTTCCTCCATCTCATACGGAGTTGCCTATAGATAACTCTTTTGAGCAAGAAGATACTATTTCTCCTTCGGAAGATTCTATAGCCAATTCTTATACAGGTGATTTCAGTTTTTATGCAGAGGATTTCATTACTGGTCTAGGTGAAAAAATTTTGCAAAACTCCATACTCAGTGACAATAGCATAGTGTATATTGCTGGTGATGGAGAAATGGATGATTTTAAATTATCCATTAATAATACAGTTCCAGAAACTGCAACACTCTATGTTGAGACTGGTGGTTTTAGTAAGAATACAACAATTGAAAATGGTGGTTCAGAGATTGTAGGGGAACAGGGGATCTCAGAATTTACGATTATTTACGAGGGTGGAAAACAAAGAGTGGAGGGAGGAGGATCCGCATTGAGAGCTGAAATTTATGGTGGTGAGCAGCTTGTTTTCGGAGATGGTTACGTAAATGGTGAAATTGTGGGGAGCAGCACTTATAACACGACACTTTATGGTCAAGGTGACACGCTGGGACAGCAGAATGTATATGATGATGGGATGGCTGTGGGAACAAAAGTGATGAGTGGAGGAATACAAACTCTTGCTAAATGGTTTGCAGATGATGATAGTTTTATACAAAAAAGTGGTGGCTTAGCCCTGAATACTGAGGTTTTCGCGGGTGGGGTACAGCGGGTATTAGCGGGAGGAGAGGCGGATATTGTGACTTTACACCGCCATGCTGCTCAAGAAGTTCATGCTGGTAGCATTGTAAAAAATCTAACAATTAAAGAAGGAGCCAATTCATGGGTTTTTGCTGGTGCTATGTTGAAAGGAAAAATAAAGATTCATGATTTTGGACAAGTCCATCTTTATGCTGGAAATAATAGCTTTTATACTGAATATAAAAATTATCAGACAACAGTAGACGATATTAATTTAGAGGGAGAAAACACCAAATTATACTCTATTTCTACTGGATATGGAAACACAGAAACCTATATTAAGAAGCTAAGCGGTGTGGGAAATATTATTTTTACTTCTACAGAATCCGATTTACATTACTCTAAGCTTTATATTGATAATCTTTTGGGGAGTCTACATTTTGATTTTAATGTCAGCCTTGCAGAAGGAGAGGGTGATTATCTCTTTATCAAGAATGGCCGGGGTTTTCACACAATAAGTATTGTAGATTCCGGTATTGAAATTGTTGATCCTTCTTCAACAGAACTTGATTTAATTGTTGATCAAAGTGGAGGAGCACATTTTACTCTGAGAAGCTTTTCTGGTGCAAATGTTAAAACTATTGATGGCGGAACCTATACGTATGGTTTAAAACAGAGAATTGATGAGGATGGGGGTGAAAAAGTTTGGTATTTATCTGCGGTATTTATTGATAATGTTTCATTTCTCAACAGTTTGCCGCGTAGTAGGAGCAGGTCTGCGCGGCATTTAAATCAAAATCAATTAGTCTCTTCTCTTTCAACTATTACCGTTACAAAAGAGCATACGATTAAGTTGCCACATCGAAGAGAAAACCGCCAAAACTTAAGGCAAAAATCTCCAGCTTCTGTATCTCTAACTGTTTCAACTCTTGGAAGTCAAATTATTGAAGGAGCATATCCAGCAAGTCCTCTTTATTTTTCTGATGGAAAGCAACAGGCTATTGTTTCAGAATCTTCACCATCTTTATCCGATCAAATGATTTTGCGTCCAGTTCATAAAGAACAGCCTTCTCCACAATTGAGAGAGACGCTTTCAGCTTCTCACTTTTTAACCACTCCTTCTACAGATGCGGTATTGTCTATGTCTGTGGTTCCAGCGATGGTTTTTCACAATGAAATGCAAACCGTGCGTGCGGGAAGAGGAATTCTAGATAAAAGTAACAAGAATGCAGCTTTATGGACCTATGCGATCAAGTCTAAAGAGAGTATTGCTACAGAGCATATAGATTTTAAGTTGGATCAGACAGGTATTGTTTTAGGGATCAATAGTTTAAGTGAGTGGGAAAACGGAGAATTTTATATAGGTGGTTTTGGCAGTTATGACCGCGCACGCATTGGGCATGCACGGGGTGGTATGAGCGGTATCAATACTTATGGCATTGGCGCTTATGTCACTTATTTGGATCATAGTGGATGGTATTTAGATGGTATTTTAAAATATAATCATTATCAGAATACTCTAAAGGCAGTTTCAACGAATGGTTTAGGGATTGAGGGAAGTTATAGGCAATGGGCGGTGGGCACTTCCTTTGAAGCAGGTTATCGACTTAAGACGTCAAAGAGCAGTTGGTTGCAGCCTTATGGACAATTTACATGGTTGCAAGTTGAGGGTAAAGAAATCAAATTATCGAATGACATGATAGGTAACATGCGTCCATTCACTTCATTACGCAGTGAGGTTGGCATATCTTTAGGATATGAATTTGGTTCTCGCATGGCTTCCTCATCACTTGCGTACATTACAGCAGCATGGTTGCGTGAGAATAAAGATAATAACCATACATTGATTAATCAACGGCATTCATTTACCACTGACTTATCAGGGAATGCAGGTAAGTTAGGAATCGGTTTGAGCAGTTTAGTGAGTGAGAAGTTAAAGTTATATGGTGAGGCACATTATGTTAAAGGACGTAAAACAAAACAGTCCCTTCAGGGTATTTTAGGTGTACGCTATAGTTTTTAATTATATGGTTATTTTTTAGTTATCTTTAAATATATGATTATTTGTAAAGGCCTTTAATGAAGGTTCAGAAAACAATTTTTCAGAGCATGCAGCTTCGCTTTTCATGATAGACTGTATACCCTTATATACTTTAATTATGCATTACTTTTTTCTTTGATAAGAAAACTCCAAGGAAATGCTAAAAAAGCACTATAAAAACGCCCTTATATTCTTGATCAAAAAAGTATTAAAAAACCTGTAGAGAACAGTTTTGTATGAGATAAGGAGGATTTTTAAGAAGGATTGTTTGCAATCTAAGGTTGAAAATATGTTTTGTAGAGCTAATTACGTTTAGTGTCTATGCAGGCGTGAAGGGGGGGAGGATATGGCTCTACAATATAAATGGAAACGACATTGTTGGATACTCATGTTGAGCAGCTGTTTTGTACAAGCTGCTGCTGCAAATGAGGGGGGAATACCACTTTTTTGTCAATCTTCAAGTTATGAAAATGGCAAAATATTTCAGGATCAATACAACGAGGATATGAAAACAGGAAGATGCATACTCGGAGCATCTAATGATGTTATTATAAGTGCGCGCAACGAATTAGGCTTTTTAAAAAAGCCTAGCGATTTTACTGAGGATAAGGGCACTAGAGTGTTTGCGAGTCAACAGGAGCTTGACAGCAGTCGTCGTGACAATGTCAGGTATAATGTACAAGAACAAAATATTGCGTTTCTTAAAAAACCTGAACTTATCTTCATTAAAGATGGGGCGCTATTAGAAAATTATGTCCTTGATAATGAAGGTAAAGCATACATTTCAAATGATGGGGAGAGTGATAGCCCAGGGCGATCCATTAATAACACTGTAAGGAATGGTGCAGAGCTTTATGTGTATGCAGGAGGTCTCAGTGAGAATAGTAAAATTGAACATGGTGGAATTGAAAATGTTGAGGCTTTAAAGGGAAAACAAGGCTTTTCAAAAAATGCTGTCGTTAAAGAAGGAGGACGACAAAGTGTTGGAAATGGAGGAAAAGTAGAGGGGACTAAAATTTATGGTGGTGAGCAACTTGTTTTCGGGGAGGGGGATGTTGGAGGAGAAGTTAATGGGAGTAGTGCTTTTCATATTATCATTTATGGTCAAGATGAAACACTAGGCCAACAAAAAGTATATGATGGCGGAAAAGTTTGGGATACGAAAGTTATGCGAGGGGGCGTACAAGAGGTTGGAAAAAAATCTCAAAGTGCTAAAAATGGTGGTTTTGCATTTGATACAGAAGTTTTTGGCGGTGGTAAACAGCGTATCTTTAAAGGCGGTAAGGCTATAGGAGTTACTTTAAATGAGAGCGCTATTCAGGAAATATATGCTGATGGATCTGTAAAAAATCTAAAAATGAATGATGAAACAAAATCATGGGTGCATGCTGGGGCCACATTAGAAGGGAAGACACAGGTAAATCATTCTGGGCAGATTCATCTTTATGCTGGGAATGATCAACATCGTACCATAGTAGAAGATATTATTTTAAATGGAAAAGATACAAAACTGTACTCTATTACTGATGAGTTTGATGGAAAAAGTTCTTTGATACAAAAATTAAGTGGTGAAGGGAGTGTTATTTTTTCGTTTACAGGTTCTGATCCATATTATTCTCAGCTTCATGTGAATAATCTTTCAGGAAATTTACATTTCGCGTTCAATACTACGATTGCCCATAACCGTGGTGATTATCTTTTGGTTGAGAAAGGTGCTGGGAATCATACGATAAGTGTTGCTGATTCTGGAGTTGAAATCACGGATCCTTTTTCAAATAAGCGTGATTTAATTATGGATCAAAGTGGTGGCGCACATTTTACGCTGACAGATCTTAAGGGTGACAAAATTAACGCCATTGATGGTGGAACTTATATGTATGATTTGAAAGAAAGAAAGGATGAAAATGGAAAAGTGTGGTTTTTATCTGCAGACCGCCTTAGTGGACCAGAAACCTCTATTCCAGATCCGGAAAATCCTTTTGTTCCTGGTGAGACATCAACAACACCCTCTACAGATGCAGTGTTAACGTTGTCCGTAGTTCCTGGACTTGTTTTTAACAATGAGTTGCAAATTGTAAGGAATGGTAGAAAAATTTGGAACAGAAATAGGAAAGATATCGAACTATGGACTTATGCGATTAAGAGCAGAGAACGTATTGCGACAGGCCATACACACTTTAAGCTTGGGCAGACAGGTTTAGTCTTTGGTGCTGATCAGTTGAGTGAATTAGGGCATGGAGAGTTGTATATTGGTGGTTTCGGTAGTTATGATCAAGCACGTATTTCTCATGCACGAGGTGGTAATAGTGATCTGAGCTCTTATAGCATTGGAACTTACGCAACTTATTTTGATCATCGTGGATGGTATATGGACGGTGTTTTGAAATATAATTATTACCGAGATAATTTGAAAGCTATCTCCACGAATGACTTAGCTATTCAAAGTCATTACAATCAGTGGGCGATAGGTGGGTCATTTGAAATTGGTTGTTATTTTACACCGGCACAGAATACTTGGATGCAGCCTTATATCAAGCTAACAGGTTTGCAGGTTGAAGGTAAAAAAATAAAACTTTCAAATGGAATGATAGGTGATCTAAGCCCATTGGTTTCATTCCGCAGTGAAGTTGGATTAACTGCAGGACATGAATTCTTTGTGAATTCAGAAACTTCATTAACAGCTTACATTATGGCAGCTTGGTTGCGTGAGAATGTAAATAATAATTATACGACAATTAATAACCAGCATAAATTTATTACAGACTTATCGGGTAATGCAGGTAAATTGGGAATTGGTGTAAACGGTTCGGTCAATGATAAACTGACACTTTATGCAGAAGCACATTATCTAAAAGGACATAAGATTAAGAATGCTCTTCAAGCTATTTTAGGATTACGCTATAGTTTCTAAATATGTGTGTACACGGCTGATTAATTTTATGAATGTAATTGTTTTGCAAGTTTAAACAGATAACGCTCGATTTTATCTTCTTGAGAGTGTAGAGATCTTCTCAAATAGTAAGGATATCTTTATACTCTCCTTTGAAGGCACGAGCGTTTTTTTCATCTATAACTTCAAATATTGCAAATTGTTTCTTGAATTCAAGTTAACAATTTGAATTTTATTCAGATTTTCTGCCTTAAGTTAGAACTTTCTAGCTGCTTATAGACACACAACTTGAAGTTGTCTATATTAAAAAATACACTTAAAAAGTGTTTTTAAACATAAATAAAACACATTACGATACAATCTAAGACGAGTTACCTACGTAGCCGTGGGATATTTTTCTAAATAATTGAGAGTGGAGTGTCGATAATGCAGTATAAACATAAGTTAAGTTTTTCAGTATTAATGATCAGTAGTTGTCTTGTACAAGTTGCAAGTGCAGTTGAAAACAGGAATGGAGAGCTAACAATAGTAGAACATGTAAGAAATGGAGCAGAGATACCAAAAGGTTCAGCACTGATTACAAATAGTTTTCCCAGTAGTAAGAGTAAAATTGGAGATGGCAGTGTTGAGATTGTTGAAAATGGAGCAACTTCTGTGGGTTCCTCTATTAAAAAAGGAGGGATGCAGATAGTTACGCGTGGAGGAAATGCAATAGATGCTAAAATCCTTGGTGGTAAGCAGTTTATTCATGAAGAAAAAGGTCTTGATCTTACAAGCGTGGAGAGAAAAAGTAGTGCATATAATTCCACAGTTACTGGTAGTGATGGAGTAGTGGGACAGCAAAATGTGTATGATGGAGCATGGGGTTGGAATACGAAAGTAGGAAAAGATGGAGAACAAAATCTTTACTCGGGAGAAAGAAAAGAGGGGGGAAAATCAATGTATGCTGAGGTCTCTGGGAATGGGAGACAGCACGTCTTAGCGTTAGGAGAATCTTATGCTACTAATTTGAAAGATCATGCTATTCAAGTTGTATATCCTGAAGGGGTTGTGAATACTTTAACAATTACGGATTCTGCTAGGTCATGGTTTCACTCTGGTATTCAGAAAGTTGTTGGAGAAGTAAGGGTCAATGATCACGGAGAACTTTATTTATTTGCTGGTGATAGGACAAATCATACGACTAAGAAAAAGATTCCTATAGAAGGAAGACCTGAGGAAACAATATTTGAGGTTGGTGAGCGGAATATAGGAGAAAAGCCTCAGATTGAAATTGAAGATTTAGGGGGGAAGGATGGAACTGTTATTTTTACTTCTATTCCATATGATCGACGTCATATTTCACTTCATGTTGAGAGACTTTCAGGAAGTTTGCATTTTCGATTCAATATTAGTGCTACGGGAGATTTGAGTGATTACTTGTCAATTGATTACGGCGCAGGTAATCATAAAATAAGCGTTACAGATTCTGGTCGTGAAATCACAGGTCTTTTTTCACAAAAAAATAGTTTGGGTACTGAGATTCCGTTAGTTACCGATAGAAGCCAAGATGGTGGAGCTTCTTTTACTCTGGAAGATCTTTTGGGCAAGGACATTACAGCTGTCGATGGTGGAACCTATCAGTATCAATTGCTGAAGAGAGAAAGATGTGCTAGTTCTAGTGGTTATTCTGCAATTTGGTATTTAAGTAGAGCCTCTGAAGGTACGACACGTTCGAATACTGAAACACAGTGTGTAAACAAGAAAACGAAGGTCCCTGTTGCATTATCAGATCAAAGTTTTCCTTCTGGAGGAAAAAATACCGGACCTCGTAAACCTACTAAAAAAGAGCAATCTAAGCCACGTCCTCCACGTCATTTAAGAGAAAGACAGAATGTCTCTAGTGTTTCGGTATCTCCCTCTCAAGAAAATCGCACTCATGTGAAGTCTCCTCCAGCAAGTCCTCTTTATTTTTCTGATGGAAAGCAACAGGCTATTGTTTCAGAATCTTCACCATCTTTATCCGATCAAATGATTTTGCGTCCAGTTCATAAAGAACAGCCTTCTCCACAATTGAGAGAGACGCTTTCAGCTTCTCACTTTTTAACCACTCCTTCTACAGATGCGGTATTGTCTATGTCTGTGGTTCCAGCGATGGTTTTTCACAATGAAATGCAAACCGTGCGTGCGGGAAGAGGAATTCTAGATAAAAGTAACAAGAATGCAGCTTTATGGACCTATGCGATCAAGTCTAAAGAGAGTATTGCTACAGAGCATATAGATTTTAAGTTGGATCAGACAGGTATTGTTTTAGGGATCAATAGTTTAAGTGAGTGGGAAAACGGAGAATTTTATATAGGTGGTTTTGGCAGTTATGACCGCGCACGCATTGGGCATGCACGGGGTGGTATGAGCGGTATCAATACTTATGGCATTGGCGCTTATGTCACTTATTTGGATCATAGTGGATGGTATTTAGATGGTATTTTAAAATATAATCATTATCAGAATACTCTAAAGGCAGTTTCAACGAATGGTTTAGGGATTGAGGGAAGTTATAGGCAATGGGCGGTGGGCACTTCCTTTGAAGCAGGTTATCGACTTAAGACGTCAAAGAGCAGTTGGTTGCAGCCTTATGGACAATTTACATGGTTGCAAGTTGAGGGTAAAGAAATCAAATTATCGAATGACATGATAGGTAACATGCGTCCATTCACTTCATTACGCAGTGAGGTTGGCATATCTTTAGGATATGAATTTGGTTCTCGCATGGCTTCCTCATCACTTGCGTACATTACAGCAGCATGGTTGCGTGAGAATAAAGATAATAACCATACATTGATTAATCAACGGCATTCATTTACCACTGACTTATCAGGGAATGCAGGTAAGTTAGGAATCGGTTTGAGCAGTTTAGTGAGTGAGAAGTTAAAGTTATATGGTGAGGCACATTATGTTAAAGGACGTAAAACAAAACAGTCCCTTCAGGGTATTTTAGGTGTACGCTATAGTTTTTAATTATATGGTTATTTTTTGATTGATCTCAATGTGTGTAGAAGGATTTTCAAACCTAGATCGAAGTATCTAGGTTCATCCTCTTTAAAGAAGAATGCTTTCAAAAAGGTATATATTTTGCATGTTTTTTCTTATGTTTCTTTATTGCTTCAATGATAAATTTGATGAGAGGCCTTTAAAATTATGCAAGAAGGTTCAATATTCATTGAGAGTCGGTAGCGCATCTTTATGATAGGATGAGCAATTACAGGTATTTTTATAGTTTTCGTTATAATTTATTCTATATTTTTGAGAATTTGTGTAGATTTTTGCAGTGTCACTTGGCAAAGGGCTCCTTGCTCGCTATAGAAATGGCTAGAGAATATTATAAATGAAATAAAGGTGGTTAAATGGCTTTAGAGCGTACTTTTTCGATGATTAAACCAGATGCAACCCGTCGTAATTTGACTGGCGCAATTACTAAAATGCTTGAGGATGCGGAGCTACGTGTTATTGCGTCTAAACGTGTCTGGATGAGCAAACGTGAGGCTGAAAATTTTTATGCTGTTCATAAAGAACGCCCTTTTTTTAGTGAATTGGTTGAATTCATGTCTTCTGGTCCAACCGTTGTACAAGTTTTGGAAGGCAAAAATGCAATTGCTAAAAACCGTGAAATAATGGGGGCTACGAATCCTAGTGATGCAGAAGAAGGGACAATTCGTAAGGTTCATGCTTTATCGATTGGCGAAAATTCTGTCCATGGATCCGATAGCGCTGAAACGGCAAAAACAGAAATCGCCTTTTGGTTTTCTGAGGTAGAAATTGTTGGTTAATAAAGCGTTTATAATAATAAAGCGTATACAGGAAGCAAAAATCCGAAACACTATATTTCGGATTTTTGCTTTTAAGATTATAGAATTTTTTGAAAGCATAGGGAGCATTCATCGTTTTTTCAGCTTTTAATATTGCAACTGTTTTTGTGAGAATATAAAATCTATTTACTCTTTTTTTTGAAGAGCTTTTATCTACATGCCCCCTTACTTGTAATGTGCAAAAAAGTATTTTATTGATTTATCATTGATAGATTTAAAATGAATCAATCTTATGCTATCCTCATTTCTTATTTAAGTACAAAAAGATAAATCTCCATACTATTCATAGGATGACGTGTTTTAAACCTGCACGAAAATAATCCCATCCTGTCCACAATGTAAGGAGGGCAGCAATCCACAGCATAGTAATGCCAAACTCTACTGTGTAAGGGAAAATTTTATTACCGGCTGGTCCAGCTAAAAGAAATACAATAGCGATCATCTGTACAAAAGTTTTCCATTTTGCAAGACGAGAGACAGGAACACTAACTTTTAATTCAGCTAAATATTCACGTAATCCTGATACAAGAATTTCTCTGCAAAGAATGATAATAGCTGCCCATAGTGTCCACCCAGCGATGGTACTATCTGCGGCAAGCAAGAGCAGACAAGCAGAGACGAGAAGTTTATCAGCAATGGGATCTAACATGCGACCAATATTGGATGTTTGTTCCCAAATACGAGCAAGGTAACCGTCAAGAAAGTCAGTAATGGATGCAACGATAAAAATGGACACAGCAATCCAGCGAGTGATATCACTTGATTGTAATCGCCCTTCTAAAAAAAAGCATGCAACAACCATTGGGACTGCAACAATTCGTGCATAAGTTAAAATATTTGGAAAAGAAAAAGTATGATTTTTCATGGAGCCATTTTTAATTCTTGTGAAAGAGAATATATTACCTAAACCTAACAAGGCGAAGGTTATGAAACAAGCCTATTTTTCATGAAAATGGTTATGAATTTTTTGTGCAATTGTCATAGAGATTCCCGTAACTTTTTTTAAATCTTCAAGTGAAGCACTAGCAATAGCCTTGGCACTTCCAAAATGATGAAGCAACGCACGCTTTCTTGTCGGACCGATATTTTCGATTTCATCAAGTGGGTTTTTGAATGCTTCTTTTTTTCGTTTTATCCTATGAGCTCCAATTGCAAAACGGTGTGCTTCATCACGCAGACGTTGCAAAAAATAGAGGATAGGATCACGTGGAGGAAGTGTAAAGGGGGGAATACCTTTTATAAAAAATCGTTCACGTCCCGCATGACGGTCAACACCTTTGGCGATTCCAACAACTGTGAAGAGGTCATTTAACTGTAATTCAGCAAGTATTGCATGTACGCTATTGATTTGTCCTTCACCACCATCGATTAAGATAAGATCAGGCCAAATGGGAAAAAGATCATTATCTTTTATGTCATGACTTCTATTGGGCTGATCATGCTCTTTTATAAGGCGTGAAAATCTTCGTTTAATCACTTCTTTCATCATGCCAAAATCATCGCCAGGCGTGATATCTATTGAGCGAATGTTGAATTTGCGATATTGATTTTTAACAAATCCCATTTGACCAGCAACAATCATAGCCCCTACAGCATTTGTTCCCATGATATGAGAATTGTCATAGACTTCTATTCGGCGTGGAGGAAAAGGTAGTTGGAATGTTTTAGCAAGACCTTGAAGCAATTTTGTATGAGTAGCTGTTTCAGAAAGCTTATGTTCAAGTGCTTCATGAGCATTGAGATAGGCATGATTAACAAGAGTTTTCCGTTCACCTTGTTTGGGTAAAGAGAGAGACACTTTGTGATTTGCTTTGAGACTCAATGCTTCTGTAAGAAGTGTCTTTTCTTCAATTTCTTCAGATAAAAGGATGCTTTTGGGAAGTGGTTTATCATCGTAAAATTGGGCAAGAAAACTCGCTAAAATTTCAGTACGGGAAAAAGAGGGATCCGCTTTAGGAAAATAGGCACGGTTTCCCCAATTTTGTCCCATGCGAAAAAAGAACACTTGAATACAGGTCATTCCTTCTTTTTGCGCAATTGCAAATACATCCGCTTCTTTTATCGCTTGAGGATTAATACCTTGATGGCTTTGTATATGAGAAAGGGCTGATAAGCGGTCACGATAGGAAGCAGCTTGTTCAAAATCAAGATTTTCTGCGGCTTTATGCATAGCTTGAACCATATTGTTTTTAACAGATTGATCTTTTCCCGAAAGGAACGCTTTTGCTCCCCTCAGAAGTTCTTTATAATCACTGTCACTAATTTCATGGGTACAAGGTGCAGAACATCGCTTAATTTGATAAAGCAAACAGGGACGTGTACGGTTTTCAAAAACTGAATCAGTACAGGTTCGTAATAAGAAGGCGCGTTGTAAAACATGAATTGTTTGTGTCACTGCACCAGCAGAAGCAAAAGGACCAAAATAGTGAGCTTTTCGTGTTCGGGCACCACGATGTTTGTAAAGTCCAGGCACTCGATGATCATCTGTAATCATAATATAAGGGAAACTTTTATCATCACGGAGTAATACATTAAAATGTGGATGCAATCTTTTGATGAGATTGGCTTCTAAAAGGAGTGCTTCTGTTTCTGTATGGGTGACGATAAATTCCATATGATATGTTGCACGAATCATGCGGGTAATACGATTATTGTGTCCTTGTTCACGTGTATAATTTGAAACACGTTTTTTGAGATTACGAGCTTTGCCAATATAGAGAATATCACCATTTTTACCAATCATCCGGTAAACCCCTGGCTTATGCGGAAGGTGTCTAACAAACTCTTGTATGAATTTGACACCTTGGAATTGATATTTCTCATTACTTTGATTGGCATTATTCCATGTAATGTTAGAGAGAAAAGAAAGCTTTTCCCGCTCATTTTTCGGACAATTTATATTATTTTTCAGAACCATTCCGTTTATTAAGAATATGTTTTTTGTTTAATATATGAAATATTCTTTTTTATTAAATAATGATTATTTATATCTTTATAATTTTTTCTATAAATAATATGCTTATAGCATAATAGTACGATTTTAGAGAGCCGGTTTTTCATAAAAAATATGAGAGTTGTTATTCTAAAACAGCTTTATAAATTTGCCCAATTTATCCATTAAAATGATTGGAATAGGAAATTCATGATGATTAAGAAGATAGACTTTCTAAAAGAAAAAAATTAATTCACGCTGATCGTTATTAGCTTATCATTATAATATATTGATATTATTTAAAAAATCAAAGAACTTTATCATTTTATGCCTTTGTATCTTACAACATGATATTTGATTTAGGAAAAATATGAGAAAGATCTAACATAATAGATGTTCTTTTTGAAGCCACTTATGCGTTATTTTGGCATTTTCATCTTGTCCCAGACGGTTGATAAGAAAGGGGCTGAGTTTTTTCATTTCTTCTTCCAAAAGGTAGGGAGGGTTAATAATAATCATACCACTTCCATTCATTGTCGGTGGACTTACACTTTTTCGGATACGCATTTCAAGCTGTAGAATCTTAGGAATTCCTGTTTGATAAAGCGCGTGAAGAAAACTTTCAATTTCTTTGTCATATTTAACAGGATACCATAAAGCGTAGATCCCTCCAGAAAAGCGACGATAGGCTTTCGTTAATCCCTCAATAAGGCGGGAAAATTCTCCAGTTTTTTCAAAGGGAGGGTCAACAAGGATAAGTCCACGTTTTTCTTTTGGTGGTACATGAGAATTTAAAGAAAGCCAACCATCTAAATGCAAAACTTTTGTCTGATAATCTCCTGCAAAGTTTTTTGCTAAAATATGATAATCTTCGTTGTGCAATTCTATTGCGGTGAGGCGATCTTGTTTCCGTAATAATTGACGAATAAGAACAGGAGATCCAGGATAAAATACAATTTCTTTTTTCCCTTTATTGAGGGCATCAATGATATTACACCATGGACGAAGGAGTGCTCTTAAATCCTCTGGGATAGGTGTTGAAAAAAGCCGTTGGACACCTTCGCGCCACTCTCCTGTTTTATGTGCTTCTAAAGAAGAAAGGTCATAAATACCGATTCCAGCATGCGTATCTATAACGCGAAAAGCTTTTTCTTTGCGTTTGAGATATTCTACAATGCGAGTGACAATAATGTGTTTAAAAACATCAGCAAAATTGCCAGCATGATAAATATGCCGATAATTCATGGAGTAAACTCTATCATATGTATAACTGTACCGGATTATTAGCATAGAATATTAGAATTGATATCCATAAAAATACTCTTATAGAAATCAAATAATACCCTCACTCCCAAATAATACCCTACAGAAAAAATATTAATGTCATGGGAGTATTTATTCACTGGGCTATTTTTATATTATGAGATTCATCGTTAAGATTTTAAATTTTTTATATAAAAAATAGATAGGAAGAGGGCAAACATTTCAATAGAGATAGTTGTGTTGTAAGAGAAGTTTCTTATGATTACGGACTCTTTCAGGAAAAATATAAAAGACAAGCAATTAACGAGAATATTAGTGAAGTTTGTTAAAAAAATTAAGGTTATCTTTCAAATTCATTCATAAATTTACTTGTTTAAAGATTAAAGAATTTAAAATGCTTGATAAAAACATTGTTACATTTATCAGTTTTTTAGCGAGCGTAAAATTATGGATAGAGCAATAAAGTGCTGGTATTATAGTGATAGATTTTTGTAAAAGTGTGGATGAATCTCATTGGTTTAAGCGGAGCCCAAGCTTTATATTATACACGCTAAATGGCTAGGTTATTGTGTATGATGCTAAAATAAAACTTTTGAAAAGTGATATGTTCTCTGCAAGCGATCTCAATAAAATGAGGGATTTTTAACTAAAGTAAATAGGTTTATCTATCTCTAACACTGTATTATCTAGCTGATTTATGAGATAATCTTATAAAAAGACTAGAATAAGAAGTTCTTTTACATGGATTATGCTTCGATTCCATGCTTTTGATTGAATGTAAGTTTCTATTAATGCCCATTCTGTTTTCAATACTGAGATAGGTTAAGCACATGATATTATGAGAATGCATGCCCAGAATCCGGAGACTTGTAATAGTTATGATATGCAGCGGTTTAAAGAGCTGGTTATATGGAGATATTTTACTGAATAAAGGCGCAAGCTGGTACCATTTTTATTTTTTAGCAGTATTGCCATACCTCTTAGCACTTGACCTGATTCATAAAGTGCATTTTTACGCTTTCCGCTAATAGTTTTTATTTACACGTCAGATATTTAATTGAATGCGATGATGGCTCATATTTCGTATTGTATATGGAATAATGGATGATAAAATTCCCACCAACGCAAAGAATAAATCTTATGCGTAAGATGATAGTTTTTGAAGAGACTGATGATGTGTCAAGAAAGTTTTTTAGAGATTTTTCTTTCTGAATTTTTTAATTGAATACGTAAATTTTTTTACAGCATGGTATGATTTTTATCAGTAACGGATAATTTGGAGGAAATGTTTGTAATGGTACAACATTGTTTAAAAGGAAAGACATGAGCTATAGTATTTACAGGAAGATGGGTAACTAAGAGATCAGATGAAGTTATTTTAGAAAAGTTTTTAATCCTTTTGAATTTTGTATGAAGCGGTTTATCATTTTTGAATGGTTTGTGTTATAATACGCTAAGAAGGGATGAGAGGATAAAAAGTTCTTTTGCAATAAAAGCGTGTGATTGTTTTTAAGTTAAGAAGAAAATATATAATTAAGATATTATATTTGATACATTCTTCAGAGGAAGCATGAATAAATGAGATCAAATTTAAAAGCATAAAGTTAGAGAGAGTAATGGGTAATATTTTTTCACCAACGCATTTAATTATAATTTTACTGATTATCTTTGTGCTTTTCGGTCGCGGTAAGATTTCTGAATTAATGGGCGATGTTGCTAAGGGAATTAAAGCCTTCAAAAAAAATATGAAGGAAGAAGATGACGGCATTGAGGATAAAGTTGAAATGGCTACTACTTCCCAAATAATTGATGTAGAATCTCAACAATCTCAACAATCTCAGCCGTTATCGGTAAAACATGTAACAGCGCGCAGAAAGGCTTCTTCTGCTTCTAAAAGAAGCAAAACATCTGTTGCTAAAAAACAGCGTGTCAAATAACAAAAACGTAATCATCATTGTGCGTTATTTTTTGATGAGGAAGTCGAATTAAGAGATGTTTGGGATTGATGGACCAGAGTTTGTCGTAATCTTACTTGTTCTCATCATTGTTGTTGGACCGAAAGATTTACCTAAAATATTAAAGACAATAGCAAAGGTAAGAGCTTATATGTTTTTAATGGCAAATGAACTTCGTCATCAGTTTGATGATGCAATAAGACAAATCGAGCTCGATGATTTGCAAAAAACATGTTCGGATATTAGCGATTCAAGCAAGAAGTTGACAGAGACTTTTGATCCCATTCAAAATACATTAGAAGATATCCACGATAATTTGGATGTTAAGGCAACACACCATAAATCAGAAAAAGGTAAAGAAATTTTGGAATGCGATCACAACGTAACCAATAAAGATATGACAGGATCTATAGCTTCTAAAGATAAAGAAGATGTGTCATGAATGTTAAGAAAGATGAGGTTGATGCCCATATGGCACCACTTTTGGAACATTTAATTGAACTTCGTCAGCGAATTATTGCTGCCTTGGTTGCATTTATGATCGCTTTTATGATGTGTTTTCTTGTTAAAGATTATATCTTAAATTTTTTACTATGGCCATATCAGTGGGCAATGAAAATAGCAGAGGGTAATCCTGAGGGTATTCGTTTGCAATCAACGCAAGTATGGGAAACTTTTTTAACGAAGATGAAGCTTTCTGCTTTTGGGGGAATTATTTTATCTTTTCCCTATACGGCTTTTCAGTTTTATAGTTTTATTGCACCAGGGCTTTATAAAAATGAGCGTATGGCTTTTTTACCATTTCTCATTGGGGGGCCTATTTTATTTTGTATTGGGGGAGCGTTTGTGTATGGTCTATTAGCGCCAATAATACTATGGTTTAGCCTTTCTCAACAATTTCTTCCAGATGTTCATTTAAAAATAGAATTTATAGTGCGTATTTCTGATTATTTGGGCTTTATGACATCATTTATCCTAATTTTTGGTTTGATTTTTCAATTACCTCTTGTCATCAGTCTTTTAACAAAAGTTGGATTTTTAACGTCTCATGATTTGGCGTCTAAACGAAAATGGGCTATTTTACTTTCTTTTATCATTGCGGCAATCATAACGCCGTCGGATTTTTTTACGATGTTTGCAGTGGCTTTACCAACGATAGCACTTTACGAGATTTCAATTTTAATTGCTTACAGTATAGAAAAGAGAAGAAAATCCGCTTAAGAAAAATGTATAATCTTATGAGATAAGAAATGAATAAAAACAATATAAATAAGGAGTTTTTATGCTTGATATTAAGTGGATTCGTGATAATCCTGAGAAATTAGATAAAGCACTCGTAAGTAGAGGTCTTGAGCCACAAGCTGAGAGGTTAATACAACTTGATCTTGCACGTCGGTCGCATATTGCTAAGGTGCAATTGGCGCAAGAGCGTCGCAATGTGGTTTCAAAGGAAATAGGACAGGCTTTAGCTGTATCTGATCAGCAAATGGCTGAAAGTTTTAGAGCTGAAGGTGAACAGATTAAAGTCTTTCTTTCTTCTGCAACAGCGGAAGAAAAACAGCTGACGGAGAGTCTTGAAAAAATTCTTTCAGCACTTCCAAATATTCCATTAGATGATGTTCCAGAAGGTAAAGATGAAAGTGATAATGTCGTCATTCGACATTTTGGTACACCTCCAACATTTAATTTTACACCAAAGGAACATTTTGATCTTGGTCAAGATCTCAAGCAGATGAATTTTGAACGAGCTAGTCGTTTGTCTGGAACACGTTTTACAATACTTTCAGGGGCGTTAGCACGGCTAGAACGAGCATTAGGCCAATTTATGCTTGATGTGCATGTCAATGAGCATGGTTATACAGAAGTCTCAATACCTTTTCTTGTTCGTGATGAGATTGTTTACGGAGCAGCACAATTGCCGAAATTTGCTGAAGACCTTTTTCGTACAACAGATGGTCGATGGCTTATTTCTACAGCAGAAGTGCCATTAACCAATTTGGTCAACGATGAAATTCTTGAAATATCAGATTTACCACTGCGATTTTCTTCTTTATCTCCCTGTTTTCGTTCAGAGGCGGGAGCAGCCGGTCGTGATACACGCGGTATGTTGCGTCAGCATCAATTTTGGAAAGTTGAAATGGTCTCGATTACCAGTGAAGAGCAGTCTTTAATTGAATTAGAACGTATGACGGAATGTGCAGAAGATATATTAAAACGACTTGGTTTGCCTTTTCGCACAGTGGTGCTTTCTACAGGTGATATGGGGTTTGCAGCGCGTAAAACCTATGACATCGAGGTTTGGCTTCCTGGTCAAGAATGTTATCGTGAAATTTCTAGCTGTTCAGTTTGTGGAGATTTCCAAGGTCGTCGTATGAATGCGCGTTATCGTAAAGAAGGCGATAAAAAATTGCATTTTGTTCATAGTCTTAATGGTTCTGGTACAGCTGTTGGACGTTGTCTTATTGCCGTGCTTGAAAATTATCAACAGGCTGATGGATCAATTATTGTTCCAGATGTTTTACAACCTTATATGGGAGGCATGCGTTGTATTACTGCTTAATTTTACGAAAGGAGAGACAATATGCGTTTATTGCCAAGAGGTGATGATATGCAAACGCAAGTTTTTGCCATTTTAAAAGAAGCAGTTTGTCAGTATGATAAAAGTGCAGCTCCATTGGAGATTGAATGATACTATGGGGCAAAAGGGTATTTTACAATTTCGTGAAGAGTTAGCCGCTCTTGTACTGAAAATGCGTAGCAAAGGCATTGATGATGTGCGATTTTTTTCGGCATTAGAGAAAATTCCGCGTCAACAGTTTGTTTCTGCTCCTTGGTTTAATAGCGCTTACGATAATAAAGTTATTCCCCTTGAGTGTGGTGAATATATGGAACGCTTGGAAGAACAACTCTTAATTCTTTCGGCATTATCGTTGAAAAAAAGGCATCGTGTCTTAGAAATTGGTACAGGATCTGGTTTTTGTACTGCTCTTATGGCATGTCTGAGTGACCGTGTGACAACGATTGATCGTTATAAAACGCTTGTTGATTTAGCATGCCAAAAATTTCAAACTTTAGGAATTGAAAATATTGTTATACGGCAGATTGATGGAAGTCATAGTGTGACGGGCTTGGGATCGTTTGATCGCATTCTTATTTGGCCATCACGTTTTGATGAACCAAAGGAATTTTTAGAACTTTTAGCTGAAAATGGAATTCTCATTCAGGCGATAGGACCTGACGAAGGGGTACAAACGGTGACGCGCTATACAAAAATTGGTAGTCGATTTGAGTGTTTAGAACTGTTCCAAGTGCGTTACCAACCTTTTATTAAAGGCATTGCAGAAATACTTTAATTTTTAAAAGCTAAGAAATTTCTGCAAATTGTCTACGTTAAATTCATTTTGATCTTATATAAAGATATTTATGAATAAAACATCTCATTTTAACTCTTCGGTAATTTAAAAAAGCTTTAATGGAGTGAGTTGATTATTGATGAGTGAGCAAAACGATGTGTCTAAAAGCTTTGGATAATATTTTCCAGCATAATTCTCAGAGAATAACTTTGTTAGCGGTGGTAACTATTGTTGCTGGTTGTAGTTCTGGTACACAGCGTTTTTCCAACATTGTCTCTCATCGTACGGTATCATCTCAATCAAATATATCAAGCACTATGTATACAGATCCGCGAATGCTATCATACGGTAGTGGTATGATACAAAGCACTGAATTGCCACCTGTGGAATCAAGCGATGATTCGTGGGGAGATGACAATTCCCCCTATAATTTTCCACATCAAGGTAGGATAACTTCTTCTGATGGTCGCGTTATGGGCGCCCCTCCACGTAATCTTGGAACACTTTCTCGTTCACAAATGGATAAATCTCCTATTTTTCGGCGGAATTCTTATATTGTTCAGAGTGGAGATACACTGCTCAGTATTGCACGACAAGTAGGGGTTAGTGTTGAGGCATTAAAATTAGCAAATGGTATAAACAGCAATTCCATTTATATCGGTCAGGTACTTGTTGTTCCAAGCAGGCGTACATTAGCAGCTTCAAATGCACACAATAATAACGATTGGGCAGTGTCAACAACAGAATCTGCATCCCAGTCTCAAGTGATGTCCTCTATAAAAAACAAGAAGTCCTCTCCTATATATAAAGCTCCTGTAACAACGCCACCCTCTGCAAAGATGAACAAATCAAGTTCTGAGAAAAATTTTTCTAAACAGATGACGCAATTGAAACATGAGGCTGGTTTGTCAAGTACTGTTACGAATACAGATAATATGACGACTCCGCAAGCCACAGGAATTTCTAAGATGCGTTGGCCAGTACGAGGGCGTTTATTAAGCCAGTTCGGTCAAAAAAAGGGAACAGTAATGAATCGAGGAATAGATATTGCAGTGCCTGAAGGGTCTTCGGTAAAGGCGGCAGAAAATGGTGTGGTTATTTATGCGGGAGATGGACTAAAAGAGCTTGGTAATGTTGTGATGATTCGACATGAAAATAATATTATCACTATTTATGGATGTAACAGTAAGCTTGTTGTTAACAAAGGACAAAGGGTAAGACGCGGTGATGAGATTGCTAAATCTGGTGTTTCAGGAAATGTTAAAACGCCACGTGTATATTTTGAGATGCGTAAGAATTCATTACCTGTTGATCCCCTTAAATATTTAGAAAACTAATTTATTGATGACTTTTAAATTTGAATAGTCTTACAGTTTATAGAAACTTCATGAAAAACAATTGATTTTCTTAAATCAATAACACTCAGCAAAAAATCATTGGTTTAAGGAGAGTAGTTCGTTGGGATCGTTAGATATTACTATCTTTGTGTTTATGAAAGTGTAAAACAATAGTATCATACTTATTTGTCAGCTTTCAGTGTTCCAACGGCTCTTGCATTTGAGAGAAGCATGAAAAAAGATATTTCACGCCTTTCTTAAAAGGTTTTTATCTACAGGCTCATTTCATTCATATGTATGACGTGCAAGAAAATCGTTTTGATTAATTCAGAGGGTTTGAAATGGGAGCATTTGACTGTACTTAGATCTGTTATTCGATATCAAAACGATAAATTATCTATATAAATTAAAGTTTTTTCATTAGAAAAATTATCTTGTATCATTTATTGAGTTAGTGAAAAGATTTATATTGTAGGATATATAATAGGGGAAAATGAATCTATTTTTTAAGATTTTTCTCATTGTATTTTGGTATCCTGTCTCTTAAGGATTTATTGCATTTTTGTAAAGCTGTGATTAGATTATGTAGTTATTGCTTTTTATGATAAATTCTTTAAGAATTTTTTTCTGAATCGGAATTTTATTTTAATAGAGTGGGAAATACCTGAAGTTTAACTATAGGAGATAAAAATGTTTATTACGAACGCTTATGCTCAAGTTGCAAGCGATGTTTCCGGTGGAATTTCATTTGTTAGCGCAGTCCCTCTCATTTTAATTTTTGCAATTATGTATTTTTTTATCATTCGTCCACAGCGTGCCCAAATGAAAAAACGCCAAGAAATGCTTAATGCAGTACGTCGTGGTGATACAGTTATAACGGGTGGTGGTATTATCGGCAAAGTTACGAAGGTTCACGACGAGAGTGGTGAATTAGAGGTTGAAATTGGTGAGAGTATGAATATTCGTGTTATTCGCTCAACATTAGCTGATGTGCGCGTTAAAGGTGAGCCGATTGCAGAAAAAAAATCAAAGCTTAATGCTAAAGCAAAAACATCACAAAAGTCTAAATCTAAAACGACAACGAAAGAAAATATGAGTGTCTCTAAAGAGAAAAAAGCTATATCAAAAGAAAATGAATCTTAAGGTGTAATGGCAGTTTATTACATTTTTTAAGCATTTTTATAAAAAGCTTGGCAAGATCAGGACAATTTCATTGGAAAAGTATCTTTTATAGTGGCTACAGAAAATGGAGTTTTTGTTTCCTTGAGATTATTAAAATAGTTGCTTTATTTATAGAATATTGCGCAACAAGATCATTGTTTCTATAAAAAAAATTGCGAGTAAATAAGCTGAAAAAAACTTTTTAAAAGATAGATTTATTGAAGCAGGTATAGCAATTTGATTGCGGTTTATTATCAAATTTTCATATACTTGTTGTATGAGAAGATTAGGGGGTTATATAAAATTTCCACTTCAATACTAGGCTATGGTTAAGATATCAATGTTTATATCAGCCTTCCTTTAATTTTTATGGTGAGAAGTAGCAAAGACAATTGGATTATTCAAAAATAAAGGGTGCTTGTTCATGTTCGATGCAATTCAAATTCGTGAAGCACATTTTCCAAGTCGCGCACCTATTGATGCTTATGGAAATGGTGGATTTCGTTTTGCTGATATGTCTCATAGAGGTTCTATTATTTGTGTACCATCAGGTATTTATGGCATTGACATGGCAGGGCCTATTCCCACTCAAGAGGATATATCTCGTATTTTAGAAGAAGCTTCTGAAATCGAAGTTTTATTAATAGGTACTGGAATTGAATTATTGCGATTACCTGAAGAGTTACGGGGTCTTTTATGGGAAAAACGTATTTCCTCAGATACAATGAGTACGGGAGCGGCGGTGCGTACATTTAATGTTTTATTGGCTGAAGATCGCGCTGTTGCGGCATTATTATTTGCGGTAGATTAGAGTATTGTTTAATAAAACAAATGCTCTCGTTTAGTATGAAAGATTTGTATGGTTATTTTACTGCGCCGTAAAATACCGTTGTTTAAAGTGCTGATATAAGGGGAATAAAATATACATAACTTAACACATTAAGTGTTTTTAAATACAGCAGCAAGTATCCAGGGCAGAGCTTGTTCGTAGTTCAATGAATCACATGAGTGATCAACTCTTGGCACTTGAGACAGTTCATAAGAGGCATTTTAATTTTTTCTTATACAGTTTTTACCTACAAGCCAGCCTCGCTTGTGACGTGCAAGGGAATAGTTTTGATTGATTCAACATGGAATTGGTTTGAAATGAAAGCATTCTACGATATTTGGGATTCTAATTTAACATATAAAACAATGAATTATCATTATAAATAAATGTGTTGATAGTAATAGAAACTCACCGAGAGCAATTGGATTTTTTACAAATTGGTATTGGTAAGAATCTTTGTCCTTTAGGATGGGGAGGATGTCAATGATTTGATGAATTTTTTGTGATCAGTGCATTTTTTATAAAATAACATTGTCATCTATTCAGTGAAAAAGTATTTTGCGTTGTTTGTTATTCTAAGTTTCACTATGCATGTTACGATTAGTTTTTAGTTTTTTTACTGTAAATGAAAACTTGAAGTCCGATAAGATAAGTTTTATCAGAAAAGTTATTTATTTAATTTTTTTCTTTCTAAAACGAAAAGTGACTAGAAAAGAAATTTTAATTCACAATACAGTTAAGAGACAGATTTAAAAATCTTATTTTCTGAACTGTATTTGCTTATCCCTCATTTTTTAATATGAATAAAAAGAGGATATTAATTTCATTACTAAAAAAGGGACGTTAATAGGTTCGAATGATAGGCTCTCTTCCTTATTGTCTTGATATTTTACGTACCATAGATCGTGATCGCTATATATCGGTTTTATTTGCGCCTAAAAAAAAGCGCCAAGCATTGGCTGCTCTTTATGTATTTAACGCTGAAGTTTCTCGTATTCGCGAAAGTGTACATGATCCACTCATAGGAGAAATACGGTTACGTTGGTGGTATGATTCTATTGCTCATGGTGAAATGCAAACGAGTGGAAATAATCCGATTTTGAGTGATTTATTGAAAGCAATGACTCTTTTTAATTTACCTAAGGCAGCTTTTTTACGTTATTGTAATGCACAAATTTTAGATCTTTATCACAATCCAATAGAAACACTTCATGATCTAGAGCATTATTGTGGTGAGACAGCAAGCATAATTTTACAGCTTTCTTGTCAGATATTAGATCCTGATACTGCACAAGAGTTTACAGATATCTATGAACATGGAGGGATTTCTCAAGGATTAAGCGGTATATTACGTCTTTTATCATTCATGCAATCACGATATCAATATTATTTACCTACTGATATATTAAAGGCTGTAGGAGTGAATAGGGAAGATTTGGAATCTCACCGTCTCAGTGATCAACAAAAGGGTCGTATTGTTGAAGCTATGGTAGCATTATCGCGCGATCATTATACCCAATTTTACGAGTATTCTTGTGCTTTACCTAGAGTTCTTAAGCCAGCTTTTCTTCCATTGGTCATTGTACCGGCTTCTCTTCAAAAAGCTATACAGCTAGGTGCTGTAATTTTTCAAGAGAGTGCAACGTTGCCATTGATATATCGCTATTGGTTGATAACAAAAGCAGCAATAAGCGGCAATTTTCCAAAGATATTGTAAAAGAATATTACCACGTTGAAATGCGTAACGTATAGACTGATTTTCTCATATAAAAAAAGATGCTATTGTGATTCCAAACCATTTTTTGTTATAAAAAATGTTGATGTTTTGGTTGTTATAAGCGCAAAAGAATAAGAAATTTTATGAGAGAAGTTATCTTGGCAGTCTATGGGACTATAAAAAACCCTTATTTTTGAGAAAGTATAAAATCATAATTGATGACTGTTATGATTTATGAATATATTGATTTATAATGAATTTTAAAAATAGTTTTTTGTATATTATAAGTTGGGTGTGTAAATGAAATCATTTAAAGAAGAAGCAATACGCTCCTTATGAATGAATATTAAGGGTAGCAATACGATGAGCTATAAATGAATGACGATAGGGATGACATTTATAGCTAATGGGTATAGCTTAGTGGGCGACAACTTTTACAACCTTTGGATGGATAACATTTTTTAAGGCGTTGCGAAAACGACTCTGCGTTCCGTTGAATATTTTCTCGCAAATCCATACATGCACTGATTTGCGAGAGAATTAATCATTATACAAATGCTGACCCTAAGATATGCAAACAAGAAACCTATCTTACCTCTTCAACTATGGACGAAGAGCTGATGGAAACTCTATCAAATAAGTTCTTTAAATTATGCACAACCTTTTTATTGAAGAGCGTTAAAGATCTGATTATAATTTGTGCTATTAATTTCCAAAGGATGTTCTTTATTGGCAACCTGTAGTATTTCTAGCTTGAGATCTTCTCGTATCATCGTATCTATATTGGCGCGGACCTCAGTTGAAAGAGTATGAGGCGTGATATCTTTAGGCATGCTTACAGTCTTTATTTGATAAATGATACGGTTTGTTGCAACTGGACCTTTTATGATGCCATAATGACCTTTGGGAGCAGAAAATAATGCTTTAATCCCTTCAACGCCAAGGGATTCAGATGAGTCTTGACGCCGGAGGGCTGGTGTTGTTTGTTTTGTAACACCAAGAGTACGAGCAAGAGCAACAAGACTTTTTCCTTCCGTGAGCTGTTTGAGAGCACTTTGGGCTTTTTCATCAAGAAGACGTTGGATTTCTTCATTTTTCCATTGAGAAAGAACATCTAGCTTAGCCTCTTCAAGTGTCTTATCGCGGGCAGGAATAATTTTATCGACCTTATACCAGAGATATCCACCATTTTGAAAAGAGAGAGGATCAAGATCGACTCCTTCGTTTGATTGATAGATGGCATTCAGTAAAATATCTTTTTGAGGTAAATCCGTGAGTATTGCACCTTCAAGCGTTTTTCCCGTTTTATCAATGGTAATTGTGCGCAAAGATAACTTGTATTTGTCAGCTAACTCTTTGAGAGAAGCACCCTCAAAACGAGCATTTTCAATGGCTACATAATTGTTACGGATATCATCAGTAGCACGATTTTTGGCAAGTGTTTGGCAAATATTTTCTTCGACACTTTCAAAAGGAAGAGAGCTTGAAGGTTCAATATGCGTGACGCGAATGATAACAGGTCCCTGTAAGTCATTTATTACAGGACTGACTTGTCCTTGTTGAAGTTCAAAAACTTCAGATGTCAGATGATTAGGAAGTTCATTTTCTGCGAGAGGCCCTTTTTTTATGTCATTAAGAGTCTTTTTTTCAGCTTTTACCAGTTCATCAAAACTCAATCCATCAGCTATTTTTTTTGCTGCATTATCGGCTTCTTCGCGTGAGGGGAATCGCAGTTCTTCAAATGTACGCTTTTCAGGCGTTACAAAACGTGAAGCATTTTGTGTATAATAGGCTTTCGCCTCATCTGTTGAGATATCTTTAGGTTTTACAAAATCATTAAGTTCCATAGATAGCAAAGAGACAGTGCGGTATTCTGGAGCACGAAATTGACTTTGATGTGTTTCAAACCATTTTTGTAATGTTTCGTAATCAGGATCAGCAATTGTTTTCTTTTCTTTTAGATCAATAACGAGATAATCAGCAATACGCATTTCTCCTTGATAAAGAGCAAGTGCTTTATAAAAGAGATTTGGTGCTTTCATATCAGAGAGTAAAGCTGAAATAAGTTGGTTACGCTTTTCTTGTTTGGTGTAATAATTAAGGAAAGCACTTTCACTAATACGTAAATTCTGAAGATAATTATAAAACAAATTTTTATCAAAAGTGCCATTTACTTGGAACATCTTATCAGAACCAATCGTATGAGCTATTGTATCTTTTGAAAGACTTATTTTCATTTTACGTACTTGTTCATCAAGCAATACATTTTGTTGTAATTGATTAAACACAAAAGCAGGAATTTGGTATTGCTGCATTTCATTTGCTGTAAACATTCGTCCAAGATGAGCAGCATATGCTAAACGAGCGCTTTGATCGGCAAGTGCAAGACGATAATCATCGACAGTTACTGTGGACTTTCCAGAAGTAATAAGATCTCTTTCACTTTTTTTGTGTAATTGCGGTATTCCCCATAGAAGAATGAAGCATAAGAGTAAAATAGCAAGGAAAATTCTAGAAATCCAAGAATTTGTAGCATTTCTTATGATGTCAAGCATTGTTCAAGTCCATTTTTAATGTGAATTATTATCAAAGCTGTAATGGAATTTGCAATAAAGAGATGAAAGATGCAAGCTTTAAAGACTTGCTTTCATGTTATAATTTGGTAACTACAGATAAACAGTGTATTGTAATGTATTGTTAAGAGCTCTTGAGGTGAAAATATGTCTCCAAATACTCGGCCTTTTCTTGCTGGAAATTGGAAAATGAATGGAACGAGTGAATCACTTGGAGAGTTGCGTGCTATTGCTACAGGCGTTAGCTCTGATCTCAGTCATCTTTTTGAGGCGCTTATTTGCGTTCCAGCAACGCTTTTATCTCGTGCTTCTGATATGCTGGATGGTGAAAATCTCCTTTTGGGAGGACAAAATTGTCATTTTGATGATCATGGTCCCTATACTGGAGATATTTCAGCTTTTATGCTTAAAGAAGCAGGAGCAAGTCATGTCATTATTGGGCATTCAGAACGTCGTACAGTGTATCAGGAAAATGATGCGATTGTTTGTGCCAAAGTGCAAGCTGCGTGGCGAGCAGGTCTTGTGGCTCTTGTGTGTATTGGTGAAACATTGAAGGAGCGTAATAATAATAAAGTGCTGGATATTCTCACGCAGCAGCTTGAAGAATCTTTACCAGATGATGCAACAGCAGAGAATACCATTATCGCTTATGAACCTGTTTGGGCGATAGGCACCGGCAATACAGCGACTCCAGAAGATATTGCAAAAGTACATCATTTCATTCGTGATAAGGTGCGTTCTCGTTTTGGTGATGAAGGCAATAAGATACGTCTGCTTTATGGTGGGTCCGTAAAGCCATCCAATGCATTTGAGCTTTTAAGCATTTCTCATGTTAATGGTGCTTTGATAGGTGGAGCAAGCTTAAAAGCGATTGATTTTTTAACTATTTGCGATGTTTGTCGTAAACTATAGTAGAGAAATTTGAGTTTCCCCTTGGATTATGTGTTATTTATGTGTAAATAGCTATGAAAGAGTTATTTGAAGAGCAGGATTTATGCAAACAGTACTTATAGTTATTCATTTGTTGATTGTGATTACTTTGGTTGGTGTTATATTAATCCAACCTTCAGAAGGTGGTGGGCTAGGTGTGAGTAATAGCTCAGGGTTGATGAAAACTCGTGGATCTCGAAATCCTTTAACACGTTTGACTGCTATTTTAGCCTGTTGTTTTTTTGTTGTGTCTATTGGGCTTACCGTGGTGGGTAATATATCAAATTCTAGTTCTGATATTTTAAAGCGTATACCGGTTAATTCAGAGCAGAATTCTACCAAGAAAGGCTCAGAATCAGTCCCATCATCAGATGGTGAGTCTTCCCCTTCTATTCTTGAACAGCTAGGAGGCAATTCGAATTCTCCGCAGGAACAGAAACAGTCCACAAATCCTGAAGCAGAAAGTCCAGTTCCACCGGTTCTTGAAAATACAGTTCCGGATAACAGTACAAAATAGTTTTTTAAGAAAATATAGACTTTATTAAAAAGGTGATTTTTTCACCTTTTTAATTTTAGAAGAAAAATTGTTTCTTTTTGCATTTTTTGCTGGAAAAATCATTATAAATTGCTTATCACCATAAGCCCATGGCACGTTATGTTTTTATTACTGGTGGTGTGGTTTCTTCCCTTGGAAAAGGCATCGCAGCGGCGGCGTTAGCAGCGTTATTACAGGCTCGTGGCTATCGTGTACGTCTTCGCAAACTTGATCCTTATTTAAATGTTGATCCAGGTACGATGTCACCTTATCAACATGGTGAAGTATTTGTGACCGATGATGGTGCAGAAACGGATCTTGATCTTGGTCATTATGAGCGTTTTACTGGGCGTTCTGCAAATAGCCAAGATAATATCACAACAGGGCGTATTTATCGCAATATCATTGAACGAGAGCGGCGTGGTGATTATTTGGGGGCAACAGTCCAAGTTATTCCTCATGTGACGGATGAAATTAAGAGATTCATTACGATGGGAAATGAAGAGTTTGATTTTGTTTTGTGTGAGATAGGTGGAACGGTTGGTGATATTGAAGCAATGCCTTTTCTAGAAGCGATTCGTCAGCTTCGCAATGAGCTACCAAGACAAAGTGTCATTTATGTCCATCTCACATTAATGCCTTATATACCTTCGGCAGGTGAATTAAAAACGAAACCAACACAACATTCTGTCAAAGAATTGCAAGCAATTGGTATTTCTCCTGATATTTTGCTTGTACGTGCAGATCGATCTATTCCAGAAACAGAACGGTGCAAATTATCACTTTTTTGTAATGTTCGCTCCAATGCAGTCATTCAGGCATTAGATATGCCAACAATTTATGATGTTCCTATGGCATATCATAAGGAGGGTTTGGACTCTGAAGTTCTTTGCGCTTTTGGAATCGATTCGGCACCTTCCCCTCAGATGGATCGTTGGGAAGATATTACGTATCGTATTCACCATCCTGAAGGAGAAGTTACGATTGCTGTTGTAGGAAAATATACGGGTTTAAAGGATGCTTATAAATCTCTTATTGAAGCGATTGCGCATGGTGGTTTAGCGAATAAAGTAAAAGTTAATATTGAGTGGATTGATTCAGAACTTTTTGAAAAAGAAGATTCTGTTTCAGCTTTACAAAAAGCCCATGGAATTTTGGTTCCAGGTGCTTTTGGGGCACGAGGGGCAGAAGGAAAGATTCGAGCAATTCAATTTGCACGAGAGCGTAAAGTTCCATTTTTAGGGATTTGTTTTGGGATGCAATTAGCTTGTATAGAAGCTGCGCGCAATATTGCACAAATTAAGAATGCTTCATCAAGTGAGTTTTGCGAAACAGAAAATCCAATTGTAGGTTTAATGACAGAATGGCTTAAAGGAGACGTTCTTGAAAAACGTACAAGAAATGGTGATCTCGGCGGATCAATGCGTCTTGGTGCTTTTGCTGCTGAATTAAAAGAAGAGAGTCATATTGCTCAAATTTATGGGATGACCAAGATTGTCGAGCGACATCGTCATCGTTATGAAGTCAATATTGATTATAAGGATAAGTTAGAACAGTGTGGTTTGATTTTTTCTGGGATGTCTCCTGATGGTATTTTACCAGAAACTATAGAATATGCAGATCATCCATGGTTTATTGGTGTTCAATATCATCCAGAATTAAAATCCCGTCCTTTTGATCCACATCCGCTTTTTTCTTCTTTTATTGAAGCCGCTGTAGAACAAAGTCGATTGGTTTAATGCATAAATTGGGTTACTTTGCTTTTGAGGGATAAAATGACTAAACCAAATGCCCGTGTGAAAGTTGGAAATATTATTTTTTCAAATGAAATGCCTCTTTCATTAATTGCAGGGCCGTGTCAGATGGAAAGTCGCGATCATGCTTTTGAAATGGCTGGTCGTATTAAAACAATTACCGATCAGCTTGGTATCGGGTTTGTTTATAAGTCGAGTTACGATAAAGCTAACCGAACTTCTTTAGGGGCGGCACGTGGTATTGGTCTTGAAAAAGCAATGGCTGTTTTTTCTGATTTAAAAAAGGAGTTTGATTGTCCCATATTAACTGATGTGCATACAGAAGAGCAATGTACAATTGTTTCTTCTACGGTTGATATTTTACAAATACCGGCTTTTTTATGTCGTCAAACAGATCTTTTGGTAGCAGCCGCCAAAACAGAATGTGTTATTAACATTAAAAAAGGTCAGTTTTTAGCGCCGTGGGACATGGAGAATGTTTTAAAAAAGGTTGTTTACAGTGGTAATCCGAATGTTATGCTTTGTGAGCGCGGCACGTCATTTGGTTACAACCGACTTATTTCTGATATGCGTTCGTTGCCTATTTTACGTTCATTTGGTGCTCCTGTTATTTTTGATGCAACGCATTCAGTTCAAGAACCTGGTGGACAGGGTGCTTCATCTGGTGGACAGCGTCAATTTGTTGAAGTTTTAGCACGTGCGGCTGTTTCTGTTGGGGTAGCAGGTATTTTTTTAGAAACGCATCAAGATCCAGATAATGCACCTTCTGATGGACCCAACATGGTTAAAGTTGATAATTTAAAAAGATTGCTTGAGACTTTAATGGAGTTTGATTATTTGTCAAAGAAGTTGAATTAAGAAGAGAAAAAATATTTTATTAATAGGGCATTAGAAATGAATCGAGACTTTTATTGGATAAGGAAACACATATGACTATAATTGTCGATATCATTGGACGTGAGGTTCTTGATAGCCGTGGTAATCCAACGGTAGAAGTTGATGTTCATTTGGAGAATGGAGCTTTTGGTCGTGCTCTGGTTCCATCGGGAGCTTCAACAGGAGCACACGAGGCTATAGAGCTTCGTGATGGTGGTTTGCGCTATCAAGGGAAAGGTGTTGAAAAAGCGATTGCTGCAGTTAATGGCGAAATTCTTGAAGAACTTGGTGGGCGGGATGCAACAAATCAAATCGCTATTGATCAAGCAATGATTGCTTTGGATGGAACGCCAAACAAAGCCCGTCTTGGTGCTAATGCACTTCTTGGTGTTTCATTAGCTGTTGCAAAAGCAGCTGCGGATTCATTAAATTTACCTTTGTATCGTTATATTGGTGGTACACAAGCGCATATTCTTCCAACCCCTATGATGAATATTATTAATGGCGGCGTTCATGCTGATAATTTGATTGATTTTCAGGAGTTTATGATTATTCCTATAGGAGCCCCTACTGTAAGAGAAGCTATCCGTTATGGCGCTGAAATTTTCCATGCGTTGAAAAAGCGTTTAAAAGATGCGGGTTATAATACCAATGTTGGTGATGAAGGTGGTTTTGCACCTCAATTTAAAAGTGCTGATCAAGCAATTGATTTTATTATGGAATCTATTATAACATGTGGCTACAAACCAGGGGAACAAATTGCCATTGGTTTAGACTGTGCTTCAACCGAATTTTATAAAAATGGTTCGTATTTTTATAAAGGTGAGGGGAAATGCCGTGACATCCAAGAGCAGGTAGATTATTTAGCGCAGCTTGTGAAAAATTATCCTATTATTACAATTGAAGATGGAATGGCAGAGGATGATTGGGAAGGTTGGAAGTTACTCACTGACACAATTGGAGGAAAATGTCAGCTTGTTGGCGATGATTTGTTTGTAACGAATTCAGCACGTTTGCGTGATGGCATCAAAATGGGGGTAGGCAATTCTATTCTCATAAAAGTTAATCAAATTGGTACATTGAGTGAAACACTTGATGCTGTAGAAGTAGCACATAAAGCAGGTTATCGTGCCATTATATCTCATCGTTCAGGCGAAACAGAGGATTCTTTTATTGCAGATCTTGCGGTTGCAACAAATTGTGGACAAATTAAAACAGGTTCTCTTGCACGTTCGGATAGATTAGCAAAATACAATCAACTTATTCGTATTGAAGAAATGCTAGGAGCCCAAGCGCGTTATGCTGGTGATTTATATCGTGTATAGTTGTGAGTGCAAAATATGAAAGTATAAGATCATTTAGACTATGAAATTGAGATTTCTTATCAAAGGCATATACGCAATAATTTTTAAGTGTTTAAATTTATAGGGATTAAGATGAGAGGTATAATTATTAGTCAAGATCAAGGAACTTATCTCGTTTCGGGTGATGATGGTAAACGTTATCAGTTTGCGACTTGGGATTGGATGGGAAAGAATTCGCCAAGGATCGGTTATACTGTTGATTTTGTCTGTGAGGGGGGTGTTGTCAGTTCTGTTTTTCCATTGTTGAGACCAGGTACAGAGAATTCAAAGATAATGTTCGCACTCCTTTGTTGGTGTTCAGGTATCTTTGGTGTTCATCGCTTTATGGTTGGTAAAGTTCGGACTGGTGCTTTAATGCTGATTCTATCTTTATCATTGTTTGGATTGATAATTACCGGTATTTGGGCAATTGTTGATTTTATACTCATTCTTGGTGGAAGATTTACGGATAAAGATGGAAATCAGATTACAGATTTTTAAAAATTTATAATAAAAAGAAAATAATTAAGTTTACTTTTTATTTTGATCAATATAGTAAGCTGCATAATGCAAGATTGTTGTACTCTATTTCTTTAATGTGAGATATTAAGAGAAATATGCACAGTTGAATAAAAGTATTGAAAAAGACTGTGCTATTTTATGTGGGTAAAACAACGGTGTAAATCCACTAAGGTGTGTTTTGTATTGCTGCTTATAGCAGCAGAAAACATTAGCTCATTGGGGGGGAATCAAAACTATTTTAATTTCACGTTTATCACGGCTGCTACAAATTTTATTTACACCGTGAGGTTAATCAGCATATTATAAAAAGAAATAATCTCTTTATGAATAACACATGAGGAGAAGCTTTATAGGTGGTCGAGGATGAAAGGTAAGATTATTGGTCAGGATCAAGGAGATTATTTTGTTTCTGGGGCTGATGGTAAGCGTTATCAATTTACGAGTTGGGATTGGTTAGGAAAAAAACCACCAAAGGTAGGGGATACCGTTGATTTTGTATATGAAGATAATGTTGTTAAATCTGTTCTCCCTCTTTTGAGTAAATCGCAGTCAGAAAAATCAAGATTGGCGATAGCACTTGTTTGTTGGTTTTTTGGATGGTTGGGAATTCATCGCTTTATGGCTGGTAAAGTTGGAACGGGCATTGCAATGCTTCTTATAACGATAACAGGTATAGGGCTGTTAGTTACTATACCGTGGTCGTTTATCGATTTTATAGTTATTTTATCCGGATATTTTAGGGATGAAAACGGGGATAAAATTATAAATTGGTAGAAATTTTAGAATAATATAAAATGTAAAGAGCTAGGAATTTTCTTTACTTTTAATGTTGTCAATATATTAATTTAATAATGTAAATTATTTTAATATATGTCTTTAAATGTGAAACATTAAAGAAAATTATGAATATTTAAATAAAACTATTGAAAAAGACTGTACTATTTCATATGAAAAAAGCAAAGGTGCAAATCGGACAGCGTGCTTTGTATTACCACTTGTAATTGCGGGAATTTTAAGTTGTTGGGGGATTTTTAGCTTTTTAAATTGTCATATATCACGGTGAATACAGACTGTATTCATGCTGTGAGGTTTATTCAACATATTATCATATTAGAAGAAAAGCTTCTTTATGAATAACAATTTTATAGGTGGTGAAGATGAAAGGTAAGATTATTGGTCATGATCAAGGAGATTATTTCATTTCAGGGGCTGATGGTAAGCGCTATCAGTTTGCGAATTGGGATTGGTCAGGAAAAACGCCGCCGAAAGTTGGTGACGTCGTTGATTTTGTGTGTGAAGGGGATACCATTAAATCTATTTTCCCTATCTTGACTGAAGGTCAGTCACAGCAATCAAAAGTGACGTTAGCGGTCGTTTGTTTTTTTCTAGGTGGACTAGGAATTCATCGTTTTATGGTTGGTAAAGTTGGAACGGGCATTGCAATGCTTCTTATAAATATAATAAGTGTAATACTTATAATAAGTGTAATATTTATGCCGGTAGGGCTTATAGGAATTTTTTTGATAATTACACCTTGGGTATTGATTGATTTTATAGTCATTTTAACAGGAAATTTTAAAGACAAAGATGGGTGTAAAATCACAAGTTAGTGGGATATCCAATATTTGTAATACAAAAAGTGGGGCATTCAGCTTACTTTGATTGTATTTAAGGGGGGGGATAAATTGGTGATAACAAATTGTTTGAGTGTATAGATTTGGTAATGAGGTATTAATCAAAATCGTGCATAGTTGGGCAAAATATTAAAAAATTTGTGCTGTAAAGACTGTGCTATTTTATGTGGACAAAGCAGAAACGTCGATCAATCAAAGTGCGCTTTGTACTACCTCTTATGACGGTGGGAGTCTTAAGCTATTTCAGTTATCACATTTATCATGGTGAGTATGGATTGTATTCACGCAGTGAAGTTAATCAGCATATTAGCGAATTAGAAAAGGAGCTTCATAAAATAGAAGCTGAGCGGATATTCATGGAAAAGCGTATTTCTCTTTTACGCAATGGACATATAGAAAAAGATATGCTGGATGAGTATGTCCGAAAGAATTTGAACTTTTCTAAGCCAAATGAACTGACAATCTTAATACCTTGAAATGATACCAAAGGTAAATGAAAAATCGCTTAATTTAAACAACAATCAGCAATGATATTGTTTAAGCCGATTGATAAGGCTTGTAACTTTTGTTCGTAAAGGTTATTCCTAAATAATCATAAAAGGGAGTTTAATATGGCAGAACGACTTAAAAAAAATTCTGCGTCGGTGGCGCGCACTGCATTATCAAGCACCACAAAGAAAGCACCAATAGCAGATTTTACAAAAGAAGAAGAAATTGATGCTTATCGTGAAATGCTTTTAATTCGCCGTTTTGAAGAAAAAGCAGGACAACTTTATGGTATGGGGCTTATTGGGGGATTTTGTCACCTTTATATTGGTCAGGAAGCCGTTGTTATAGGAACATTGAAAGCGGCAAAAGAAGGTGATCAGGTTATTACGTCTTACCGTGATCATGGTCATATGTTAGCCGTTGGGATGAGCCCACGTGGTGTCATGGCAGAATTAACGGGACGTCAAGGTGGCTTTTCCAAAGGGAAAGGTGGCTCGATGCATATGTTCTCTAAAGAAAAGAACTTTTATGGAGGACATGGTATTGTTGGTGCGCAGGTTCCAATTGGTTCAGGTTTGGCATTTTCGAATCAATATCTTGGTAAAGATAATGTAACATTGGTTTATTTTGGTGATGGTGCCGCAAATCAGGGGCAGGTTTACGAAAGTTTTAATATGGCTTCACTTTGGAAGCTTCCCGTTGTTTATATTATTGAAAATAATCAGTATGCTATGGGAACGTCAGTTTCACGTGCATCTGCAGAAACTGATTTTTCTCGCCGTGGTCTTTCTTTTGAAATTCCAGGTATTGTTGTTAACGGTATGGATGTTCGATCAGTAAAAGGAGCTGCTGATGAAGCAATTTCTTGGGCACGCTCAGGTAAAGGGCCGATCATTCTTGATATGCAGACCTATCGCTATCGTGGTCATTCCATGTCTGATCCAGCAAAATATCGTTCAAAGGAAGAAGTCCAAAAAATAAAAGAGGAACACGATCCGATTGATCAAGTAAAAAGTCGGATTCTTAAGAAGAATTGGGCGAACGAAGATGATTTAAAGTCTATTGAGAAAGAGGTTCGTGCAATTGTTGCTGATGCGGCGGATTTTGCACAAAGTGATCAAGAGCCAGATGCTTCTGAGCTCTATACTGATATTTTAGTTTGATGCGAGGGAAGCAAGTATGTCTATTGATATTTTGATGCCGGCGCTTTCACCAACTATGGAAGAAGGTAAACTGTCTAAATGGCTCAAGAGAGAAGGTGATAAGGTTAGCTCTGGCGATGTTATTGCTGAAATTGAAACGGATAAGGCTACAATGGAAGTAGAGGCCGTTGATGAAGGTACTCTTGGTAAAATTTTTGTGCCTGAAGGTTCTGAAGGTGTAAAGGTTAACACTGTTATTGCGATTTTGTTAGAAGAAGGTGAGCGTGCTGAGGATATTTCGCAACCTACGGATATAACACAAAAACCCAAGGAATCTCCACTTTCTCTGCCTTTGTCAGTTCCGCAGGTACCTACTTTTGATACGTCTCCTGATTTTGATATTCCAGCGGGAACACAAATGGTTACAATGACAGTTCGTGAAGCGCTTAATCAGGCTTTAGCTGAAGAAATGCGGCGTGATGAAAAGGTTTTTCTCATGGGGGAAGAAGTCGCGCAATATCAAGGTGCCTATAAGGTTAGTCAGGGTTTATTGGAAGAATTCGGAGAGCGCCGCGTTATTGATACCCCAATTACAGAGCACGGCTTTGCTGGGTTGGCTGTTGGGGCTGCTTTTGGAGGGTTACGTCCCATTGTCGAGTTTATGACCTTTAATTTTGCGATGCAGGCGATGGATCAAATTATTAACTCCGCAGCAAAAACCCGTTATATGTCTGGTGGACAAATGACCGCTCCTATGGTTTTCCGAGGTCCCAATGGTGCGGCTGCCCGTGTTGGTGCTCAACATTCTCAATGCTATGCTGCATGGTATAGTCATGTACCAGGTCTGAAAGTTGTTATGCCTTATAGTGCTGCAGATGCAAAAGGTTTGCTGAAAGCTGCTATTCGTGATGATAATCCTGTTATTTTTCTTGAAAATGAGATTTTGTATGGGCATCAATTTGATGTCCCTCAACTGGATGATTTTGTTTTGCCTATTGGTAAGGCGCGTATTCATAAGTTTGGACAAGATGTGACGATTGTTGCGTGTGGAATTGGAATGCATTATGCCGTTCAAGCGTTGCCGGAAATTGAACAACTTGGTATTGATGTTGAATTGATTGATTTACGAACCATTCGCCCGATGGATCTTGCAACAATTCTTTCTTCAGTTAAAAAAACGGGTCGTTTGGTAACGATTGAAGAGGGATTTCCTCAGTCATCCGTGGGAACTGAAATAGCAACGCGTATTATGCAGCAGGCTTTTGATTATCTTGATGCGCCAATTGCTACGATTTCTGGCAAAGATGTCCCGATGCCTTATGCTGCTAATCTTGAGAAGTTGGCTTTGCCTAATACTGCTGAGATTATTGAGGCCGTTAAGGCTGTGACATACAGAGCATGACGGAGGAAAGTATAATGCCCATTAAAATTACAATGCCAGCACTTTCCCCTACGATGGAAGAGGGAAATTTAACAAAATGGAATATTAAGGAGGGAGATAAGGTTTCCTCTGGTGATGTTATTGCTGAAATTGAGACGGATAAAGCGACAATGGAAGTCGAAGCCGTTGATGAAGGTAGGGTTGCCAAAATTGTGGTTCCTGCTGGAACACAAGGCGTTAAAGTAAATGCTTTAATTGTTGTTTTAGCAGAAGAAGGTGAAGATTTAGCTGAAGCTGCAAAAGTTTCAGAAGAAATCTCTTCTTCTACAAAACAAGAACCAGAGGGCGTAAAACAGACAGATTCTCTGAAACAGATGGACTCAAAGGGTACAAAAATGTCTCATGAATCATCAGCTCAGCAATTAATACAGCAAGATAAAAAGGAAGCGCGGCTTTTTGCCTCTCCCTTAGCGCGGCGATTAGCATCTCAGGAAGGTCTTGATTTATCCCTTATTTCTGGAAGTGGTCCGCATGGGCGTATTATCAAGCGCGATGTAGAAAAAGCTGTGAGTAGTGATATTGCTAAAGTGTCTTATTCATCACAAATAGCGGAGCTAGTAGCTACAGGTGCTTCTGACAAACAGATACTGAAACTCTTTAAAGAGGATGAATATATCTTCGCACCCCATAATAATATGCGTAAAACAATCGCAACACGTTTGATGGAATCAAAACAGAGAGTTCCACATTTCTATGTAACGGTAGATTGTGAACTTGATGCACTATTAGCACTGCGTACACAACTGAATGCTGCTGCACCAATGATTAAGAGGCAGGAAGAAACTCAGCCTACTTATAAGCTTTCTGTTAATGATATGGTGATCAAAGCTGTCGCACTTTCTTTGAAAGCTGTTCCTGATGCGAATGTCTCTTGGCTTGAAGGCGGAATGCTTCATCATAAACATTGTGATGTTGGGGTTGCTGTTTCTATTCCCAATGGATTAATTACGCCGATTATTCGCCATGCAGAGGAAAAGTCGTTATCACTTATTTCCAAAGAGATGAAGGATTTTGCAAAGCGTGCGCGTGAGAGAAAATTAAAAATAGAAGAATATCAGGGTGGAACAACAGCTGTATCAAATATGGGGATGTATGGTATAAAAAGTTTTTCGGCTATCCTTAATCCACCGCATGCGACGATTTTTGCGATTGGTGCAGGGGAGCAACGCGCCGTTGTTAAAAATGGTGCATTAGTTGTTGCGACAGTTATGTCAGTTACAATTTCTGCGGATCATCGTGCTGTCGATGGTGCTTTAGCCGCAGAGCTCGCGCGGACTTTTAAGAAGATGATTGAAAATCCATTAGCAATGTTGGTTTGAACTGTTTAACAGTTCTTCACGTAAATTGTGAGAGAGTGTGTTAAGAGAATAAAAACAAATTTAAGAGTTTGAAGAGCAATGTTATTGCTATTTCTGGTTTGGGTAAAGCATTTACGTGAAGCTTAAAGAAAAAGACATAAGATAATTCTGTGATGTTGTTTTACAGTCTTAAGTTCAAAAAATGCATATCCGTTTTATATATATCCATGGAGGAATTACTGTGGCAAATCTTTATGATGTAATTGTGATTGGATCAGGTCCAGGCGGATATGTAACCGCAATTCGTGCAGCGCAGTGCGGCTTCAAGACTGCAATTGTTGAACGTGAACATCTTGGTGGGATTTGTTTAAATTGGGGTTGTATTCCAACCAAGGCACTTTTGCGTTCGGCGGAAATGAAGCATTTTGCTGAACATGCGAAAGATTATGGACTAAAGCTTCACGGTTCAGTTGAAGCCAATATCAAAGATGTCGTAGCACGTTCACGCGGGGTTTCAGCGCGTTTAAATGCTGGCGTTGGTTTTTTGATGAAAAAAAACAAAATAGACATTATTTGGGGTGAAGCAAAGTTAACCAGGGGAGCCAAAGGAAGCCAGCTTGCGGAAATTATGGTTTCTTCATCCTCCAAACCGATTATGCAACCGCAAAATCCAATCCCTAAAGGGACGTTAGGGGAGGGAACTTATCAAGCAAAGCATATCATTATTGCAACAGGTGCACGTCCTCGTTCTCTTCCTGGGATTGAGCCAGACGGAAAGCTCATTTGGACTTATTTTGAGGCTATGATCCCACATACCATGCCGAAGTCGCTTTTGGTAATGGGTTCTGGGGCGATTGGTATTGAATTTGCCTCTTTTTATCATGATATGGGAGCAGCGGTGACTGTTGTTGAAATGATGCCTCACATTATGCCGGCTGAAGATGTTGAAATTTCAACATTTGCTCGTAAACAGTTAGAGAAAAAAGGCATCCGCATTCTTGTACAAGCAAAAGTAACAAAGGTTGAAAAAGCTTCCGATTTTGTCACTGCGCATATTGATGTGAAGGGTAAGACAGAAATAATCTCAGCTGATAGGCTGATTTCAGCTGTTGGGGTTCAGGGTAATATTGAGAATCTTGGATTGGAAGCGTTGGGCATAAAAACTGATCGCGGGTGCATTATAACCGATGAATGGGGTTGGACGGGTGTGGAAGGCATTTATGCTATTGGTGATGTGGCCGGTCCTCCTATGTTAGCACATAAAGCAGAAGAAGAAGGTGTGATATGCATTGAACATCTTGCAGGTCTGAAGAGCGCTCATCCGCTTGATAAAAGAAAAATTCCAGGATGTACATATTGCACACCACAAGTTGCCTCTGTAGGGCTTTCAGAAGCAGCAGCGAAAGAGGCTGGCTATGATATACGTATTGGTCGTTATTCTTTTTCCGCTAATGGTAAGGCCATTGCTTTAGGGGAAGATCAAGGATTAGTGAAAACTATTTTTGATAAAAAAACGGGACAGCTTCTTGGGGCCCATATGGTAGGGGCTGAGGTGACAGAATTGATACAGGGTTTTGTTATTGCCATGAATCTTGAAACAACAGAAGAAGAATTAATGCATACTGTCTTTCCACACCCGACTTTATCGGAAATGATGAAAGAAAGTGTATTGGATGCTTATGGTCAAGTTTTAAACGCTTGATGACTAGATTGTATGAAAGATTTATTATTTTTGATTGTTATTTCGTATTTATAAGGCAAAGGCTTAAATGGTTACGGTTGTTGATAGAGTTACAAATAGACATTTGCGTCATCCTGAAAAGGCGCATCGTCCTGATACAAGCGTTCAAAAAAAGCCAGATTGGATTCGTGTAAAAGCGCCAACATCACCAATTTATAAGGAAACACATAGTATTGTACGTACGCATAAGTTAGTGACTGTATGTGAAGAAGCTGGTTGCCCTAATATTGGCGAATGTTGGAGCCAGCGGCATGCTAGCTTTATGATTTTAGGTGAAATATGTACGCGTGCTTGTGCTTTTTGTAACGTTGCAACAGGTATTCCACTTGCCGTTGATGATAATGAGCCAGAACGTGTAGCCGATGCTGTTGCACGGATGGAATTAAAACATGTTGTCATTACATCTGTTGATCGTGATGATCTTGCTGATGGTGGTGCTGAGCATTTTGCAAAAGTTATTTATGCGATTCGTCAAAAAACTCCTAAAACAACAATTGAAGTTCTGACACCTGATTTTCGCCATAAGGATGGCGCTTTAGAAGTTGTTGTTGCTGCTAAGCCTGATGTTTTTAATCATAACTTAGAAACAGTTCCTTCTAAATATTTGAAGGTTCGTCCAGGGGCACGTTATTTTCATTCAATTCGTTTATTACAACGCGTTAAAGAACTTGATCCAACAATTTTTACAAAATCGGGAATTATGGTTGGTCTTGGGGAAGAGCGAAATGAAATTTTGCAATTGATGGATGATTTGCGCTCTGCTGATGTTGACTTTATGACGATTGGACAATATTTGCAGCCTACACGAAAACATCATCCAGTTGTTCGTTTTGTGCCTCCTGAAGAATTTGAGTCTTTTGCCAAGATTGGTAAAGTAAAAGGATTTTTACATATGGCCTCCAATCCTCTGACGCGTTCATCTCATCATGCTGGAGATGATTTTGCTATTTTGCAAAAAGCGCGTGATGAAAAATTTTCCTTACAGAGATAATTATGCCGATTTTTACAATACATCGGCAGATCACCCATAGTGCCAGTGAAATGTTTGATCTGGTTTCAGATATAGAGCGTTATCCTGAATTTTTACCAATGTGTGAGTCTTTAATAGTACGTTCTCGAAAAGAGTATGGGAAAAAAACATTGCTTCTTGCGGATATGACCGTTGGCTATAAGATTATCCATGAAACTTTTACGACTCAAGTATTTCTTCAGCCGGAAAAAAATCTTATAGAAGTTAAATATATTGATGGTCCATTCAAATATCTTGAAAATCGTTGGGACTTTCATGATATTAAAAATACCAATGCATGTAATGTAGAGTTTTTTATTGATTATGAATTTAAAAGTAAAACGCTTGGATTAGTGATGGGCTCAATGTTTGATATTGCGTTTCGTAAATTTACCGATGCTTTTGAGAAGCGTGCGCATCAGATTTATGGCTCTGCGATAACATAGTCTATTCTGTTATTTTTTAACAATACGTATTGCTTATAATAGCGTGAAGGTGAAAATCGGTTTCCATCTTTATTATTTGTTTTTAATTAAGCTTTTTCAGCTTTGAAAAGCATATGAAAGGAATATCATTTTAAATGATTAAGATGATGCTCAGCTTCACGCTTTTGTTTTCCTTTTTTAATAGAGGCCCATCCAAAAAAACGCCCAAATAGGACATGCTTGCGTCATATCCATTTCATAATAGCGCTCATAATAAATAGTATAGATCCTCGTAAAAGTATATAAATCCACATTTTTACACTTATGAAGAAGTTAGCCTGCACCATTTATTGCCATCTCTCAAGATGTTGCGCCAGCTCTTAGCATTTGAGAGAGGTACAAGTATCCCTTTCTTTAATCATTTTATTTATAAAGTTTTTTTCTTGTGGTGTGCAAGTGAATAAATTTGACTAATTGCAATTTCAAGTTGTGATGCAATAAATCATTTTTCCAAGATGTTGACGATTATAGACTCAATGTGGAATAGAGAGCTTTGAAATTAGTATGGGGAATTCAGTGAAGCAATTCCAGAATCATTTTAAAAACATTTTCAACAGTTGCATGGCGAACAACGTTGCGGTTAAGATGACCAAAGTGCATTTCTTTGTGCAGGGGGGAGTGATTTTTATAAGCAATTGCGCAATGCACAAGTCCTACAGGTTTATCAAGACTTGCTCCTCCTGGACCAGCAATTCCTGTTACAGAGACTGCAATGTCAGCTTGTGAATGTTTTAATCCACCCTCAGCCATTGCAAGAGCAACTTCTTTTGAAACGGCACCATAAGTTCTTATAAGTTCAGCACAAACGCCAACAAGGCGTGTTTTGGATTCATTTGAATAAACAACAAATCCACAATCGAGAACATCTGACGAGCCTGCAATATTTGTGAGGCTTGCAGCAATGAGTCCTCCTGTACAAGACTCTACAGTTGTTAATAGCAAACCTTTTTGGCGAAAGGTATTAAGGACTTCATGTGCTTGTTTTTCACAAAGATATGTCATTGGGGAAGTTCTCCTGAATAAAGAACGCTTGCTGTTGCAAGAGCAGCAATTCCTTCACCGCGACCAATAAATCCAAGCCTTTCATTTGTTGTGGCTTTGATAGAGATTCGATCAGGTGTCATTGAAAGTATTGTCATAAGATTTTCTGTCATGGCATGACGATAGGGACCAATTTTAGGATTTTCAGCGATAATTGTGATATCAACATTGGCGATACGACCACCTGCTTGTTTTAGAATATCAAGAGCATGACGGAGAAAAATTTCTGATGATGCATTTTTCCATTGAGGATCAGAGGGAGGGAAATGTGTGCCAATATCTCCAGCACCTCGCGTAGCGAGCAGGGCATCTGTTAGCGCATGAAGAGCAACATCCGCATCGGAGTGTCCATTTAATTTTTTATGAAAAGGGATTTTTATACCACATAAAATAAGAAAATCACCATCCTCGAAAGAGTGAACATCATAACCATTGCCGGTGCGGATATCAGGAAACATTTGCATTTTCTTTTGGAGATATAAATGTGCAGTATTAAAATCTTCCTGCCATGTAATTTTTATATTGTTAGGATCCCCAGGAACGGTGCGCATAGGAATTCCAAACCATTCAGCGATTGCGGAATCATCGGTAAATTCTTTTTTGCAAGCTTGTTTTGCTTGTTTATGGGCCGCTAAGATATGTTCAAAAGGAAAACACTGTGGAGTTTGTGCACTGTAAAGATGGGTACGAGGAATTGTTTCTAAAACATGCTGATTATTTACACGTTTAAGGGTATCAGAGATGGGAAGAACAGGAAGAATACCTTCTTGAGGCGTGATTGTGTTGTGAATGTTATCAAGAAGCTTGTTTTCGATAAAGGGGCGTGCACCATCATGAATATGCACATATTGGAGATTGAATTTTTTGAGTGCCTGAAGTCCATGTAAGGTAGAGATTTGACGTGTATTTCCTCCTTCAACGATAATAAGGCGCTCTTTAAAATCACCAATAGCTTGTTCACAGATTTGACGGTCTTCTGGATGAATAACAAGAATAATTGTTGTGATAGCTGGATGCTGCAAAAAACAATGCACGGTATGATAAATAATCGGCTTTTGTCCTAGAAGCCGATATTGTTTTGGAATTTTATGGGGAGAGCCTGCTCTTTCACCGCGTCCAGCGGCTAATATTATTGCTGCAATAGAAATACCTAATCTCCTTGTATTATAATCTTAGTTTGCCTTTTTGTCATTAATTTTAAAATGATTTTGAAAGGATGGTTGTTGTAGATCAGCAAGGGATATCACGGATAACACCTCAAAAAAAGCATTTAATGCTTTTTGAAGTGCGGTATTTAAACCACAAAAATCGATCAAGGGGCAAGTTGGTTCTGCAGTATCAAAACATTCTGCTAGGGAAAAGTTGTCTTCTGTTACTTTCACAACATCAGCGACTGAAATCTCTGTTGCGGGTTTCGCCAATCTAACTCCACCATTGCGTCCACGCACTGTTTGTATAAAACCTGCTTGAACAAGCAGCTGAAGGATTTTAAATAAAAAAAGTTCTGAAACGGCATATGCTTTAGCAATTTCTGGAACACGACTGAGAGTTCCCTGATTATCTGCACAATACATGAGCATTCGAAGAGCATAATTTGTTTGTTTTGTTAATCGCATCTCATTTCCTTTGTAAATTATCGTCGAACACAGTTTATTTTAAGATATTTTGCAAAATGTAGAAGTTCTTTCTCATTGACTATATTTGCCCTATTTTAAATGTAGTATTAGTATTGTCAATTTTTGCTACAAAAGTTTATATGAGAATAATGGGATAAAGGTATGTAAGCTCATGACGAATATAACATCTGTGACAAATCTTCAAGACATAGATAAAAATACTTATAACGATGAGTTGTATCGTTTAAGTAAGGTATATATTTTTTTAGGGATTACAATTATTGTATTGGCTTTACTTACGGCCTCTGTTTCATTTATTATTCTTATTGGACTAACCCCTGTTATTCCCAGTAGAACAGTAACCCTTATTCTTATAGGGATTAATAGTTTTTGGGTTTTAGGGCTTATTGTCATCGTTTTTTATGAGATGATTCCGATCATTCGTGCTTGGCGTTCAAGGCGTGCAGGATCGCGTCTTCATGTGCGCCTTATTTCATTGTTTGCACTTGTTGCGACAATGCCGGCTGTTGCTGTAGCTCTTGTATCGGGTCCAGCACTAAATTTAGGACTTGATCGATGGTTTGATACAACAACGCGGCAAATTGTGGGCTCTTCTATTGATTTAGCAAATGCTTATGCAGATGAAATGCTTCAAAATTTAAAAAATTTATCCTACGCGATGGCATTTGCACTTGATAACAAAAAACTCTTAGAACGTAATCCAGCTGAATATAGGATGCAATTGACGCGTCATGCTATAGGACGCAATTTGCGTGGTGCATTTTTGTTAAGTTCTAGCGGAGCTATTTTTATATCGAGTGCTCTTGGTGATGAAGATAAACTGCCAATTCCTCCTTCCAATCTTATTGAACGTGCAACCAGTGCGAGGCCTTTTTCTTTTCAACCAGGCGTGCATGATTATTTTGGTATTATTTTAAAATTTACCAACATTCCAAATACATTTTTATATTTGGTGCGTGACGTTGATAAAGGTGTTTTATCTGCTTTGCGTTTGACAGAAGTTAATACAGATCGTTATCGTGATTTAAATGAAAATCGCCTGCTGACGCAAATTGCATTTGGTATGCTTTATTTATGTCTTTTTTTTAGTTTATTTCTATCAGCTATTTGGGCCGCTATTGCTGTTGCTGATCGCTTAGTACGTCCTATTCGTCTTCTCATTAGTGCTGCTGATGATGTTGCTACTGGAAATATGGAAATTTTTGTGCCGGTACGCGCGAAGGATGGAGATATTGGGCAATTATCCAAAACTTTTAATTACATGGTCAGTGAATTAAAAAGTCGGCGCAATGAGTTGATTGCAGTGCGTGATCAAATTGATGAGAGACGGCGTTTTTCTGAAGCAGTGTTATCGGGTGTAACAGCAGGAGTAGCAGGTATAGATGATAATGGTGATATTACAATTATTAATCGGTCTATTGAAGCGATGTTTGATATTCGTTCTGAACAGGTTGTTGGACAAAGTCTTTTATCTTTAAGTGCTGAAATTTGGCAGGTTTTTCAGTTTTCACGTTCATTGGATCGTAAAAATCATCGTGAGCAGGTTACTTTAAACGTTGCAGGAAAAGAGCGTGTCTGTAATGTTCAAGTTACGATGGAAGAGGATGATGGACAGGGGCAATCTTGGGTTCTAACAATTGATGATATTACAGACCTTGTTGCAGCACAACGTACAGCGGCGTGGGCGGATATTGCACGGCGTATTGCACACGAAATAAAAAATCCCCTCACACCCATTCAGTTATCCGCTGAACGCATTCGTAAACGTTATAACAAAGTTATTACACAAGATAGAGAGGTCTTTGAGCGGTGTATTGAGACAATTATTCGACAGGTTGGAGATATTGGGCGTATGGTTGATGAGTTTTCCTCTTTTGCACGTATGCCTAAACCACAAATGCATATTTTAGATATACGAGAATTGTTGCGCGAGGCATGTTTCTTGATAGAAGTGACACGACATGATATTCATTTTGAGCAAGATTTAGGAAGTCTACCACTTATGGGTGCATTTGATAACCGTCTCATTGTACAAGCTTTTTGCAATGTTATCAAAAACGCGAGCGAATCTATAGATTCAGTTATGCGAGAGGAAAATATTCACGGTCATATTCTTGTTCGTTCTTATCGTCAAGAGGAATGGGTGGTTGTGGATGTTGTTGATAATGGGAAAGGACTTCCTAAAGAGCAAAGACAAAAGTTATTAGAGCCCTATATAACAACGCGGGAAAAAGGAACAGGGCTCGGGTTAGCCATTGTGCGCAAAGTTATTGAAGATCACGGTGGTTCCATGGAGCTTCATGACGCACCGGAGAGTTTTTATGAAGGTCGTGGTGCGATGATCCGTTTGATATTTCCGGTGGATGGGGGTAAGCAGGGTAGTATTATACAAGCCATAAATCATAAGATAGGGGAATAGTATGGTATCAGATATCTTGATTGTTGATGATGAAGCAGATATTCGTGAGCTTGTTGCTGGTATTTTAGATGATGAAGGTTATGAAACGCGTGTTGCTTGTAATTCTGATGAAGCATTGGCTCAAATTAGTGAGCGTATTCCAAAGCTCATTTTTTTGGATATTTGGCTACAGGGCAGTCGTCTCGATGGTTTAGCACTGCTTGATGAAATTAAAACGCAATATCCAGCTCTTCCGGTCGTTATGATCTCTGGTCATGGTAATATTGAGACGGCTGTTTCCGCTATAAAACGAGGGGCATATGATTTCATTGAAAAACCTTTTAAAGCTGATAGACTTGTATTGGTTGCAGAGAGAACACTTGAAAACTCAAATTTAAAACGTGAGCTTTTAGAATTGCGAAAGCGTTCGAACGAGTCATTAGAGTTGCTCGGAAAATCGACAGTTGTAAAAAATTTGCGTCAAATCATAGAAAAAGTAGCACCAACCAATAGTCGCATCATGATAACAGGTCCTTCAGGGGCAGGAAAAGAGACTGTTGCACGAACTATTCATGCGCTCTCAACGCGTTCGAATGGGCCATTTGTTACAATAAATGCTGCAACGATCACTCCGGAAAGAATGGAAATAGAGCTGTTTGGCAGTGAAATGGAAGGAAGAGAGCGCAAGATTGGTGCCTTAGAGGAAGCTCATGGTGGTATATTATATCTTGATGAAATTGCTGACATGCCACGTGAGACTCAAGGTAAGATTCTTCGGGTGTTAACGGGGCAGACATTTGAAAGAGTCGGCGGCACAAAACGTGTTAAGGTGGATGTCCGTATTATTTCTTCGACAGCGCAAAATCTTGAAAACCTCATTTCCGATGGGCGCTTTAGAGAAGATCTTTTCCACCGTCTTTCCGTTGTTCCTATTGCTGTTCCGCCTCTTTCAGCGCGTCGTGAAGATATTCCAGAACTTGTACATCATTTTGTAAAAACAATATCACAGCAGGTTGGGATTAAACCGCGTGCAATCAGTGATGATGTGATTGCTATTTTGCAAACGCATGCTTGGCCGGGTAATGTGCGGCAATTACGTAATAATATTGAGCGTCTTCTTATTCTTGTGCGGGATGGTGATGGTCCTATAACAGCGGACTTTCTTCCCAGTGAAGTAAGTGATTCTTTGCCACGTCTTCAAATGGATTCAGATGAAAGTATAATGGATTTGCCGTTACGTGAAGCACGAGAATTGTTTGAAAAGAGATATTTAGTGGCACAGATTGGGCGTTTGGGTGGAAATATATCACGTACTGCTGAATTTATAGGCATGGAGCGTTCAGCTTTGCACCGTAAACTTAAAGCGCTTGGAGTTTCGTAGATTATGCGTGTTATTATTTGCGGAGCAGGACAGGTTGGTTATGGGATAGCAGAGCGTCTTGCTGCTGAAAATCACGATGTTACTGTTATTGATATTGAAACGAGATTAATTGAAAAGATTCGCGATACATTGGATGTGAGAGGTTTTGTTGGTCACGGCTCACGTCCTGAAGTTCTTTTGGCTGCAGATGCAGACAAAGCTGATATGTTGATTGCTGTCACTTTGTTTGATGAAGTCAATATGGTAGCTTGCCAAGTAGCACATTCATTATTTAATGTGCCCACAAAAATTGCTCGTATTCGTTCACAATCTTATTTAGAACCACGTTATAAGACGCTTTTTTCCAGAGAGAATATTCCCATTGATGTGGTTATTTCGCCAGAAGTTGAAGTTGGGGAAATGGTTTTGCGCCGTATTGCTTTACCTGGTGCAATAGATGTTCTTTATTTTTGTAATGATGATGTTGTTGCGCTAGCCTTGGAATGCATGGAAGATTGTCCAGTTATTAATACACCTTTGCGTCAATTAACAGAGCTTTTTCCAGATCTTCATACGACGGTTACCGCTATTAAACGTGGCGCGGAATTATTGGTTGCACATTCAGAAACGCAATTACGCGTTGGTGATATAACCTATCTTGTTGTTTCTCGTGAACAGATGCGTCGTGCTGTTGGGCTTTTTGGTCATAAAGAACAAGATGCCCATCGCATGATTATTGCAGGGGGCGGTCACATTGGTCTTTATGTTGCACAGGCTATTGAAAAGCGTTTCCATAAATTAAAATTGAAGATTATAGAATCACATAGAGAAAGAGCTCTCACAATTGCCGATCAGCTTGAAAAAACAACAGTTTTATACGGTAACGTGTTAGATCCAGTGATTCTACAAGATGCGGGAATTGATCAGTCCGATTTAATGATTACATTGACCAATCAAGATCAGGTTAATCTCTTAAGCGCTATTATTGCTAAAAGATTGGGCTGCAAAGCCAATATGGTATTGATTAATAATGTTGCCTACCAAGAATTTAGTCGTGCCGTTGGTGTGGATGCATATCTTAATCCCCATAGCGTTACAATATCGAGAATTTTGCAACAAATGCGCCGTGGGCGTATTCGTTCTGTTCATTCAGTTTTTAATGGCCGAGCAGAAATTATTGAAGCTGAAGTGATGCAAACATCTTCATTGGTTGGTAAGTCATTATCAGAGCTCAATTTATCAGATGGTTTGAGAATTGGTGCAATTTATCGCAATAAGACAATAATACAGCTTTCGGCAGATACGCGCATTTTGTCTGGTGATAGAATAGTGATTTTTGCTCTTGCTGATAGGGTTCGTGATGTTGAACAACTCTTTCGCGTAAGTTTAGAATATTTTTGATATATTATCTATGGATATTTGTACTTTTTGGTATAGTGGACAATTAAGATTGGTGGATAGGCTTTGTTTGTCCTCAATGGTTAAAACTGGACAGCGCGTTAAGCTTTTTAGTTATGATAAAAAAATAGATAATCTCCCTGCCGGTGTTGAGTTGCATGAGGCCGAATCAATTTTACCACGCTCAGCAATTTATCGCCTTGATCCCGATTTTTCTGATGATAAACTAGGGTGTACAATTGTTCAGTTTTCGGATTTTTTTCGTGTTATGCTGATGAAATATCAACAAGGTGTTTGGTTAGATACAGATGTTTACCTTGTTAAACAATTTCATCCAGATGCGGATAAGGTTTGGTTGGCAAGAGAAAATAATACAAGAGTAGGCGTTTCTGCACTTTATTTTCCGCCTAATAATCCTATTATAAAAGTATTTGAAGATTATTGGGCAGGCACAGAAATTATTCCTCATTGGCTTGGGTTTAAGCGTCGTGTTTGGAGACCGTTCTGGTTAAAGAGGAAAAAAATACCGATTTTGCCAGGAACTCTTGGCGTTACGATATTTGGCAATGATGGTGTTTCGCGATTAGCAAAACGATATGGTTTTTTTCATGAAGCAAAGGAAAAGGAAACTTTTTATTATTGGACTGGGCGAAAAGCTGAACGTATTTTTGAACCAGCTTTTGGCGTAAAGCCGCTTACAGATTCACGCTTGATAGGCTTTCATATTCACAGAAAGACAAAGACCACGAAAAGACCTCGGGAAGGAAGTTTTTACCATTGGGCGGTATCTCGCATTCCTGATGTTCATCATTTGTTTAAGTAGAGTTATTATTGCTATTTTAACTATTGGGATTTTAATCTATCTTAAACAGCTCTTGATTGTAGCTTGCACAAGAGAGTAATGTTAACGTATGGATAAAAACATTGAATGTGTAAAGAGCGGTTGTTATATGAACGGAAAGTAGAAATATGAGTGATCCAATGAAAACAGCATTAAGCCTTGTTCCTATGGTTATTGAACAAACCAATCGTGGTGAACGGGCCTATGATATTTTTTCCCGTCTTTTAAAGGAGCGGATTATTTTTATTAATGGTCCTGTCGAAGATGGTATGGCAATGCTTGTTTGTGCACAATTGCTTTTCTTGGAAGCGGAAAATCCTAAAAAAGAAATTAGTCTTTATATTAATTCTCCAGGTGGTGTCGTAACATCTGGTATGGCTATTTATGATACTATGCAGTTTATTCGCCCTCCTGTTTCTACGCTTTGCATGGGGCAGGCGGCATCTATGGGGTCTTTATTGTTAACAGCTGGAGCAAAGGGTCATCGTTTTACATTGCCAAACGCACGTATTATGGTGCATCAACCATCCGGTGGTTTTCAAGGTCAAGCTTCAGATATTGAGCGACATGCGCAAGATATTATAAAGATGAAACGGCGTTTAAATGAAATTTATGTTCAACATACAGGTCAAGATTATGAGATTATTGAGAAAACTCTCGATCGCGATCATTTTATGACAGCAGAAGAAGCCAAAGCGTTTGGCTTAGTTGATGATGTTATACAATATCGTGCAGAAACTGAAAAAGAAGAAAAAGATTAAGAATTTTTATAGAAAAAACAGCTACTTTAAATCACAGAGTTTTATAAAAAATATCGCAAAATAAGAGAAACACCTAAAAATATTGAGACATGCATGGTTTTCTATATGTCTTTTAGTTTTCATGATGAAAAGCTTCCTTTGAAAAGGAAAAGTATTCATATATCGTGGTGAAAGGAAAGAAAAATGAGCAAAATTAGCAATAGCGGGAACGAATCAAAAAATACTCTCTATTGCTCGTTCTGCGGCAAGAGTCAGCATGAGGTGCGTAAGCTCATTGCGGGGCCTACTGTATTTATCTGTGATGAATGTGTAGAGCTTTGCATGGATATTATTCGGGAAGAAAATAAGTCTTCTGGGGTTAAGGTGCGTGATGGTGTTCCTACGCCACAGGAAATTATAACAGTTCTTGATGATTATGTTATTGGTCAGCAGCATGCAAAGCGTGTTCTTTCTGTTGCTGTTCATAATCATTATAAACGGTTGGCGCATCAGTCTAAAAGCAATGATATTGAGTTGGCTAAATCAAATATTCTTCTTGTTGGTCCAACGGGCTGTGGTAAAACTTATCTTGCACAAACATTAGCACGTATTATTGATGTGCCTTTTACGATGGCGGATGCGACCACTTTGACGGAAGCAGGCTATGTAGGTGAGGATGTAGAAAATATTATTTTGAAACTTCTTCAAGCAGCAGATTATAATGTTGAACGTGCACAACGTGGCATTGTTTATATTGATGAGGTCGATAAGATTTCTCGTAAAGCAGACAATCCTTCTATTACAAGAGATGTTTCGGGGGAAGGAGTTCAGCAAGCGTTATTAAAAATTATGGAAGGAACGATTGCTTCTGTTCCTCCTCAAGGTGGACGTAAGCATCCGCAACAAGAGTTTCTTCAGGTTGACACCACAAACATCTTATTCATTTGTGGAGGGGCTTTTGCAGGTTTAGAACGGATTATTTCAGGGCGTGGTGAAAAAACCTCTATTGGTTTTTCTGCGACCGTTAAGGCTCCTGATGAGCGTTGTGTCGGTGAAATTTTTCGCGATTTAGAGCCGGAAGATCTTATAAAATTTGGTTTAATACCAGAATTTATTGGGCGCCTTCCTATAGTCGCTACCTTAGAGGATTTAGATGTTAATGCCCTCATGCAAATTCTATCACAACCTAAAAATGCTTTAGTAAAGCAATATCAGCGTCTTTTTGAAATGGAGAATGTCGAGTTATCATTTCATGAAGATGCTTTACGTGTTATTGCGAAGAAAGCAATTGAACGTAAAACTGGTGCTCGTGGTTTACGTTCTATTATGGAGAAGATCCTTCTTGAGACGATGTTTGAGCTACCGGCTCTTGAAGGCGTTCAAAAAGTGGTTATTTCGAGTGATGTCGTTGATGGGAAAGCGCGTCCTCTTTATATTTACTCAGAACGTGCAGAAGATAAAGAAAATGTATCAGCATGATATTGTGCTAAGCACAATATGAAAGGTGGTAATGAACGGTATTTGATGGGTGTTTATAATAATATCATTATAATGCTTGATTTATGTATTAGTAATTACAACTTCATGTATTGTGAAGAGCTGAGGTTTTTTAAAGGTGGGCTGGTTGTTGTAGATAGCTCATAGGCTCCAGAAAGGAGAGTTATGCGATATATTGATAAAAAGACAGATGAAGTAAGAGATGGGGTTTATGCTGTTTTACCTCTTCGTGATATTGTTGTCTTCCCCCATATGATTGTTCCACTTTTTGTGGGCCGCGAAAAATCAATTCGTGCTCTTGAAGAAACGATGGCGGTTGACAAGCAAATACTATTGGTGACACAAAAAAATGCTTCTGATGACGATCCAAAATCAGAGGATATTTATCATATTGGTACATTTGCTAATATTCTTCAACTTTTAAAGCTTCCTGATGGTACTGTAAAGGTTTTGGTTGAAGGAACTGCACGTGCAAAAATTAGTCAATTTGCTTTAAGTGAAGGTTATCATCAGGCATATGCGACTGTTACAGAAGAATCTAGAGAAAGTGATGTTGAGATTGAAGCTCTTTCAAGGTCAGTGATTGCTTATTTTGAAAACTATGTAAAGCTTAATAAAAAAATCTCTCCTGAAGTTGTTAATGCGATTGGTCAGATTGATAATCCTTCTAAGCTTGCCGATACGATTGCTTCTCATTTGATGATAAAACTTGCAGAAAAACAGGAAATACTAGAGCTCTTACCTGTACGGGCCCGTCTTGAACGTGTTCTGTCCTTCATGGAAGGAGAAATTTCTGTTTTGCAGGTTGAAAAACGTATTCGTTCGCATGTTAAACGGCAAATGGAAAAAAACCAACGAGAATATTATCTCAATGAGCAGATGAAGGCTATTCAAAAAGAATTAGGGGCAGGTGATGATAGCCGAGATGAACTCTCTGAATTAGAAGAACGTATCAAGAATACAAAACTATCCAAGGAAGCACAGGAAAAAGCTGGGGCAGAATTGAGAAAATTACGGAATATGTCTCCTATGTCTGCAGAAGCGACAGTTGTCCGTAACTATCTTGATTGGTTATTAGCAATGCCTTGGGGTAAAAAATCTAAGATTAAAAACAATTTAGATTTTGCTGAAAAGGTCATGAATAATGAACATTTCGGTCTTGAAAAAGTTAAGGAGCGAATTATTGAATATTTGGCCGTACAAAGTCGCGCGTCAAAGATAAAAGGTCCTATTATTTGTTTGTTAGGTCCTCCTGGTGTAGGGAAAACATCATTAGCGCGCTCTATTGCAAAGGCGACGGGGCGTGAGTATGTTCGTATCTCATTGGGAGGCGTGCGGGATGAAGCAGAAATTCGCGGACATCGCCGAACATATATTGGTTCTATGCCTGGAAAAATTATCCAGTCTATGAAAAAAGCCAAAAAATCTAATCCGCTTTTCTTGCTTGATGAAATTGATAAAATGGGACAAGATTTTCGTGGAGATCCTTCATCCGCTTTATTAGAAGTTCTTGATCCTGAACAAAACAGTACATTCATTGATCACTATTTGGAAGTTGAATATGATCTTTCTGATGTCATGTTTATCACAACTGCCAATACGCTTAATATTCCAGGTCCGTTAATGGATCGTATGGAAATTATTCGTATTGCTGGTTATACTGAATGTGAGAAAATGGAAATTGTTAAACAGCATCTTTTACCAAAGGCGCTAAAAGATCACTGTTTGTCTAAAAAAGAACTCAGTATTTCTGATGGAGCACTAAGGTCAATTATTCAGTTTTATACACGTGAGGCAGGCGTTCGTAACCTTGAGCGTGAACTCATGAAAATTTCCCGCAAATCCGTTACAAAAATTCTCAAAACACATCAAAAATCTGTAAAAGTTACAGAAAGTAATATTCATGATTTCTTGGGTGTTAAACGTTATCATTACAATCAGATTGAAGGAGAAAATCAAATTGGTGTTGTGACAGGACTTGCATGGACAGAAGTCGGTGGAGAGTTATTGACCATTGAAGGAGTTATGATGCCTGGCAAAGGTAAGATGACTGTAACTGGAAATTTACGTGATATTATGAAAGAGTCCATTTCAGCGGCAGCATCTTATGTACGTTCTCGTGCTGTTGATTTTGGTATTGAACCTCCACTTTTTGAAAAACGCGATATCCATGTTCATGTTCCAGAGGGTGCAACGCCAAAAGATGGCCCATCTGCTGGGATTGCAATGGTGACAGCAATTGTTTCGGTTCTTACAGGAGTAGCTGTGCATAAAGATATTGCAATGACTGGTGAAATTACTTTACGTGGACGCGTTTTACCAATTGGTGGATTAAAAGAAAAACTTCTAGCAGCTCTTCGAGGAGGGATAAAAAAGGTACTTATTCCTGAAGAAAACGCAAAAGATTTGGTTGATATTCCTGACGATGTCAAAAATAATATGGAAATTATTCCGGTAAATCATGTAAGTGAAGTTTTGAAACACGCTTTGGTTCGTTTTCCAGACACTATTGAATGGAAAGAACCTTCTACGGTGGCTGTCCCAATCCGGTCAGAGAGCAGTGATAGTGAAGGAATACAGATTGCACACTGATTCACTTATCTCATTTATAACGGCATTTTTTAGGTGGTAGAAGGCGTTGTTGAGGTTATTATTCTGTTTTTTGTTGGAAAAAGTAAAAAATTCCGTGAATAACTGTGATTATTGCTAAAAAAACAATGTTTTGGATAAAAATAAGACTTCTGTTTGCTGTACTTTTCAATAAACTGACCAATAACATGATTAAGTCATGTTGTCAGGTAATATAGGGAAAGGAAATATTTTATGAATAAAAGTGAATTGGTTAGCTCCGTTGCTGAAAAGGCAGGTGTTTCGAAAGCGCAAGCTGGTGCTGTTGTTGATGCTTTTATGGCTTCTATAACAGAAGCTTTGGCTTCAGGGGGAGATGTTCGTCTTCCAGGTTTTGGCTCTTTTGAAGTTTCTCATCGTGCCGCAACAAAGGGGCGTAATCCTTCAACTGGTGCTGAAATCGATATTCCAGCACGTTCTGTACCCAAATTTTCTGCAGGAAAAAGCCTTAAAGAAGCAGTTAATAAAAAATAATTTAAGCTACATAAAAAAACCCGATTTATTTATAAGCGGGTTTTTTTTAGCACATGTATTATGCCCATTTTTCATATAACACGTTGAGATTTTTGCGGTATTTTTTATTTTTATGTATCGCTGGTATTTTTGAAAATAATTTTAAGTGTTGTATAAAATACTGTCAGCTTAAAATATATTTTTTAGCCTTTTCAGTAAAATATTGCACTGTATTAATGCAGTACCCGTGTGGCTTATAAAATGTAATGTTAACTTTTATTACGCTGAAGAGTTACGGTATTTATTTCAAAACAAGATCCGTAAATAGTATGAGGCAAAAAACTCTGTAAAGTCTATAAAAGTTATTATATACCGCCATTTACGCTTAATAAAAGTGCATGTTGGTGCCATCGTACTGTTTTTCTCAGTTCCTATAATGTTGCGACTAGCCCTTAACATCTGAGATGAGTGCATAAGGAATAGTTTTATTCTTTTACTTATACGCCAACCTTGCTTGTGACGCACCAAGAGGATAAGTTTTATTGATTTATTATAAGAGATTCTGAAATGAAAGAATCTTATGATATTTAGATTTCACTTTCAATATTGTGATTTTTCTTGGCATTTGAGAGGGAAGAGATAGATCCAGCTCTATCCTACAAATATTTTTTCCATATCCCTATTTCACTTGTGATATGCAAGCGAGCGCTTTTTCTTCATCACACAAAAGTTAAAGTGAGAGAATAACACAAATTTTGATGAAGGAAGTTAAAAAACAGAAAAATTACCCTTATAAAATAATGTATATTACGTAATATAAAAACTCTCAATAGAGATAATACAGTATTGTTTGTGTATTTTCCATCTATTTAATTTTTTATTATTCATAATATATTGATATGATTATTTTATTTTTAGTCATTAAATCAGATTAAATTGTTGATAGCGGTAAAGGTTTTTTATCGCCAAAAGTTATTTTACAAGCACCTACATAATTAAATAAATGGTGAAACGTAGAGTAGTATTTATTGATTGGGGGAGCAGTCTTTAAAAGGCTTTAGAATGATTTTTTCACGAGAGTCATAAAGATCTATTCAGTAGATGAGAGGCGAATCGTGTGTTTTTTATAAGGAACTCTTTGATTCTTTATCTGCTAACCACTGAGTACAATCATTGAGAGCTCTTGCTGTGATGGCTTGTTTTTTTACTAATTTTTTTTCTTTACTTGCTAAGCGTTTTCCTGAATGTCTAATAGAAGCAATAGGGGGAAAGAGTCCGAAATTGATATTCATTGGCTGAAAGGACTGTGTTTCTGCTTTTTCATCTATGATGTGTCCCCCTGTAATATGATTCAAAAGGGCTCCGAATGCTGTCGTTTGTGGGGGTAGGCAAGGGGAAATATGATGATATTCGGCAGCAGCAAAACGTCCAGCAAGAAGCCCTATTGCCGCTGATTCTACATAACCTTCACATCCGGTAATTTGCCCTGCAAAGCGTAGTTGTTTTTTTTGTTTTAAACGAAGGGTTTGATCAAGAATAATTGGCGAGTTGAGGTAGGTATTGCGGTGAAGACCACCAAGACGCGCAAACTCTGCTTTTTCAAGACCGGGAATCATTCTAAAAATGCGAATTTGTTCACCATATTTCAGTTTTGTTTGAAAGCCGACCATATTGTAAAGCGTTCCAAGTTTATTATCTTGGCGTAATTGAACGACAGCATAGGGTTTAACTGTAGGGTTATGGGCATTGGTTAAGCCCATAGGTTTCATAGGACCGTGTCTTAACGTTTCAAGTCCGCGCTCAGCCATAATTTCAATGGGGAGGCATCCATCAAAATAGGGCGTTTTTTCAAAGTCACGAAACTCTGTTTTTTCAGCATTTTTTAATGCTTCAACGAATGTTTTATATTGTTCTTTGTTGAGGGGACAATTAAGATAATCTTTTCCTGTTCCCTCAGGACCAATTTTATCATAGCGAGACTGATACCAACAAATGTTGATATCAATACTATCGGTATGGATAATAGGTGCAATCGCATCAAAAAAAGAAAGAGCTTTTATACCGGTTATTGCTTGTAATTCTTGAGCAAGTGCAGGTGATGTAAGGGGACCCGTTGCAATGACAACATGTTTCCAAGCTTTAGGAATTTCTTGAACTTCTTCACGTTTGATTGTTATAAGAGGATGGTTTTCGATTGCTGTCGTAACGGTTTTTGAAAATCCATCACGGTCAACAGCAAGGGCACTACCTGCGGGAACTTTGTTGGCATCAGCAGCTTTCATAATTAACGATTTCGCTAATCGCATTTCAGCATGTAAAAGCCCTACGGCATTTGTTAATGAATCATCGCAACGAAATGAATTTGAACAAACCAGTTCTGCCAAATTATCGGTTTTATGGGCATCTGATTTTTTTTCGGGTCGCATTTCATGCAAAACAACAGGAATTCCTGATTGAGCGATTTGCCAGCTTGCTTCACACCCCGCAAGACCGCCACCGATGATATGAATTGGGATATCGAATGTCTTTAACATAATTGACTTTTAGCGTAAGCAGTTATGTATGAAAAGCATAGATTTTGTTTTTTTTAATATATTTGTTTGCTTTTTTCCCGTAATTAATGGTATAGAGACGCCGCTTGTATAAGGTTATTAGCTTGTAAGTTTGAGCGGATGTGGCGAAATTGGTAGACGCACCAGATTTAGGTTCTGGCGGGAGACCGTGGGGGTTCGAGTCCCTCCATCCGCACCAAAGCAATCCCTTAAGTGCTACGGATTTCTACGTGTCTGAAATTCCGCTTCATGGTAAATGTAACACTCGAAGTGTTAGAATGTAATGATTATTAGAGTGGGGTTATCCCTCTCCTTAGGAAAATGAAGGTGTTTAATGCAGGTTACCGAGACGCTTAATGAAGGACTGAAGCGCGAAATTAAGATCGTGGTTCCAGCGAAAGATTTAGAAGAAAAGCTGAATGAAAGATTGGATGATACCAAGGGAAAAATCAAGCTTAATGGTTTTCGTCCCGGTAAAGTGCCTAGTGGGCATTTGCGAAAAATGTATGGTAAATCCTTTATGGCGGAGATTCTCAATGAGATACTCAGTGATGCGCCTCGGTCTATTTTAGCAGATCGCAATGAACGTGCAGCGATGCAGCCGAAAATTGATATAGATGAAGATGAAAAAATTCTAGATGGCAAAGCTGATTTTACTTTTAGTTTAAAGTATGAAGTTTTACCAAAAATTGAAATTAAAGATTTTGAACATATTAAGGTTATCCGTGAAATTGCAACTATTCCTGAACAGGATATTGATGATCAAATCAATCGCGTCCTTTCTTCTACGCGTAATTATTCCCTAAAAGAGGGGGCTTCTGAAGAAGGTGATCGTATTACCATAGATTATCAAGGTAAGCTTGAAGGCGCTCCATTTGAAGGTGGGGCAGATAGTGATGCACAACTGATTCTTGGGTCAAAACAATTTATTCCTGGTTTTGAAGAGCAATTGGTTGGTGTGAAAGCTGGGGATGCAAAAACGATTTTTGTTAAGTTTCCTGATAATTACAGTGCAGCACATTTGTCCGGACGGGAAGCAGAGTTTGACATTACTGTCAAAGCTGTCTTTAAACCAGATGAATTAAAAATTGATGATGAAGCAGCACAAAAAGTTGGTTTAGAGTCTCTAGATCGCTTACGTGAGGTCGTTCGTGGGCAGATTGAAAGCCAATACGGTTCAGTGACACGTCAAAAAGTTAAGCGTCAAATTCTTGATGCTTTAGATGCTGATTATAATTTTGAGATTCCTGAGGAACTTTTAGAGATTGAGTTTAACAATATATGGGCTCAGGTTAATGATGATTTGAAAAAGGCTGGGCGCAGTTTTGAAGATGAAGGTATTACAGAAGAAAAGGCACGGGAGGAATATCGTGTCCTTGCGCAACGTCGTGTTCGTCTTGGTTTGGTGCTTTCTGAAATTGGAATGAAGGTTGGTGTTAAAGTTAGTGAGGATGAGCTAAAAGCAGCCGTTTTTGATCAGGTTCGCCAGTATCCTGGACAAGAGAAAGAGATTATGGATTTTTTCCGCAGGACTCCGGAAGCTGTTGAAAATCTACGTGCTCCGATTTTTGAAGAAAAGGTCATTGATCATTTATTAGCACAGATAAAAGTCACAGATAAAGAAGTGACGGTTGAAGAGTTGATGAAAGAATATGACGAATCAGATGCCCCTGAAGAAAAGCCGGTAAAGAAAAAATCTGCAGTGAAAGAAACGTCTACAGAAAAAACATCAGCTAAGAAAAAGGCTCCTAAAAAAGCTTAATATTTATGCGAACAGAAAAAGCCCGATTCTATCGGGGTTTTTGTAAGATTTATGTCCTAGGATTGCACTGAGAGAATGGTTTTAGATAAGCCATGAGTATATTTTAAAATATTGGTAGTGGATTGGCAATGAGCATCATTGATACGCGTACTCCTGATTCTAAGCGTTTTATTTCTGGAGTTACAGGTGATTGGGAAGTCATCATTGGCATGGAAGTTCATGCGCAAATCATATCAAATTCGAAACTTTTTTCAGGAGCATCAACCAAATTTGGTGCAGAGCCGAACAATCATGTATCACTCATTGATGCAGCTATGCCAGGTATGTTGCCTGTTCTTAATCAAGAATGTGTCCGTCAAGCGGTTCGAACGGGGTTAGGATTAAAGGCGCATATTAATTTAAAATCTGTTTTTGATCGCAAAAATTATTTTTATCCAGATTTACCGCAGGGGTATCAGATTTCTCAATTTCGCTATCCCATTGTGGGAGAGGGAAAGATTATCATATCAGTTGGTCCAGATTCGAATGGCCAATTTGAAGATATTGAAGTGGGAATTGAGAGGTTGCATCTTGAACAGGATGCTGGAAAATCGATGCACGATCAACATCCAACGATGTCTTTTGTAGATCTTAATCGTTCTGGTGTTGCTCTTATGGAAATTGTTTCCAAACCTGATATGCGCTCATCAGATGAAGCCAAAGCCTATATGACAAAATTGCGTACGATTGTTCGTTATTTGGGCACTTGCGATGGCAATATGGATGAAGGTTCTATGCGTGCAGATGTGAATGTATCTGTTCGTCGTCCTGGTGAAAATTTTGGAACGCGCTGTGAAATTAAAAACGTTAATTCTATTCGCTTTATTGGTCAAGCAATTGAGTATGAAGCGCGTCGTCAGATCGCAATTTTAGAAGATGGAGGCGTCATAGATCAAGAGACTCGGCTTTTTGATGCGGCTAAAGGTGAAACGCGCTCTATGCGCTCAAAAGAAGAAGCACATGACTATCGTTATTTTCCTGATCCTGATCTTTTACCATTAGAATTTGATCAAGCATTTGTGGATGCTTTGGCAGCAGACTTACCAGAATTGCCTGACGCTATAAAAGCACGTTTTGTTAAGGAAATGGGATTGACAGTGTATGATGCTTCCATTCTTGTGACAGAAAAGGCTATTGCTGATTATTTTGAAGAAGTAGCGCGTGGGCGTGATGGAAAAATAGTTGCCAATTGGGTGATTAATGACCTTTTAGGGGCTTTAAATAAAGATAATCGTGAGATTGAAGAGTCACCGGTATCGCCAAATCAATTGGGAAGCATTATTGATCTCATAAAAGAAGGAGTTATTTCTGGAAAAATTGCCAAAGATCTTTTTGAGATTATTTGGAATGAGGGGGGAGATGCACGCCAAATTGTAGAAGAGCGAAATATGAAGCAGGTGACAGATACAAAGGCAATTGAGAGAGCCGTTGATGAAATCATTGCTAATAATTCTGATAAAGTTGCGCAAGCAAAACAGAAACCCGCTTTAGCTGGTTGGTTTGTTGGACAGGTAATGAAAGCAACAGCTGGTAAGGCAAACCCTCAAGCTGTTAATGAATTGGTTAAGATGAAACTTGGCATAGATTAAATTTTATGGGGTGGAGAAGAAGCCATACATATGATATCTTCTTGAAATTAAGGGATAGCACGTTATCCTATCAATTGGAATTGTAGCTGAATTTACTAGTAACTTTTTCGGTAATTTCAATCGTTAACATTTTTATTCCAACGATTAATTTCATGAGCGCACTAAATGAATGGAATAGCAGATGGCTCGTTTTTTTAAGCAAATCTTCACATGGTGGAATGGCAATACCATTGGTACGCGTTTTTTCACATGGCGCAAAGGTAAGCGGATAGGGGAAGATCAATTTGGAAATATATATTATGAAGGGGGACTTCATAAGGATGGTTATCCGCACCGTTGGGTTATCTATAAAGACTATTCTGAGGCCTCTACTATTCCACCAGGTTGGCACGGCTGGATTCATCATCGCTGTGAGTGCCCACCAACACAAGAGGATTATCATCCTTATGAATGGGAAAAGCCTCATGTTGCAAATATGACAGGAACAAGTGAGTACTATCGACCAAAGGGGGCTATCACCTCCAATGGAGAGCGTTCTTGTGTGCATGAAGATTATGATGCGTGGTCACCTAAAAAATAAAAGATTTTAGTGTGCGCGTATATTTTTGTCTTATTTGACTCTATGTTATGAAAAGAATTATTTTTTAAGATGCGATTGATTTTGATATGATGAGATTTTTTTTATTGTTAGGGGTGAAGCATTTTATATATATTTTTTTAATGGGAGTTTTAGTATTTTTATCCTTAAATAGTGGAGTGCGGGCTGAGCGTATTAGCAATGGAATTGCTGTTTTTGCAGGTCTTGACAAAATCACGGGGCGGACCACACGTTTTGAAGTTACTCTTGGTAAAATTTATCAGTACGGTGCATTACAGGTAACGCCACGTGCGTGTTATACGAGCTCTAAAGATGAACCAACGCGTACAACTGGTTTTGTTGAAGTCAATGAAGTGACATTAGATAAAAAAGTACGGCGTATTTTTACAGGATGGATGTTTGCAGATAGTCCTGGTTTGAATGCTGTTGAGCATCCTATTTATGATGTGTGGTTAAAGGATTGCAAGCAGAATTCTCAAGATCTTCCTCTTCAATGATTAGTATGTTATCTATGTATAATACATTTATTTATAATGGTTCTTTATCATTTTACAACTTAATGAGAGGTTCAAATTCCTATGATTGCCTCATTTAAAGTTTTTTATATTGAATTAATCCAAATTATTCTCTTGCGCATTACAAGTGGCGGATGTGTAGATAAGATTATCTAAGATAAGGAATAAAAATTTCCTTCATGAACTGTTTAAATTCAAAGATGCGTCATTAAAATCAACATATTTTTCAGCGTTTCATAGGAGACAGTTCTTGAATTATATTTGTTAGAGGTTGAACTGACGCTTTTGCATTTATGAGGGAAACAGACTATCAAGTGAGTAGTTCATCATGAAACACTAATGAATATATCTAGAGAAAGCTGTGTTGATAGTTTTTTCTCATAGAGATGTCGTTTTTCATTCAAAGAGTAGAAGAAATACAAGCTATATTAATGGAAAAATTGAGATTTAAGATTATTTAAAGTTTATCAATCGAAGTATAGCTTGGTTAAAAAATGCAGTGATCAGTATGTTTCTAGTAAAAAAACAATGTTTATATATTTTTATTATACACCACTTCATAAGTGAGTTTGTCTATTCGTAAGTTCTTGTATATTACATAATAACTTCACATTTTAATAAGCAGGATACCGCTAAGTTTGTAAATCATATTCTTGATATCCATGCTTTTTAAAATCTTTTGTATAAAATACACGTGTTTTCATGTAGAGCTATTGAAAATTTAAAAAGGAGCTTCGAAGAGGCGTTGAAAAGATTCTGCATCACTGGGAGTGGTATATTTATTTTGTATAAAGAATAACCCATTCTCTAAAGAATACGAGATTTTATAAAATGAAAGTTTCTAGTCACCAACATAATGATGTTTCTCGATTACCGAAACAACCTAAAGAACCCTTGTTGAATGTTCCATTTATTATAGTTGTTTTGATAGCATTTTGTTTTTGTCTTTATTGCATTTCTCAGTATTTTTTTTCTCATAAGGTTTATGTTGAAAGTCTTGAATTTTTTTCATTTATACCAGCATTGTTTAAGAGGGATCCTGTAGCACTCTGTTATACCATGGTGAGTTATTCATTTATGCATAGTAGTTTTAAACATGTTGCTATTAATATGGTTTGGCTTTTGGTTTTTGGCTCTCCTTTAGCAAGGCATTTTGGTGCTTTACGTTTTTTAATTTTTTGGGTGTTAATGGCAGTTATTTCTGTTTTGACTTATTTTACATTTCATCAAGAAAGTACCATATCACTTATTGGGGCGTCAGGTGCCGTATCTGGAATGATGGGTGCTATTGCACGTTACGGTTTTTCTAGTGGCTATCTAGCTGTCAATGCGCAGAACGAAAAACTTTTGGGACCTTTATTGTCCATTAAAGAAGCTCTGTGTTCTAAGGGGGTGCTTGTTTATATGGGGGTATGGCTGATGGCTGATTTTATCATAGGTATTTCTTCTATTTTGTTTGAAGAAAATGGCATCTCAATAGCATGGGAAGCTCATATTGGCGGATTTCTTGCGGGTTTTTTGTTGGTTGGTTTTTTTGATGTTTCACAAAAAAATTAAAAACTAGAATCTAAGATATTTATGTGCCACATAAAGCGCTATTGTTGCTGCATTTGAAACATTTAATGATTTAATATTTCCAGGCATATCAAGGCGTGTTAAAGCGCAAACGGTTTCACGTGTTTTTTTACGTAAACCTTTACCTTCTGCTCCTAAAACAAGAGCAATTTTATTCCCTGTTAATGCTGTTTCAAGAGGTTTGTCCCCTTCTGAATCGAGACCAAAGCTTGTAAAACCTGTTTGATGAAGTTCTTGAAGAGCTTCAGCGAGGTTTCGTACGGTAATATAATGAATCATTTCCAGAGCTCCAGATGCCGCTTTCGCAAGAACACCGCTTTCGTGGGGAGAGTGACGGCAAGTTGTAATAAGCGCTTTAGCTTTCAATGCAACTGCAGAGCGCATAATAGCGCCAACATTATGCGGATCGGTAATTTGATCCATGACAATGACCAGATCAGTATTGGTTAGTTCCGACAGTTTGCATGGTTTGAGGGGGAGAGTTTCCAAAACAATACCTTGATGAACAGCCTCACTTCCAACAAGCGAATCAAGATATTTTGGGGTGCATAATGTAACAGGGCAAGGATAATCTGATTCGGATATATTTAATCGTTTTAAGGCATTTTGTGTAACGTAAAGACATTTTAAAATTCTTTTTGGGTTTTCTAAAGCTGCCTGAACAGAATGAATGCCATAAAGATGGATTATCCCTTGCTGTAAAGAAGCAGCTTTCTTCTTTAGGTGTGTAAAAGATCGAGAAGGAGAGCCTTTTGTATCGCGATATCGGCGACGTAAACGAGCATAATGAGAATTTTGTGATGTTTTTTCTTTCATAGCTTCTTTATAGCGTGTTAATAAGAAAAATAGAGAGAAAAAATCTGTGATTTAAAGTTATGAGCAGGAAATTTGTACAGAATTGTATTTATTCTGTTGACAGATACAATAGTAATCGTCATAACCACTTCGCAATCAGATTGAATTGAATGGGTATTCAAGATGGTTTTCGTAATGTCTCATTGCGCGACTTTACCGGTGTAATGGAGGGGTGCCCGAGTGGTTAAAGGGGGCGGACTGTAAATCCGTTGCGTATGCTACGTTGGTTCGAATCCAACCCCCTCCACCATTCACCGAAGGAGAGTTAGTATGTGAGTCATGCGGGTATAGCTCAATGGTAGAGCAGCAGCCTTCCAAGCTGAATATGCGGGTTCGATTCCCGCTACCCGCTCCAAATAGTTGTTGGTGATTAGGCAAATAGGTATGATGGAAGATATTCCATTTATAGATTGGGTGGGGTTTTCCGTCTAAGAGTTGTGGTGATTGAGCTGGTTACAGCCCAGTCGGATTGAGTTTTGCAGGACTGTCCCTAGGTGCTAACAAGAATAGGGAATAAAAAGAGATTAATAGCGATGGCGAAGAGTAAGTTTGAACGAACAAAACCGCATGTTAATATTGGTACGATTGGTCACGTTGATCATGGGAAGACCTCGTTGACAGC